>JAJRXJ010000313.1 GCA_024276355.1 Actinomycetes bacterium | reverse complement strand
TCCCCCCGGAGACGACGGTGCCGCCCACGACGGTGCCGCCCACGACGGTGCCGCCCACGACGGTCCCCCCGGAGACGACGGTGCCGCCCACGACGGTGCCGCCCACGACGGTGCCGCCCACGACCACCGCCTCGCCGGGGCCCATCCTGACCTCGTCACCCTCGTCACCGATGCCCGGTGGTGTCGGATTCCTCGGCGACGAGGCCGGTCTCGTGGTGATCGACGGACCCGACTCTGCTCCACCGGGTACCCAGTGGAACAGCCAGTACAACTACCTCGATGTCCGATCTCCGTCCCTGACGCTCGATGGCGTCTACGTGAAGGGTGGGATCGATTTCTACGGTGCCGGCACGCTGACCATCAGGAACTCGGTGATCGAGGGTGGGTACGGCAGTTGGATGATCATCATGCTGAGATCCGGCGCCGGCCCGATCGACGTGAGCGACTCCACCCTGCGATGGCGCTCAGGCTCGACCCCGGCTGCAGGGTCGGGTGCCGGTGCGATCCAGGTGTCCGGCGATCACGACAACAGCCGCGTGGTGAGAAACGACATCTCCGGGAATCCCGACGGCATCCAGGTCGCCGGAAGCGGATGGCTGATCCAACAGAACTGGATCCACGGGCTGGCCATGATCGGCTCCTACCCGAACAACACCCACAACGACGGTGTGCAGGTCTACAGCGGATCCGGTCACCGAATCGTGTCGAATCGGTTCGAGACCGGCGCCGCGGCGCCCTACAGCAACTCACCGATATTCCTACAGGGCTCGGGTATCGGGACGGTGCTCATCCAGGGCAACTATCTCGACGGAGGCGGATACTCCCTCTACCCGCAGAACGGCACGATCACTGTTGTCGACAACGTGTTCGGTCCCAATCATCTCTATGGCCCGATTCGCATCGAGCCGGCGGTGGCTGTGGCCGCGTGGTCGGGAAATCTGGCCGCGGACGGGTCGGGAATCGCTCAGCCGTGAGGCCCGTCAGCCACTGATCACCGAGTTGTAGACGGCCTCGATCGACCGGGCCATCGTCTTGGCGTCGTAACGTTCGGCGGCTCGACTACACGCGGCGGTGCCGAGCCTCGCGGCGAGATCGGGGTTGTCGAACAAGGCATCGAATGCCGCCGCGAGCGATCGGGGGTCGTGGTCGACCAGCATCCCCGAGTCGTCGGCGAGCATCTGTCTGAGTGTGGGCAGGTCGTAGCAGACGATGGGTCGTGCGGCCGCCATCGCTTCGATGACGGAGATGGGCAGACCTTCCGACTCGCTGGCCAGAGCCCACACATCGGCAGCAGGTAGTAGCTCCGGAACGTCACCTCGGGAACCGAGAAGGCGAACCCGATCGGTGACACCGAGTTGAGCCGCGAATTCGCTGATCTCGGATGTCAGCGGCCCGTCGCCGACCAGAACCAGGTCCCAGTCTTCGTGCATCGTGAGGGTGGTGGCCCGCACCAGATCGAGGTGGCCCTTGCCGACATCAAGTCGGGCCACCGACATCACCACCCGCCGGTCAGTTCCGACGCGCTGTCGTGCCTCGGAGCGTCCGGTGTCGGTGGGGGCGAATCGCCCGAGGTCGACCCCATTTTCGATCAGCGTTATTCGGTCGAGGCCTCGTGCTTCGAAGAATTCGAGCACCGCCTCGGAGACCGCGATGTATCGGGCCACGACCCGTCGTTCCGCGGAGTCACGTCCAGCGGCCTTGAGACGTTTCACGGCGGACTTCGCCAACCCGGAGCCCGCGGGAATCCTCGTGCCGCGATGGTCCCATGGTGAATGGAGGTGAGACACCACCGGCTTTCGGGTCAGCAGGGCGGCCGAGTGGCCGTACTTGCGGTCGACCGGGCTGTGGACGTGGAGGAGGTCGACGGAGAGGTTGCCGATGAGCCGGACCAGCTGCCGGACCGTGGACACCGGGGAGCGGCCCGCCACACAGACGGTGTCGATTCCGAGGTCGCGAAACCGGTGTCCCATCTCGTCGTCCGGAAAGATGTGGGCGATGTGGTATCGAAACCGGGTCCGGTCTCCGGACCGCACCGCGTCGAGCACCACCTGTTGCCCGCCGCCGACCTTCAGATCCGGCAACACGTGGAGAACGTCGATGGTCATGCGTCGTCGGGCCCGGCCCAGTCGGTGTAGAAGCTTTCGTCGTGAACCACGTAGGTCACCGTGGGTTCGGGGATGTGGACCGTGGCCAATCGTCGACTCAGGCGATAGGCGAACTCCCAGTCCTCGCGAGGAAACGAGCCGAACGGTCGTGGGGCCCGACTGAAGAGCGTACGACGATCACGTCGAACCACGATCGAGTTGGCATCGGCGAACGACTTCTCCCGGCAGGCCCGACGGTCGAAGGGCACCGAGAACACGTCGATGACGTTGCCATGAACGTCGGTTCTCTCGAGGGCGCTGTAGGTGAGGTCGGCGCCCCGCCGGAGTTCCGCCAGCGCGATGGCCAGATGGTCGGGGCGCCAGGTGTTGTCGTCGTCGAGGAATGCCAGGTAGGTGGACTGCGTGGCCAGAATGCCGACGTTGCGCGTTGTGGAGACCGTGCCCTGATTGCGCGTGAGGGAGGCGGCGAAGAGCCGCGGATCGTTGGGAAGTGGTGGCAACCCGGCGCCATCGTCGATCACCATCACCACGTGGTCCTCGACCGTCTGGGCCAACGCGGTATCGATGGCTTCGAGGAGCTGGCGGGGACGCTTGTAGGTGGGTATCACCGTCACGATCTCGGCCTTGGGGGCGGATCCGAGGTTCTTGATGATGGTCTTGGCCTCGCGATCCTCGAAGCGTCGTACGGAGGCAAGACGGGGGAGCCCCTTGAGCTTCAGCCCCAAGTCGAAAAACGGGAAGGTTCCGATGGTGGCGCGCACCAGCGAGCGCCCGAGCCGGCGCGGGATGTCGGCTGGTTTCACGGCTGCACCTCGACGGTGTTCGTGTCGGTGTTGTCTTTCCACTGCGACAGTTCGACGTTCTCGATTGCCACCTGACTGAAGAGATGGTTGGGGCCGAATTCATTGCCGGTCACCGACCATGAGCCGTCGGATATGCGCAGTGAGTAGCCGCCGCCATCGAGGTAGTTGTCGGAAACGATCCCGCTGCTCGCACCGGCAATGAAGATGGCGCCGTTGGAATGCCCCTCCACGCTGCCTATCTCGATCCGGTTGCGTGCGAACTGTACGTTCGACGACCCTTCGTACAGCTGGATCCCGTCATTGTGGGTTGATTCGGGTCCGGTGCCGAGAACCGCGGGGTCGTGAATCCAGTTGTCGGTGATGACGATGTCGTCGCCACTGGCCTGTATGCCGTCGGGCATTCCGGATATGTCGTTGCGGACGATGCGCATGGAGTGTCGGCCGGTCACCTGAATCGAACCGGGCCCCGATCCGGGTTTTTGTTCCTGGCTCGGATTCCACCGAAGTGTGGAGTCGGACAACTCCAGTCGATTTCCGGTGTCGCGCAGCATGATGGTCATCCAGCTTCCGTTGCCACCCTCGATGATCGAATTGCGTATCGTGAGCGTGCCCGACCCGTAGAAGTCGACCCCTCCGATCACATACACCCCGTCGAGCACGATGTCGTCGGCGTTGATCCGCAGGTATCCCGATCCCTGTTCCCAGACGGTGCCCGCAGGAGCGCTTTCGGGGCCGTCGATCACCAGCAGGTCGTCCTCGTTTCCCAGGTAGCCAACAGAAGCGGCCGCCACCGGTGAGCCGGTCGCGGGCTCACGGGAGATGGTTGCGGGTGGACGGTCGCCGTCGGTGCGTGGATCGTCGGATGAGCCACCCGACAGCAAGACGACCGTGCCGACGGTGGCAACGGCGACGATGGTCGCGGCGACGGCGCGTCGAGCGTCGATCATGTGTCGCTGTCGCCGCCGCCGCGGAGACGTCCGGCGGCAAAGGTCCCCAGACCGGCCACCCCCAGAGCGGAGAGCAGCAGCGCTGCGATCACTGCCTTCGTGACCGGATCGAAGGTGCGTGACTTCTCGACCCGATCGAAGTCGACGGAGGCGGCCAGGTCGGTGATCGCGTTCTCGGAACCCTCGAAACTCACATGGGCATTGAGACTGGGGTAGGTGATCTGGTATCCGGGGGTCGAACAGATCGCGGATATCTCGTAGTTGCCGGTGCCGTTGTCGGCAGGGATCACCAGGCGCCCGGTCCAATTGCCGTTGTTGTCCGGGCTGAGATTGGTGGACACGAGATCGATCCCTGCACTTCGGGCGGTGACGACAACCGACGCCGTGACAGCGGTGCCCGAGAACGGTGCCACCTGCAAGGACGAGACCTCGATGGTCGATCCTTGGGCGTCGGGGGTGGTGTCTCCGGTGGCGAAGCCGACCATCGACTCGGCGATGTTGAAGAGCAGTCCGTCTCCGTAGAGCCAATCGTTGTCGCGGTAGATGTTTATGGAGTCATCGGCTTCGTAGGTGATGTCGATGTGATCGCCGGCACGCGGGACGATGTCGCTCGAGAACGGGGCGAATCCCTGGACCACGCCGTCCTCGACCTTCTCGAACTTGTAGGACCCGCCATGATCGCGGCCGAACCGGTAGTGGTTGAGCGGATCGCGGTATCTGAACACCGCCCAGAAATCGTCGCTGAGACGATCGACGGTGAATGACATTCTGGCGTCCGGGGTGCCGGCGTCCACCACCAGATAACCGAGGTTGGCGTCTTCGGAGGTGTACACGAGCGATCCGTCCGTGATCTGCCATGTCCCCGACGAGTCCGATATCCAACTCTGCCCGGTGTCGGTGGTCGCGGGGTCTCCCTCGGTGTCGAACCGGTCGGACAGGATCACCTGGCCGCTGGGACCGCATCCGGCACCGGTGACTGCAATAGTGCCGCTCTGGTCAGTTGATGCCGGCAGCGGGGTAGCTGTCCATGAGGGCTCCTTGATGTCGGCCGCGGCCGGGCCGATGGCCGCGAGCAGCATGGCCAGAGTGATCATCAGCAGCGATAGCGCGCTGGTTCGCCTCCTCATTGCTGTGGATGCCGATCTCACATGAATCCTCTCGAGGGGGTTTCCCGGATGCTGGTGGCGTTCTCCGTCTCCGGAGTCGATTCTGCCGTGTGCATCGCTCCCGTCGGCACGATTTGCACCGGAATGAGAGTAGATGACGCAAGGGGTTGCGAGAGGGGCGCCGCTTCCATAGATTGTGCATCAATTCACGAGCGCATTGTTGCTCGTCACAGGCCGAGGAATATTTCGAGACAATGTCCGACCGTGATCGACGAGAGATGCGCCAAGGTGCGGGCGACGCATTTTCGACATCGTTCGAGTTGATCGCCACGCCGTTGATCTTCGGTTTGATCGGCTGGTATCTCGACAGCCGGATCGGCACTTTCCCCTTGTTCACTCTCGCCATGGCGGGTGTGGCGCTCGCATACGGCGTCTGGAAGCTCTACAGCCAGTACGTCGAATCCATGGATGAACTTCTCGAGCAGCGGCGATCCGGATACGGCCAAGAGGCCTCACATGGCTGATCGCATGGCTGAGTTCATCGAATCCGATGCCGACGCGCCAGAGCGCGAGGTCGCCACTGACCTGGCAGTGCGTGTGGCCATCGTCGCTCCGGTCATCCTGGCCGTGAGCGCGGCCTTCTGGGGCTTCGCCGGCCTGTGGTCCTCGGGCATCGCTCTCGCCCTCGTGGCCGCCAACTTCGTGCTCGGTGCCGCGGTCATCACCAGTGCGGCCCGGATTTCCCCTTCATTGCTGATGGGTGCGGTCCTCGGCGGATTCATCCTTCGTCTCGGACTCATCACCGCAATAGTGATGCCGATTCGCCACGCCGGCTGGTTTGCCGTCGTACCATTCGCGATCAGCCTGCTGGTCACGCATCTCGGCCTTCTACTCTGGGAGACTCAACACGTTGCGGCGTCGTTGGCCCACCCGGGGTTGAAGCCCGGCCACGCAATCCTTTCCCACTCGACTTCCAACGCGGAGCGCTCAGAATGAACGTACTCGCACTCGACTTCCCACCGGTGAGCCACCTCTTCGAGTGGCCAGCCATCTGGTTCGACGGCACCCCATTCGCCATCAACAAGACGGTTCTCATCTACTTGGGTTCGATGCTCATCACCATGGCCATCTTCCTGCTGGCCGGTCGCAAGCGCGAATCCCTGGTTCCGGTCGGCATTCAGCATGTGGCCGAATCGGGCATCGAGTTCATCGAGGAGTCCGTGGTCATGCAGACCATCGGTCCCGAGGGCAAGAAGTACGTCCCCTTCCTCACCACGATGTTCTTCTTCATTCTCTTCTCGAACATCACCGAGGTCATACCGTTCATCCAGTTCCCGGCCAACAGTCGCATGGCCGTGCCGATCACCCTCGCCGTTCTGGTATGGGGCATCTACAACGTGCTGGGTGTCAAGGCCCAGGGCCTCGGGGGCTACCTCAAGAACTCGCTGTTCCCGCCGGGTGTGCCCAAGGCCCTCTACCTCATCGTGACACCGATCGAGTTGGTGTCGACGTTCCTGGTCCGCCCCTTCTCCCTGGCCATCCGACTCTGGGCCAACATGGTTGCCGGCCACCTTCTGCTGGTCACCTTCGCGGTGTTGTCCACCGTTCTTTGGGACTCCACCTACGTGGGCGCCGTGGCCCCGGGGGCCATGCTCATCCTCATGACCGGATTCGAGATCCTCGTTTCCTTCCTGCAGGCATTCATCTTCACCATCCTCACCGCCGTCTACATCGGCGGATCCATCCATCCCGAACACTAGAAAAAGAAACACTAGGAGAATCAAGTGCTCAACGTTCTGGCACAGGCGACGGGCCCGACGCCCGAAGAAATGCGTGAAGGCCTCAAGGCCATTGGCGCCGGTCTCGGCTATGGCCTCGCGGCCATCGGCCCCGGCATCGGCATCGGCGTGGTCGTTGGCAACGCCATCACCGCCATGGCCCGCCAGCCCGAGTCCGCAGGCATGGTCCGCACCACCATGTTCCTCGGCATCGCCTTCACCGAAGCTCTCGCCCTGATCGGCTTCGTGGTCTTCATCCTGCTCCTCCCCTGAGTCGAGCAGTCCGAAAATTCGCATCTAGCAAAAGGCAAAACCCATGACACGAAGGATTCGGCACATTGCTGCCGCAGCCGTGATAGCCGGGGCTGTGGTTGCGGTGCAGGCCGCACCCGCATTCGCATCGGAAGAGACGGTTGGATCATGCGCGGCCGTTGAGGCCATCCATACGCAGGAGGCCGTCGGCGAGCTCGCAACACTCGAGGAGCCGGGCAACGAAGAGGCCCTCAAGAAGTTCGATGATGCACTCGATGCCTGCATCGAGGCTCCCAGCCCGATCATCCCGGCCACCAATGAGATCATCTGGGGTGGTGGCGCCTTCATGGTGCTGCTCATCTTCATGATCTGGAAGGGTGTGCCTGCTGTTCGCGGAGCGATGGATCAGCGTGCCGAAAAGATCCGTACCGATCTCGAGGCGGCCGACCAGGCCAAGGCCGAGGCTGTGAAGATCAAGACCGACCACGCCGCCGAACTTGCCGGGGCCAAGGCTGAAGCCGCCGCGTTGATCGACGAGGCCCGCGCCCAGGCCGACCGGCTCAAGGCCGAACTCTCGGCCCGCGCCGAGGCCGACATCGCCGAGATGCGTGAACGCGCTGCCGCCGACATCGAAGCCGGTCGGGCCCAGGCTCTGGCCGATCTTCGTGCCGAGGTGTCCCAGATCGCCGTTGGTGCCGCCGAGCGTGTCATTCATGCCAACCTCGACCCCAGCACTCAGCGGGCCCTGGTCGACGCCTACATAGACGAGGTGGCCGGCGCCAATGGCTGACAACCGCATAGACGGCTACGCCGAGGCCGTCCTGGCGGTTGCCACTGCCGAGGGCCAAAGCGAGATTGTTGAAGACGAGCTCTTTCGCTTCGCGGCTGCGCTGCGAAGCAACGACGAACTCGTCGGCACGCTCTCCGACCCGCAGCTCCCGATCGAGCGTCGACAGAAGATCGTCGAGGATCTTCTGTCGGGCAAGGCATCCACGGTCACCAACGCCGCGGTCTCGATGATCGTGGTCGCCGGCCGGGGGGGCGATCTGCCCGAGATAATCGATGCAGTAGTGGAGCGTTGCTCGGCATCGCGCAACCGGGCCGTCGCCCGGGTTCGTTCCGCAGTCGAACTGACCGACGACCAGAAATCCCGCCTTGCCGCGGCGATCAAGTCGTCCACCGGCACCGAAGTCGACGTGAGGGTCATCATCGACCCGAGCGTGCTCGGCGGCCTCGTTACCGAAATCGGCGACGATGTCATCGACGGCAGTGTCCGACACCGCCTCAACCAGCTCCGCGAGAGCTTCCGATAATCGTCCGCAGCGCGGCCGACCCACCCGAGAACTCCTCAGTCCAAGGAAGAAACGAAAAAGATGGCTGAACTCACGATCAACACAGCGGACATCGCCGCTGCCATTCAGGGAAATCTCCAGGATTTCTCCCCGAGCCTCGAGCAGACCACTGTTGGTCGCGTGCTCGAAGTCGGTGATGGCATCGCGCGAGTGTCGGGTCTTCCCGACGCCGCCGTCAACGAGATGCTCCGTTTCGAGAACGGCCTCATCGGGTTGGCACTCAACCTCGACGAATCCTCGATCGGCGCCGTTGTTCTCGGCGACGTCGAGGGCATCGAAGAGGGTCAAGCAGTGGTCGCCACCGGTGAGATTCTCTCGGTTCCGGTCGGTGACGGACTTCTAGGCCGTGTTGTCAACCCGCTGGGTGAGCCCATCGATGGCAAGGGTCCTCTCACCAACGTGCAGACCCGCCGCATGGAGATCCAGGCACCCGGAATCCTCGGCCGCAAGCCCGTGCATGAGCCCATGCAGACCGGCATCAAGGCCATCGACTCGCTCATTCCCGTGGGGCGTGGCCAGCGCGAGCTGATCATCGGCGACCGCAAGACCGGCAAGACCACGATCGCCCTCGACACGATCCTCAATCAGAAGGGTCTGGGGGTCAAGTGCGTGTACGTGGCCATCGGCCAGAAAGCCTCCACAGTCGCACAGAATGTCGCCACCCTCGCCGAGCTCGGCGCCATGGAATACACCACCGTGGTGGTGGCCCCGGCATCTGATCCGGCCCCGTTCAAGTTCCTTGCCCCCTACGGCGGTTGTGCCATGGGCCAGCACTGGATGGAAAACGGCGAGCATTCGCTCATCATCTACGACGATCTCTCCAAGCAGGCCGAGGCCTACCGCCAGGTATCGCTGCTTCTGCGCCGCCCACCGGGGCGCGAGGCCTACCCCGGCGACGTGTTCTATCTCCACAGCAGGCTGCTTGAGCGCGCCGCCAAGCTCTCCGATGATCTCGGCGCCGGTTCCCTCACCGCGCTGCCGATCATCGAGACCAAGGCCGGCGACGTTTCGGCGTTCATCCCCACCAACGTGATCTCGATCACCGACGGTCAGATCTTCCTGCAGGACGATCTCTTCAAGTCCGGTATCCGTCCGGCCATCGACGTCGGTATCTCGGTCTCCCGTGTGGGTTCGGCTGCCCAGGTCAAGTCCATGAAGGCCGCGGTGGGCACCCTGAAGGGCGATCTGCAGCAGTTCCGTGAGCTCGAGGCCTTCGCAGCGTTCGGTTCCGACCTCGACGCCGTGTCGGCAGCTCAGCTGGCTCGCGGCTACCGCCTCACCGAGCTCCTCAAGCAGGGGGTCAACAGCCCGCTGCCGGTCGAGAAGCAGACTCTGTCGATCTTCGCGGGCACCCGCGGATTCCTCGACGGCATCCCGGTCGAAGACGTCAGCCGATTCGAAGTTGAACTCCACGACTGGTTCGACGCCCGCGAGTCCGCTTATCTCAGCGAGATCCGCGACACCGGCAAGATCCCCGACGAGGACGAGTTCTCGGCCAAGATCGGCGCATTCGCCGACCAGTTCACCACCTCGGAACTCCAAGAGGGCAGCGAACCAGACGCCGAGGCCCAAGCCGAGGCGGCCACCGCAGTTGTCGATGCCGACACCACACTCCCCGAGGAACACTCCTCACGGGACGAGGCCTGATCGATGCCAGGTGGCAAAGAGCGCGAGCTTCGTCGACGGATCACCAGTATCCAGTCGACGAAGAAGATCACTCGTGCCATGGAACTCATCGCCGCGACCCGCGTGGTCAAGGCCATGCAACGTGCCGACGCATCGCGTCCCTACGCCCGCCGCATCACCAGCGTGATCGAAAACCTCGCCGCGGGCGGTGCCGAGGTTGATCATCCGCTGTTGCGTGAAGCCGAGCAGGTCAAGAAGGTCGGCTACATCATCATCACCGCGGATCGTGGCTTGGCCGGCGGATACAACTCACATGTGATCAAGGCGGCCGAGCGCGAGCTGATGGCCCACCGGGCCGAAGGCAAGGACTACTCGCTGTTCTGCATCGGCAAGAAGTCGAATGGCTACTTCAGGTTCCGCAACTACCGCATCGATCACTCCTACACCGGGTTCTCCGACAGCCCCACCTACGAAGACGCCCGCAAGATCGCCGACGAGGTGGCTGAGGCGTTCATCAGCGGAGATGTCGACGAGATCAAGATGATCTACACCGAGTTCATCTCGATGGGCACACAAAACGTGACCGTCTGCGGCTTCCTTCCCCTCGAAAGCACCGAGACCATCGCCAGCGAGGGAAGCGGCTCGGCAGAGGTGGCGGCATCGTTCGAATTCGAGCCTTCCCCCGAGGCCGTGCTCGAGGCTCTCTTGCCCCGCTACGTCGAAGCCCGCCTCTTCGGCGCTCTTCTCGATGCCGCGGCATCCGAGCACGCCAGTCGTCAGCGGGCCATGAAGTCGGCAACCGACAACGCCGAGGATCTCATCGTGAAGCTCTCACGCGAGATGAACGCAGCCCGCCAGGCATCCATCACCACCGAGATCATGGAGATCGTGAGCGGGGCTGAAGCTCTCGGCTCTGGTGGCGACACCGATGATCTCGCAGCAATTCTGTCCGAACTCTCATCCGACGCCTCGCCGGCGTGACCTGAGGAAACACAAAATGACCCTTACCGACAACGATCACAAGAACGGCCGCATCGTCGGCATCGCCGGCCCGGTTGTCGACGTCGAGTTCGCACCCGGCACCCTCCCGGAGATCAACACCCAGATCGAGTTCGACGTTGATGTCGACGGAACCATCACCACGGTTCCGGCCGAGGTCGCCCAGCAGATCGGCGACAACCGCGTTCGCGCCATCTCGATGAAGCCCACCGACGGTCTCCGTCGTGGTGTCGAGGTGGTCAACACCGGCCACGGCATTCAGGCCCCGGTCGGACCGGACACCCTCGGTCATATCTGGAACGTGATGGGCACCTGCCTCGACGAGGAAGGCCACGACACCGCTGATCACTGGGACATCCATCGTCCGGCCCCCAGCTTCGACTCGCTCGAGCCATCGTCGAAGATGTTCGAGACCGGCGTGAAGGTGATCGACCTTCTCACTCCCTACAAGGAGGGTGGCAAGATCGGCCTGTTCGGTGGTGCCGGCGTCGGCAAGACCGTCCTCATCACCGAGATGATCACCCGTGTGGCCACCAACCACGGTGGCGTGTCGGTGTTCGCCGGAGTCGGCGAGCGAACCCGTGAGGGAACCGACCTTTTCATCGAGATGGGCGAGACCGTGATGGGCGATGGTGTCACCACCGTCCTCGACAAGGCCGCTCTCGTGTTCGGCCAGATGGATGAGCCGCCGGGCGTGCGTCTTCGTGTGGCCCTTTCCGGCGTCACCATGGCCGAATACTTCCGCGATGTCGAGAACCAGGACGTGTTGTTGTTCATCGACAACATCTTCAGGTTCGTGCAGGCCGGTTCAGAGGTGTCGACCCTGCTGGGCCGCATGCCGTCGGCTGTGGGCTATCAGCCCACCCTCGCCGACGAGATGGGTGAGCTTCAGGAGCGCATCACCTCCACCCGCGGCAAGTCGATCACCTCGCTGCAGGCCGTATACGTCCCGGCCGACGACTACACCGATCCGGCCCCGTTCACCTCGTTCACCCACTTCGACGGGACCACCGAGCTGAGCCGCGACATCGCCGCCCTGGGCATCTACCCGGCTGTTGATCCGCTGGCCTCGACATCCACGATCCTTGATCCGCTGGTTGTCGGTGAGCGTCACTACAACACCGCCCGCCGGGTGCAGGAAGTGCTGCAGCGATACAAGGAATTGCAGGACATCATCGCCATTCTCGGCCTCGACGAGCTTTCCGAAGAGGATCGCGTCACCGTCGACCGGGCCCGCAAGGTGCAGAAGTTCCTGTCGCAGCCGATGTTCGTCGCCAAGGCCTTCACCGGTCAGGACGGCATCTTCACCCCGGTGGCCGAAACCATCGACTCGTTCGAGGCCCTCCTCGACGGTGATCTCGACCACCTTCCGGAGCAGGCCTTCTACATGGTCGGTGGCGCCGAGGAAGCCGAACGCAAGGCAGCCGAGCTTGAGGCCGACGCCTGATCGCGGTCCTGTCGGACCAGATGGAGTAGCCGATGTTCAAAGTCGAACTCGTATCCCCCGAAGCAGTCACATACACCGGCGAGGCCTCAATGGTCATCGCCCGTACCATCGACGAAGGCGACATAGCCTTCCAGAGCGGCCACGTATCGTTCATCGGTGCCTTGGCCGTCTGGTCGGTGGACGTGATTCGTGAGGGCGACGATCGGGACGTATTCGCGGTTCACCGTGGGTTCGTGCAGGTGAGTGGCGACGAGGTCACCATCCTGTCCGATGTTTCCGAAAAGGCCGAAGACATAGATGTCGATCGGGCTCGGGCCGCCAAAGCCGCCGCCGAGGAGGCCCTGGCCGCCGACCACGACGATGCCGAGGCCGCGGGCGCGCTGGCTCGCGCCGAACTGCGGCTCAGGGTGGCCGGAGTCGAATAGGCTCACCCCCGGATGGGGATGACTTCGAAACGGCTGTTCGCTGCCGATTGGTGGGGGTGATCCCCAGATGATCAGCGTGGTGATTCCGGCACACAACGAGGCCTTGGTGATCGGGAGTCTTCTCGATCGCCTTGATGAGCGCGCCTCGACCGGCGACATCGAGGTGGTCGTTGTTGCCAACGGTTGCTCCGACGACACCGCCGATGTTGCTCGTCGTCATCGTGCGACGGTGTTGGAGCTGACCGAGGGTTCGAAACCTGCAGCGCTGCGAGCCGGTGATCAAGCCGCGGGATGCTTCCCCCGGTTCTATGTGGACGCCGACGTGGAGATCGACGGCGACGACCTGATCGTGATGGCATCGGAACTCACCGCCGACCGTCCCGCGGTCGCACCGGGGCTCCGTCTCGACATGTCCCACTGCAGCCGCATGGTGGGTGCGTATCACCGAATCTGGGTGGAGTTGCCGTCGGTGCGACGGTCGCTGGCCGGCCGCGGGTGTTTCGGACTCACCGAATCCGGTCGATCACGATGGGGGGCATGGCCCGACCTCACGGCCGACGACCAGTTCGCCAATGGGCAGTTCAGCGACGAAGAAAAGACCATTCACGACACCGTGTCCACGCTCGTCCGACCGCCCGCCACGGTGCGATGGTTGCTCAACCGAAAGCGGCGGAGCCACCGAGGGAACACCGATCTCGAGTCCGACGGGCAGAGTGATGTCACCTCGGCGACCGCATGGGTGGGGGTCATCAGACGACAACCAGGTCTTATTCCTTTCGCTCCGGTCTATGTGACGCTCACCATCGCGGCGAGGGTGTTGGCTCGAATCGATTCGATTCGCGGTCACCGGGAATGGAGATCCGACGACTCGAGAGGTGGGCGCTGAGATGACCCCCGAGGACGGGTCACGCCCGGACGTGAGCGTCATAGTCGTGATGTACAGGTCAAGCCACCACATCGGTCCATGTCTCGACGCCGTGGCCGGCACCAAGGCGTCCCATGAGGTGATCGCCGTCGACAACTCCTCACCCGACGACTCTGCCTCCGTCCTTGCCCGCCTTCATCCCGACGCTCGCCTGGTCACCAGCGATAGGAACCTCGGGTTCGCCGGGGGAGTCAATCTGGGAGCATCACACGCTCGGGGCCGATACATCCTGCTTCTCAATCCCGACACGGTGGTGTCGCCGGGATCGATCGACGCCCTCGTTGACCATGCCGACGAGTTCCCCGACAACCGGATCTACGGTGGCCGCACGGTCGATCGAGGCGGAAACGTCGACCCCCGCTCTGTCTGGGGTCTGCCGAGCATCTGGAGCCACATCACGTTCGCCACCGGCCTTTCGACCCGCTTCCATGGCTCCAAGTTGTTCGATCCCGAGTCGCTCGGTTCGTGGCCGAGAGACTCGTGCCGCGAGGTGGGCGCGGTGAGCGGGGGATTCATGCTTGTCGAGCGTCAATTGTGGGAACAACTCGATGGCCTCGACGAATCGTTTTTCATGTACGGCGAGGACATTGATTTCGCGATACGGGCCCGGGCTCTCGGCGCCCGCCCGGTTCTGGTCCCCGAGGCCGAGTTGTTCCACGACGCCGGGGCCTCGTCGACGTCGGCGGACAAGCGGGTGATGGTCATGCGGGGAAAGGCGGAATTGGCCAAGCGCCGATGGTCGGGCGCTCGTCGCACCTTTGCACTCTGGTGCCTGCTGGCGGGTACCGCACTTCGTGGTCCCGGTGCCCGCGTGGCCGCACGGCTTCTGCGCCGGTCCGGCGGCGAGGGCTGGTCCGAAGCCTGGGCCCGACGAGCCGAGTGGCGCCACGGATGGTCGGCCTGAGCAGCGGGCTCGGTGGGATCAGAGAACGTAGTCGGGGGCGTCCGACTGCCGGATGACCTTCCATTCCGTCGCCGACACAAGGTCGCTGAACTCCAGGTGGTCGGCGTCGTGGACCGCAGCCAGCGACAACCCGCGGAGATATTCGGCTGTCTGGTGCTGGTGATCGTCTATGTGCTCACCGTGGGCCGCGGTGCGCGGCACCAGCAACGGTCGTATGCCCAGGGAGCAGCAGGTGAGGGCCACTCCGGTGCCGGCGTGGCCCACGACCACGTCTGCCTCGAGCATGGCCGCGTGGAGTTCGTCGGACGGGATGCTGCGTCGGCCATCGATCCCGAGACCGGAGACATCGGTGGCGCCGATCTGCCAGGTGACCTCGGCCTCCGGCGGGATGATCTCGACCAGGCGCTCCACGAGCCGACGAAACCCGTAGGTCTCCATGGTTCCAACTGTCACCACCACACGGCTGACGACACTCGGGTCTGTCCGAACGGCCTCGTATCCCTCGAACACTGATCCCCGGTAGTCCCATCTATCGTCGGCCCAACCCGGATGCTGCGTGTGAAGCTTGATCCAGCGAAACCTAGAGAGCACCCGTCCGGTTTGTGAGGGCCCCTCGGCACGGGTGGCGCTCTCGATGTAGTGGGCGTCGGCTCCCCAGATCCTGGCGATGGGCAGAAATGCGAGAGCGATACCGGATCCGGTGGAGACCACCACGGAGGGGCGTCGTCGGCGAATGATCGACACTGCTCGAGGAATGGCGCGTAGGAGGGAGACATACCCCCGCGGTGGGATGTACGGGGTGAAATCGACCTGTCGTCCCTTCAGGATCGACGAGGCGTGATCGCCCTCGAAACTGACCCATGTTTGATCGCGACGAGGAGACATGCGAGGGGCGAGCTCCACCAACTGGGTGAGATGCCCGCCCGATGACGCCACCATGAGCATCGGCCGGTCGGTACCTGGTTTCGATTTGCCCATCGTCATACTGTCGGACGATGTGGCCGACGGTGAAGGATGCCGCTGAGGTGGCTCATTCGATGACGAGGCCCTCGATTCCCGGTTCCGGATCGGGCCACGACATGTCGAGTCGCTCGAGTGTGTCGACGACGATCTCGCTGATGAGCAGATTTCGGAACCACTTCCGGTCTGCAGGTATGACGAACCATGGGGCGTGCTCGGTGCTGGTCCGCTCGAGCATCGTGGTGAAGGCCGCCTGATAGTCGTCCCAGAGCTCACGCTCGCGTAGGTCGCCGAGTTCGAACTTCCAGTTCTTGCGCGGGGTGTCGATCCGGTCCTGGAGCCGTTCGCGTTGCTCGTCCTTGGAGATGTGGAGAAAGAACTTGACGATGGTGGTGCCTTCGTCGGCCAACATCTTCTCGAAGTTGTTGATGTGGTCGTATCGCCGCTTCCATCGCTCGGGCGCAACGAGATCGTGGACCCTCACAACCAGAACGTCTTCGTAGTGGGATCGGTTGAAGATGGTGATCTCACCGGCACCCGGCGTGTGATGGTGGATCCTCCACAGGTAGTCGTGGGCCAATTCGACCTCGGTTGGCTTCTTGAACGACGCCACCTTCACCCCCTGGGGGTTCACCTTGTCGAAGACATGGCGGATGGTTCCGTCCTTGCCGCCGGTGTCGGTGGCTTGGATGACGAACAGGACCTTGTGGCGCCGCTCCGCGTAGAGAAGTTCCTGCAGGTACTCGAGGCGGGAATTGAGTTCGGCGGTGCGTGATTCGGCAGCACCACGCTCCCATCCGCCGTTGTCGTGGGTGTCGAAGTCACCAAGAATGATGTCCTGCCCCGGCTCGACACGATATTTGGATAGCTTCATCACAGGATTGTGTATCACCCTTGGGGATTGGGCGCAGCCCGACCTTCATCCTCCGGACAACAATGCCGACTGGACAATGGGGACCCACAGTCAGATGGTTCGCGAATTTGGCCCCACCGGATCCAACATGACGACAGCACACGAAATCATAGAGCAGGGCTTGAGAGATCTGATCGCCGTTGCGTCGGAGCGAATCGGGGCCGAGTTGGGCCCAGCCTGCCCGACCGAGGGGTTTCTCGTGGCTCTGGCCGAAGAGATCTCCACGGCGGTCGCCGACCCCACCACCGTGCCCTACCCGGACCTGGTCGACCCCAACGCCTACTGGGAGGCATCGGTTCGCCCCCAGGGAGAGGCACTTCAAAGGGCCGTCGATGAGATTCTTTCCTGGCTCGAGTCGGGGGTCATATCGATCATGGAGGTCGCCGAGGCCGACATGAAGGCCACCGTCGATGCCGCGGCGGCCGAAGGAGGAGCCGACCCGGTTGCCCTTCGCCGTCGACTGGCTGCCGGGATGGATCAACGGTGCATGGAACTGCACCACCTCATGGCCGAGATCCTCAACGTCGTTCCCGACGACGATCAACTCGCCGCCGCCAAGCAGGGCTTCGAGCGTCGGCTCGAGGCCCAGTCGGTGGCAGACGTCGATGCCCTCAAGACGGCCTACATGGCGGAAGCCGGTGGCGACGATGCCCACCAGCGATTTGCCGAGCAGCAATGGTCGGAGACCCACGGGGAGAGGGTCATCTACCGACAGGCGCTACTCAGGGCCGAGCCGCCGTGGCGCCACCAGGAAATCGCGCTGGTGGGTTACGAGAGGTCGCTCGAGATGGTGCGCGAGGCCACCGAGGCCGTGGTCGAACGCCTGCAGGCGCCACTGGCCGACATGAGCAGCCTGATTCTCCAGCGCTACGACTCGATCGGGTCGGCCTGACCCCACTGTGACGTCTTGATGTGGGCCTGAGGGCGCTCCGGCCCTCGATGGTCAGTAGTCGACCGAAGATATCTCGCTCAGCTTGTCGAGACGGTGGTGGGCGTTGACCATCCGGACGGTGCCGGTGCGTGAGCGCATCACCAGGGAGCTGGTGCGGCACCCCGTGTTGTCGAACTGGACACCCTTGAGGAGGTCGCCGTCGGTGAGCCCGGTGGCTGCGAAGAAACAGTCGTTGCCATGAACGAGATCGTCCTGGTCGAGAATCCGGGACAGGTCGTATCCGGCCTCGATGGCCTGGTTGCGTTCGTGTTCGTTGCGAGGCCACAGCCGGCACACCATCTGCCCACCCATGCATTTGAGGGCCGCAGCGGTGATCACGCCTTCGGGAGTGCCGCCGATCCCGAAGAGTATGTCGGCACCGGCGTCGGGCCACGCAGTGGATATCGCCCCGGCGACATCACCATCGGGGATCAGGCGAATTCTGGCACCGGCTTCGCGGACCTCCTGGATCAGCTCATCGTGGCGATCGCGGTCGAGGATCACCGCCACCAGATCGTTGACCTGTTTGCCCTTGGCCTCGGCCACGCTCGCAAGGTTCTCGGCTGGGGACTTCTCGAGGCTGATCGCGCCGTAGGCGCTCGGGCCGACCGCGATCTTCTCCATGTAGACGCAGGGCCCGGGATCGAACATGGTGTCGCGTTCGGAGACGGCGATCACCGCGAGTGCGTTGCCCCGGCCGAGCGCAGTGAGGGTGGTTCCATCGATCGGATCGACGGCAACATCGGTTCTGTAGGTGGAGCCGTCGCCGATCAGTTCGCCGTTGAAAAGCATCGGCGCCTCGTCCTTCTCGCCCTCGCCGATCACGACGATTCCGTCCATCGGAACGGTGCGCAGAACGTTGCGCATGGCATCGACGGCGGCACCGTCGGCTCCGTTCTTGTCGCCTCTTCCCATCCACCGCGCGCCGGCCATGGCCGCGGCTTCTGTGACACGAACCAGTTCGAGTGCCAGGTTGCGATCCGGGGTCTGTGCGGAAGCTGTCGTCATGCCCATGACGGTACCCGACCGTCGGGCCGAGATGGGGGTTGGCTGACGGGAGCGAAGCGCGTAACAACGTGCGATCATTCATTTCGTGGCTCCATCATTTCGCTCCCCATTCCGAAAGTCAGACGACCAGGACCAATCGGATGCTCCGCCGACTCCGGCCACCGACGCCGGAGGCGAATGGATCGCCTACGAACTCCACACATGGGCCCAGGAGACCCGGGCCATGGCATCGCAACTGCTCGTCGCCGATGGGGTGGTGCATTCGTGGCAGGGCACCACTCTCATGGTCCACGAATCCGTCGAGGAGGTCGTCGACGGACTTCTCGAGGAGGTGCAGGTGGCCGGACGCCGGTCGCTGGAGGCGGATGCACCCAAGACCGCATTCGAGATGGAGGGCTGGGACGACGACCTACGCGAGGTCCTCGTCGAGCGGCTGGTGGGCACCGGGGTTCCCCACGAATTCGACGACGATGGCGACCTTGTGATCCACGAGATCGACGAGGAACAGGTCGACATGGTGATCGACGAGGTCTTGGCGAGGCGCGAGGAACACGACCTAGAAAAGCTCGAAGGGCTCGAGGCCAACGACCTGTTGAGCGCCCTGTTTCTGGCCACCGACCGGCTTCGTCGCGACCCGGGAGACTCCAACGGCGTGCTCGGGGTGATCGAACATGGCGAGCGTCTGGTGCGCTCGGCGGCCCCGTTCGGGTTCGAACCCTCGTCGTGGAGTCAACTTCGTGAAGCCGCCGCGTTGCTGATCGATCTCATTCAGCAGGAGGAGCCGCCGGTCGATGAGATCAGCGGTCAGGCCGAGATGTTGAGGGAGACACTTCGGGCTCTGGTCTGATCCGATCTGTCTATGTTCGGCTGGGGCGCTACCTTGACCCGCGATGTTGCTCGCCGAGTTGGAGATCTACCACTCCAGACCCATTGCCCCGACACGACGGATCGCGCTCGGGTCGTGCAATCTTCCATGTGACGACCCGCCGGGGGTGGGTGGCCTCTTGCTCGGATCGGTGGCGGCCAGGTTCTCCGACGGGGCCGACGAAGAACTCCACGCCGATCTGCTCGGCCTGACTCATCTGCTGGAGGCCGGGCGAAGGATCCCCCAGCCGAGGCTTCGCCACCGATTCCAGGTCGACAGGGTGGGGCTCACCCGCAGCACCCACCGCATCCACCGCCACGACGACGGGGAGCTGGCCGTCTCGTTCTCGGCCGCCGACGGGTCACCGCTCCAATATGTGTTGGCTGCCATCTACGCCGCCGGCATGGTCCCCAAGACTTCGCGGGGACGGGTCCTGGCGACCGTACGGAGGGGGCTGGCATGGAGGGGACCCATCGGACCGGAGCTCCTCAGACATCTGGCCGGGCGAACCGCGATCGGGAGCATGTCAGCGGGTTCCCTGGTTGATCCCATCGGGTGGGCCATGAAGGTGCTGGGTCTCGACCCGTCTGCCTCCGGGTTCACCCGCGCCGCGGTTCAGCAGGGTTACCGGGAGGCCTTGCGCGATGCCCACCCGGACCACGGCGCCAGTCACGACGATGCGGCCGTTCGGATAGCCGACATCTCCGAGGCCCGCAGAATCCTGATGTCCACCTGATCGGGCCCACGGCCGGGGTCGCTAGGTTGTCGCCATGTCAGAAATTCCTGAACCGCTGGGCCTCCTGCTCACCCATGGAGCCGGTGGAGACAGCAACCACCGACTCCTCGTGGCCCTCGAAGAACACCTGGACATTCCGGTTAAACGATTCGATTTCCCATATCGGAAGCAGGGTCGTCGCCCACCCGATCGGGCTCCGAAACTCATCGCGGCCATCAAGGAGGAGGCGGCCCTGTTTGCCGAGGAGGCCGGTATCGCTCCCGAGCAGGTGGCATTCGGCGGCAGATCGATGGGAGGCAGAATCGCTTCGATGGCCGTGGCCGAAGGAATGCCGGCCGCGGCGCTCGTCATGTTGAGCTACCCGCTTCACCCGGTGGGCAAGCCCGAGCGGCTCCGTGTTGAGCACTTCCCCGACATTCATGTGCCGATCATGTTCTGCAACGGTGATCGCGACCCTTTCGGAACGCCGGAGGAGCTCGATCGCGAGGTCTCGGCCATCACCGGTCCGGTGACCATCCACTGGCTCGCCGGGCAGCGTCACGACCCCAAGCCGGTGTTCGACCGGGAGATCATCGAGGCAGTGGCTGCGTTTCTCGGTGTGGGTGTGGTCCCGTGATGGCCGTGGCGGGGCGGCTGTAGTCTCGCGGGAGTGTTGGAGCGAATAGCCGGTCTCGAAGACGAGTTGCGTGAGGTCGAGATTCGTCTCGGCGATCCCGCAGTGCAGCGCGACCAGCATCAACTGGCCGACCTGGGCCGGAGATTCAAGCAGCTGGAGGAGATCGTCAACTGTGGTCGGTCTCTTCGGGCCGCCGTCGACGACATCGAGGCGGCGCGCTCGATGCTGGCTGAAGCCGACAGCGAAGAACGCGAAGAGCTCCATGCCGAGATCGAGCAGCTGGAGGAGCTTGCCGCGGCCGAAACCGAGCGGCTGCGCACCTTGATGCTTCCTCGCGACCCCAACGATGATCGCAACGTGATTGTCGAGATTCGTGGCGCCGCCGGGGGTGAAGAAGCCAATCTTTTCGCTCGGGATCTGTTCGAGATGTACGAAGCGTTCGCCAAGCGTCAGGGCTGGCACATGGAGGTGCTGGCTTCCTCACCATCGGACCTTGGTGGATTCACCGAGATCACCTCGTTGATGTCGGGCGACTCCGTCTGGACCCGCATGAAACACGAAGGCGGCACCCATCGGGTCCAACGGGTGCCGGTCACCGAGTCCCAGGGCCGCATACACACATCCTCGGCCACGGTCACCGTGTTGCCCGAGGCCGCAGAGGTTGAGGTCGACATCAAGGATCAAGACCTTCGTATCGACACCTACAGATCGTCCGGGCCCGGCGGGCAGTCGGTCAACACCATGGATTCGGCGGTGAGAATCACCCACATCCCGACCGGGATCGTGGTGGCCATGCAAGACGAGAAAAGCCAGCTGAAGAACAAGGCCAAGGCCATGCGGGTTCTGCGGTCGAGGTTGTTGGCCGCCGAGCAGGAAAAGGCGGCTGCCGAACAGGCCGTGCTCCGGCGCGATCAGGTTGGCGCAGGAGACCGGTCGGAGAAGATCCGGACCTACAACTTCAAGGAGAACCGGGTCAGCGACCATCGGATCGGGCTCACCATCCACAAGCTGGATCGGGTGCTGGCCGGCGAACTCGACGATGTCAGCGACGCCCTGGTTGCCGATGAGCGCCGGCGTCAACTCGAGGGCGGGTCGTGAACCCGGAGGGTGACACCGTCGCCTGGTCGGTGTTTCTTGCCGAGGCGACAACGAGGTTGACCGCAGCCGGCTGCGAGAACCCGGAGGTCGACGCCCGCCGGATCGTGGAGGAGGCGGCCGGTATCGAACCAGCCGAGTTTCCCGGCCTGCTGAATGATCCGGCCACCGTGGGCGGAGTGGCCCGGTTCGATTCAATGTTGGCCCGTCGGGAGGCCGGCGAACCGTTGCAGTACGTCCTGGGTCGGTGGGGTTTCCGTCATCTCGACCTGATGGTCGACAGTCGTGTGCTGGTGCCGCGCCCGGAGACCGAGGTTGTGGCCGGGCTGGCCATTGCCGAGGCCGAGAGGAGGTCGAAGACACGCGGGGCGGAGGTCATGGTGGCCGATCTGGGCACCGGAACAGGCGCGATCGGTCTCTCGGTGGCCAAGGAATGTCCCGGGTCCCGAGTGTTCCTGACCGATCTGTCGGAAGCCGCCATTGCGGTGGCCACCGCCAATCTGGCCGGCATCGGGCGAGCGGCCACCCGCGTGAGCGTCCATACCGGGTCGTGGTTCGATGCTCTGCCGAGCGCCCTGCGGGGATCGATCGACGTGATCGTGTCGAATCCCCCATACGTGCCGGACGACGAAGCCCTGCCGGCGGTGGTTTCCGACTGGGAGCCCCAGCATGCGCTTCGTGGAGGTCCGGATGGAACCGACGACCTGTTCCATCTCGTGCACAACGCCCGGCCGTGGCTGACGGCCGATGGCGTGATCGTGCTCGAGATGGGGCCATCCCAGACATCGACCATCGCCGCGGAGTGCCGGGCCCGGGGATTCGAGACCGAGATCCACCATGATCTGACCGGTCGAGAGCGGGCGGTCGTGGCCCGCCTGCCCGCATGACAACCGCTGATCAGGGGCCGAGGATCCTGTCGATGTTCCGCGAATTCGACGAGGCGGTTGCGGCCGCTGCCACGGAGTTGGGTCGTGGTGGAATCGTGATCATCCCGACCGACACCGTCTACGGTCTCGCGGCCCTCGCCTCCGACGGCGCGGCGGTGGAGGCGGTGTTCGCTGCCAAGAATCGTCCCGCGGATCGCAGGGTGGCGGTCCTGGTGGCCGACACCGCGCAGGCAGAATCGTTGGTGAGACCGAGCACCGAGTTCGAGCTCTTGGCCGAGCGCTTCTGGCCCGGACCACTCACCATGGTCGCGCCGCGTTCACCGGAGGCCCCGAGAGCGGCGGGAGACCGGGCGACCATCGGGGTGCGATGCCCGAACCACCGATTCGTCGTGGAGGTTTGTCGAACTGTCGGCCCGCTGGCCACGACCAGCGCCAACTCCCACGGTGAGGCCTCGGCCACCCAAGCCGCCGAGGCGTCGCTGATGCTGCCCGAGGTCCCGCTGCTCATCGATGGTGGGCCCTGCCGGGGCATGGCCTCCACGGTTGTCGACTTGTGCGGGCACCAACCGGTGGTGTTGCGCGAGGGATCGATCACCGAGCGGGAGATCACCGCGGTGGTCGACCGGCGGTCTTAGGATCCCCTCAACCCTCGAGACACGGAGAGATGATGCGCATTGCCGTTGGATCCGACCACGCCGGGTTCCACATGAAGCAGGAGATCGCCGCCCACTTGGCCAGCCTCGACATTGAGGTGGTCGACTGCGGAACCCACTCAACCGAGCGGGTCGACTATCCGGATTTCGGCGCCGCGGTCGGGCGTGCGGTGGTATCCGGCGAGGCTGACGGTGGAGTGTGCGTGTGCGGTAGCGGCATCGGCATAGCGATCGCCGCCAACAAGATTCGTGGGGTCCGTGCTGCCACGGTCCACGACGTCACTTCGGCCAGGCTGTCGAAGCAACACAACGACGCCAATGTGATCTGCGTGGGAGAGCGACTCACCGGGCCCACGGTGGCCATCGACGTGGTCGACGCATGGCTGGGGGCCAGGTTCGAGGGCGGTCGACATTCCGGCCGGGTGGCGAAGCTTGATGCATTGGGTGGCGAGCAGGCCTGATCGTCGCTCGGGCCGATATTGTGCGCAGGTTCCGAATCTGAGGAGATGCCCGATGTCGTGGCCCGATTTTTCCCAAGACACAGTGTTCGATCTGATCGATCGGGAGGTCGCTCGGCAGAACTCCACCATCCAGCTGATCGCCAGTGAGAACTTCGCGTCTCCTGCGGTGATGGCGGCCACCGGTTCAGTGCTCACCAACAAATATTCGGAGGGCTACCCGGGAAAGCGCTACTACGGTGGCAATGCCGTGGTCGATGAGATCGAGGAGTTGGCCCGCACGAGGGCCTGTGAGCTCTTCGGCGCCGACCACGCCAATGTGCAGCCCCACGCGGGCGCCATCGCCAACATGGGCGTCTACCAGGCTCTGCTGAAGCCGGGCGACACCGTGCTGGGCATGAGCCTCGACCATGGGGGGCACCTCACCCACGGTTCACCGGTCAACTTCTCCGGCAAGCTCTACAACTTCGTGTCGTACGGGGTCACCGCCAGCGACGAACGAATCGATCTCGATCAGCTCCGCGACACCGCCCTCGCCGAGAGGCCGAAGATGATCGTGGCCGGCGCCACCGCCTACCCGCGCATCATCGACCCGGTTCCGTTGCGCGAGATTGCCGACGAGGTGGGCGCTCTCCTCATGTTCGATGCCGCCCACATCGCCGGGCTGATAGCCGGCGGAGTCCACCCCAATCCGGTTCCCCACGCCGACATCGTCACCTTCACCACCCACAAGACCCTTCGCGGTCCGCGTGGGGGCTGCATCCTCAGCCGGGCCGAACACGCCGCGGCCATCGACAAGGCCATGTTCCCGGGCATCCAGGGCGGCCCGCTCGACCACGCGATCGCAGCCAAGGCCGTGGCATTCGGCGAAGCCGCCACCCCCGAGTTCCGCGAGTATGCCAAGCAGATCGTCGCCAATTCCCGGGCACTGGCAGAAGCGCTGTCGAAGGAAGGGTTCCGGCTGGTGTCGGGCGGATCCGACAATCACCTTCTCCTCGTGGATCTCCGCTCCTTCGATTCCGAGCTCACCGGCAAGGAAGCCCAATCGGTGCTGGATGCCGCCGGAGTGAGCCTCAACAAGAACACCATCCCCGACGACCCTCGCTCGCCCTTCGTCACCTCGGGTGTACGAATCGGCACTCCCGCGGTCACCACGCAGGGCATGGGCGCCGCCGAGATGGCCACCATCGCCTCGATCATCGCGTCGGCGCTGCGTTCGAGAGACGACAGTTCGGCCATCGCGGAGGCCAAGGCCCAGGCCGCGGGGCTGTGTGCACGTTTCGAGCCCTACCCACCAGCCGGGGTCTGAGGGACACACCAGCATGCCGCCGCTGTCGGCCTACCTGATGGTCGGTCTGGCCACCGCGGTGGTCACCTTCGCGTCCGTTCCGCTGGTGCGGCGGGCCGCGGTTCACTTCGGTGCCGTGGTCGAGCCCGGCGAGCGCCGGGTCCACGACTTGCCGACCCCCACTGCGGGCGGTGGCGCCATGTTGGCCGGAATGGTCGTCGGTGTCGCCGTGGCCATGTCGATGAGCGATTTCTCCGCCGTCACCGCCACCCACACCGAGGTCCTCGGGGTGGTGCTGGCCGCCACGGTGATATTCAGCGTGGGCTTCATCGACGACCTTCGGGAGATCTCACCGCCGGCGAAGATCGCGGGAATGGTCTTGTCGGGCAGCATCCTGTCGCTCACCGGAGTTTCGATCCTGGTCTTTCGGGTGCCTTTTTTCGATCTGCTGTTCCTGTCCGCCGATTGGTCGTCGCTGGTCACGGTCCTGTGGGTGGTAGGCATGGCCAACGCCATCAACCTGATCGACGGACTCGACGGCCTGGCCGCGGGAATCGTGGCCATAGCGTCGGCCACGTTCCTGCTCTACGCCCTGCGCCTCGAAGATGTCGGTGTGCTCGATCCGGCCAATCCGGGCGCCATGTGGGCGGTGATCACCTTCGGGGTGTGTGTCGGTTTTCTCCCTCACAACGTGCACCCGGCCCGCATCTTCATGGGCGATGGGGGAGCACTGCTCCTGGGTCTGCTCATGGCGGCGTCCACGATGTCGGTGGGTGGTCGGACCACCGAATCATTCTCCGGCCAGGCGTACTTCTTCTTTGCCCCGATATTCATCCCGCTGGTGATTCTGGGGGTGCCGATCATCGACACGATCTTCGCGGTTCTCAGGCGGGCCGCGCGGCGCAAGGGGGTGTCGGCCGCCGACAAGGAGCATCTCCACCACCGGTTGATGAACCTGGGGCATGGTCATCGTCGATCGGTGTTGATCCTCTGGGGATGGACCCTGCTGTTGTCCATCTTCGTGCTCTACCCGACCTACACGGGAAACGGAGACGCGATAGTGCCGATCGGCATCGCCGCGCTGGCCCTCACCCTCTACACGATTCTCCATCCCAGAATCGGGGCCAGGAACGGCAGCAGGGGCTGAGCCTCAGACCACGTCGACAGGAACGCCCACCGGAAGGCCGATCTCTTCCACGAGGACCGATATGTCGGAGTTGCGCATTCTTATGCAGCCATGGGACACGTTGGTGCCGATCGTGGATGGATCGTTGGTTCCGTGAATGCCCAACTGGCCGGGTCCACCATTGAACTCGGTGAACGTGTCGGAGTAGCCGGACAACCCGTAGGCGTAGACGCCGTAGACGGAGTTGGGAATGGTCGGGTGGAGCAGCTCGGTGGTGTAGTAGATGCCCTGCGGTGTGGGGGTGTTGTTGCGGGCCACTCCGATGTCGGTGGTGAAGATCACGTTGGAATGATCGGACAGGGTGAGACGGTAGGCGTCGAGCTCGATCTTGAGCCGGTAATTGTGGCGGGTGAGGGAAACGTCGTTGGCATTGACCCAACCGAAGCTTCCGTTGGGCCTCACCGGGAGCAGAACACGGTAGAACTCGTTGTCGGTGAAGCTGTCGAGGTCCATGAGAAACACCAACGGCCCCCCGGACTCGATCGGATTGTCGAATGTCCACTGGGTGGGGCCGCCCCTGGTGGCCGACACGTTCGTGGTGGGCAGAAGCGCGTTGACCACGAATTCGATACCCGGTAGATCAGCCTCGGGAACCACGACCGGGTAGAGGGAATTCGGTGAGGTTTGCGGAGCGACCTCCGAGCCGTCGGCGGAGGTTGTGGATGGAGACCCCGACGACGTGGAGATCGTGCCGGCTGTGGCCGCGGGCTGAAGCTTGATGGCGTCGATGTTCGTCGATGCCAACAGATCACGCTCGGGCTTGGCGCAGGCGGCCAGGCCCAGGGCGCCGCCTCCCAGAAGAAATGATCTGCGATCCATGTGCCAGAAAGGTACCGGGCGGCGGGCCCATGGGGGTGACACCTTGTGGGGATTCCGTCAGTTGTCCTCGGGATTGATGTCCTCGAGTTCTGTTGCCGCAGTCTCGGGGTAGAGGGTGAGGATCATGACCGCCACGATCATCGGACCGATCGCGAGCAGCGAGAGAGCAGGCGCGATGGAACCGCCCATCGAGTCCGACAATGAGCCGGCGATCACCAGGCCGATGGCGCTCCCGGCCACGCCGATGGTGACGATGGTGCCGTTGGCGCGGCCGCGGTCGTGGGTTCCGAAGAGCTCCGGGCCGTACACCGCGAGTGCCGGGACGGCCATCCCTCCGAGCACGACCCCGCCGAAGGCGAAGAGCCAGAGGCCGAACCCGTGGGACATGTATGACAACACGGCCATGGCGGTGCCCAGCACGACACCGATGGCGCCGGTGGGGCGGCGTCCCCGCGTCTCGGCCAGCCAGCCGCCCGCCAGGACACCCAGCCCGGCCGGGGTGCTGGTGGCGAGGGTGAACAAGCTGATCTGGGCGGCCGAAAAGCCGCGCTCGTCCTTCAGGAAGTCGTTCTGGAAGCCCGATGCCGGAGCCGCGAAGATGGCCAGTAGAAACGCCGAGAAAGCCAGAAGCGTGAGCCGCCTCCTTCGCCGGGCTCTGACGGACTCGATGTCGACACCGGAGCCGATGGCGTGTTGCTCCGACCGCCTGAACCGGCTGGTCTCCGGCAGCCGCTTTCCGACGGACCGTATGACCAGTATCCCGAGGACCGCCACGAGGTATATGACCCGCCACCCGCGAATGTCGAGGTCGGCCACCGGAAGTATCCACACGGCCATGCCCGACCCGAGACCGGCGCTCAGCACCAGCACGGAGGCGGCCCACGCCCGACTTCTTGCCGGCATCTCCTCGGCGGCCACGATCACGATCAGGATGCCGAGTGCCGTCGACATGCCCCGGGCGACCAATTGGGTGCTTCCCAGCATCCAGAGCCCGGTGGACAGACCGCCGAGAAAGGTGAAGATGCAGCTTCCGACTCCGGCCGCGACGAGCAGCGACTTGCGACCTCGGCGATCGGCGATCGTGACGGTGACCAGCGCGATCAACACCCCGGCCCTGACCCCTCCGAGCACGAATCCCTGAGCCGTGTTGTCCCGATGGAATTCATCGGCGGCGAAGGTGAGAGTCTGCGTCAGAACGGTTCCCAGGTAGCCGTCGACGATCTGGACGGCGCACAACAGGCCGAGCACGGTGGCGGCTCTCGTGTCGAGTCGGTCGGGGGGAGCCCACCAGTAGCCGTAACTCTCCCGTCGGTTCCGAAGAGCGCGCTTGATGGCCGGATTGAAGAGCCGACGCCAGACCGGCACGGCGAGCGAGTAGTTGTAGGTCTCCGTGACGAACCACGAGTCGGCCCCCGACGGTTCGGCGTCGAGATCGCGCCGGTAGTGGTCGAAGGGTCCGTCGCCGAGAACCCAGCTGTCGTCGCCGACGGTTCGCTCACCGACGATGTCGTCCCTGGGTGTGCGCAGCCGGGCGAGATCAGCGTCGTTGCATGTGTGCGTATGGCTGAAGGTTGTCATGAATCGGCGAGTCCGGGCACGGTCGAAGATGCTACGCCGTGTGTTGCCCTCCCGGATCGTTGTCCTACCCTTGTAGGGATGCCGCACGGTTCTGCATTCAGCCCAGAGTTGGTTGCCAAGCTGTCACCATCGGCGAGGAGGCTCCTGCGTCGGCCGAGACCTCGCCTGCGTGGCGTGCTCCACAAGTGGGCGGCGATCCTGGCCGTACCCGCGGGTGTCGTACTCACGGTCGGGGCGTCAGGCCTTCGGGCAACCATCGCCATGGCCGTGTTCGCCACCGGGGCGGTCACGATGTTGGGAGTGTCGGCCATGGTCCACTCGAGGGACTGGCCTCCGAACCGGGTCGAGACCCTCATCCGCATGGACCACAGCGCCATCTTCGTGATGTACGCCACCACCGCGACCCCGATCGCCATGCTCGGGCTTCACGGCCGGGTGTCGACCGCGATGCTGGCGGTTGTGTGGATCGCTGCGTCGGCGGGAATCATCGCGGAGTGGCTCCCCGTTCATCCGCCGGCAGGGGTGATGAACGCCGTCTACCTGTCGCTCGGTTGGTCGATGCTGGTCTTCATGCCGTGGCTGGTGAAGGACCTCACCCTCGGCCAGCTGGCGCTGTTGCTGATGGGAGGCGGTGCCTACACGGTGGGCGCAATCGTGGTGGGGGCTCGGCGTCCCGACCCGTGGTCGGACACCTTCGGCTACCACGAGATCTGGCACGTGTTCGTCGTCGTGGCCGTGTTGTTCCACGGCTGGATGGCGCTCTCGCTCGGTTGGTGAGTCGGCCTGAGCCTCAAGCGTTGACCACGGCATCGCTGCCGCCGTCGACGAACAACACCGATCCGCAGGCGAACCTTGCCGGCGGTGAGAGCAGGAACACGATCCAGTCGGCGATCACATCGGGATCGGCCGGCCCGCCCACCGGTATCGGCAGGCTCTCCATCAACGGACCGAAATCGGCATCGATGCGCCCTCCTTCGAGCAAGGGGGTGTTCACCGCCCCCGGGGCCAGGACATTGAGCGAGATTCCCGAGCCGATCCATTCAGCTGTCACCGCGGCCCGCCTGCACCATCTGGTGATGGCGGTTTTCGACGCTGCGTAGGCCACCGCCGAATCGAATGGCTGCTCGATCCCGGACACGATGTTAATCGCTTCCTCTTCTCTGCCGTCCATGAAGGCGGCCACGAGATGGTCCGGAATGTTGGGTGTGAGCGTGGTCGAGTTCGATCCGATCTGGACCACCTGGGACACGGAGGACGCCGCCAGAGCCGGCCTGAGACCGGTGAGCAGACTCTGCGAGCCGAAGTAGTTGACCCGGGCCACGAGCGGCCCTCGAATCGGCGGGCCGACCCCGGCCGCGGTGACCAGCCCGTCGAGGTGGCCATGGCAGGACTCGAGCGTGGCCTCCACCGCGTGGGCCCTGCCCTCGGGGGTGGAGAGGTCACCGGTCACCTCTGCGTTGTGAAGATCGATGCCGATCACCCGGTGGCCGGCCGCCTCAAGTTTGGATCGTGTGGCAGCACCGATTCCGGAAGCGGCCCCGCTCAGTGCATAGGTGTGCATGTGGCCTCTCCCGGTGGTCGGCACCTTCATCGGGGATCACGATGTCATAGACCGTCGTTCATGCGCCACACTGGTCTGATGGACACTCAACGTCGCCTCGCCCATCTGCACGCCGATGGCAACCGATTGATCGAGATCGCGTCGGGCGCCCCATCGGCACCCGTTCCGTCCTGCCCCGGGTGGGACAACACGAAGTTGATGGTTCACTGCGGTCGGGTTTGGCATTCGGTGGCTCTGCATGTCGAAGGTCTGGTCACCGAGATGGTCCCCCGGTCCGAAGTTCCGGTTCCCGACGAGGGCGGTGAGATCGAATATGCCCGCGGGGCATTCGCCCACGTGGAAGGCGCACTCCGATCAGCCGATCCGGCTGCTTCGGTGTGGGCTTGGGCCGGCGATGGAACGGTCGGGTTCTACCTGCGTCGGATGCATCAGGAAACTCTTGTTCATCGCATCGATGCAGAGCAGGCCGCAGGCGTGGACTCGGATATCGACGCGGCCGCCGCCGCCGATGGTGTCGACGAATTGGTACGGGTGTTGTTGCCCGCCAGGGCGTCCGGAGCTCCGAGCGGCACACTCCACCTTCATCAGACCGACGGCCCCGGCGAATGGATGCTCACGGCTGTCGACGGACGGGTGTCGGTGACTCTCGGTCACGACAAGGGCGATGCCGCGGTTCGTGCCGGTGCCGGCGATCTCCTGCTGGCCATGTGGCAGCGCCGCCCTCTCGATGGCCTCGAAATCTTCGGGGATCGGTCGATAGCCGAAGAGTGGACGGCTCTGTCGGCATGAACAACGAACCCAAGCCCAAGCTTCTGGAGGGTGGAAGCAACTTCGACCAGGTGATGCCGGTCGTGTTGTTCATCGTCTTGTTCAACATCTTCAACATCACGGTGGCGGTGATCGCTGCCACCGCATGGTCGTTGAAGGCCGCGGTCTCCCGTAGGCGTCGCGGCCTGACCATCGGATGGTGGCTCCCCACCGTCACGATCTATCTCATCGCCCGTTCCGCGATCACGATCATGGTCGAGCAGGAGATCGTCGACTTCGGGATCAGCTCGAAGGCGGTCTACTTCGGCATCGGTTTCGTCACAAAGATTCTGGTGGGGGTGGGCGTGGCCGTCACCATCTTCATCGGCCGGCCGGTGTTGGCCTGGGCGATTCCCAAAGTGGTGGAGCTCAACGACGATCTGCTGGCCGACCCGCGATACCTGCGAACGATGGCCTCGGCCACCTGGCTGATCGTGGTCTACGAGATCGGCTCGGGAATCTGGGACATCTGGTTGTTCAACAATTCCGGGTTCAACCTGTTCTTTCTCACCCGAAGTGTGACCAACTTCGTGGTGTCCTTCGTGGCCATTTCCGCGGGTCTCATGTACATCGACCATCGGCTGGAACCCATCGAGACCTACCCCGGCATTGTCGAAGTGCTCGAGAGCTCCGGGCGCATCAAGGGATGATCGACAATTGGCGGGGCCCGATGGTGGTGCTCCACGATCACCTCGATGGTGGGGTCAGGCCGTCCACAATTCTCGATCTGGCCCGATCCGCGGGCATTGCCACGCCATGCGACGACCCCGGCGCGCTGGCCCGGTGGCTCACCATCGAGCCGGGCATGGAGTTTCGCGAGGCGTTCTCCCGCTTCGATCTGGTCATATCGGTGATGCAGACCCGGGAGTCGCTGCGAAGGGTGGCGCGTGAGGCCGCCGAGGATCTTGCCGCCGACGGCGTGATCCATGCCGAGATTCGTTTTGCGCCGTTGGCCCACACCATCGGCGGTCTGTCCGGTTCGGATGTCCTGTCGGCCGTATCCGATGGTTTCGACGACGCTCGTGGTTCCGGTTTGAGTACCGGTCTGATCGCCTGTGCGCTGCGTGAACGGCCGCCGGGGGAATCTGTCGAGACCGCCCGATTGGCGGCAACCCACAGCACCGAAATGGTGGTCGGGTTCGATCTCGCGGGTGGGGAAGTCGGGCATCTAGCGAGCGAGCATGCGGCTGCCCTGGCGATCGCCGCTGAGGCTGGTCTGGGCATCACCGTCCACGCCGGCGAGATGGACGGCGCCCACCAGGTTGCCGATGCCCTCGATACCTGCCGTCCGGCGCGAATAGGCCACGGTTGGCGACTGATCGACGACTGCCGGGTCGACAAGGGCCGGATCGTGTCGCTCGGACCCATCGCAACGGCCGTGCGCGATGCCGCGATCCCGCTTGAGATCTGTCTCACATCCAACGCCTGTCTCGGATTGCCCGTTCGGGATCACCCGCTGAGAATGCTGTTCGACGCCGGTTTCAGGGTCACCCTCAGCCCCGATGATCGCAGCATCACCACCACGACCTCGTCGCGCGAGCACAACCTTGCGGCCACTCTCCACGGATTCTCCCGACCGGAGTTGTCGGCGCTCAACGAACGCGCCGCGTTGTCGATCTTCGGTCCCGATGAGCTGAAGCGGGATCTGTCCTCGCGGGTCACGACCGGATGGGACTCCACCCCGCTTCGGCTCGTCCACATGGCCCGTCGTTCGGTGTGGGAGACCTCACGTTCCGCCGGCGCATATCTGCCCACCGAGTTCAGCCGCGACGGGTTCATCCACCTGTCGGCCCTGCACCAGGTGCTGTCGCCGGCGAACGCCATCTACCGGGGTTCGAGTGATCTGGTCGCGTTGGTGATCGATGCCCGCATGGTCCACGAGGCCATCGTCTGGGAGGACGGCACCGGCACACTCGAGCGATTCCCTCATCTGTATTCGGCGTTGCCGATGGAGGCCGTGCTGGCCGAGGTCGACATGGTTCCGTCGGCCGACGGGACCTTCCTGCTGCCTGCCGAACTGGTGAGGGCCGTGAGGCGCTGAAACGGATCAGAGTCGCCGAATGCCCTCGGGAACCACCACGGCCTGCTGTCTGTCGGAGGACGCGTCCATATCGATCCGGGCGTCGATCACCCACTCGTTGAACCCGTCGGGATCGCAGATGGTCTGGCGAACAGCACCGGACCCGAAATCGATCGAGATCCATTTTCTGGACCTGGCATCGCCGTCGACGACGATGAAATCGTGGTCGTCCCAGTAGGCGCGCATCTGTTCAACGAGTTCGTCGGCGGTCCACGGTCCGGGCTCGGCAAGGGAGCGCACCAGCTCGCCGGCCTTGTGACGTGCCAACAACCCGACCCACCTGAACATCTCGTTTCTGATCATCACACCGAACGCCCGACGGTTGTGAGTGATGTCAGGTGACTCGGGGGGAGCCGGCTCGTCGACGGAATCAGTCGGGTTCCGCAGACGCTCCCACTCGTCGATGAGGCTCGAGTCGACATGTCGAATGGTGGCACCCAACCACTCCACGATGTCGTCGAGATCCTCGGTGGAGTGGTCGGCCGGAACGGTCTGCACGAGTGTCTTGTAGCAGTCGGTGAGATAGCGAAGCAGGAGTCCCTCCGAACGCTTCAGGCCGTAGCGGCCGACGTATTGGTTGAAGGTCTCGGCATGTTCGAGCATCTCGCGGGCGATCGACTTGGGGCTGACCCGCTCGCGTCCGACCCACGGATGGTGACGGGCGAATATCTCGAATGCCGG
>JAJRXJ010000312.1 GCA_024276355.1 Actinomycetes bacterium | reverse complement strand
TCGATCCGGTCGAGGCCTTCGACGGAGCTGAGATCCACGAGATCGACGGGGTCACCGGGCCCACCACGATGGAGGTCGAGAAGCAGGTCGGTACCGCCGGCCACGGGCATGATGGCCGGGTCGGACGCCAGGGCGGTCAGGGCAGCGACGACGGTGGATGGGCGGTGGACGGAGCGAACGGGGCGACCGGTGCGTTGCACGGGATGCAGCAGGGATTGATCCATTCGGTCATTGTTGCCGATAGGAGCCGGTACATCGTCATAATGAGGAACTTCGCCTCTGCCGCACCGAACGGATTGGACAACAACAGTGGTCGAGAATCAGGACCCCCGGAGTTCGACATCCCAACCGGCAACCCCTGCCGGATGGTTCGACGATCCCAAGGGGGAGGCCGACCTCCGCTACTGGGACGGCACCTCCTGGACCGACCACGTCCACAATCACCCCGATGCTGCCCCCGCCCAGGCTCCGGCTGCGCCTGTTCAGGTTCCCGCGGCTGCCCAGCCAGGGGCCGATGCCGATCATCAGCGCCAGAAATGGCCAATGATCGTCGGGGCGCTCGCGTTGTTGCTTCTGGTGGCGTTGGCGGTTACGCAACTCTCGGGCGCGGGAGACTCCAAGTCGGCAGTCAAGACGCCATCGGGCTTGACCGGCTCGCCCGATGCCTCGACGACCGGCGCAAACGGCAACTCCGATCAGCCCGGACCCGTCGACCCGGAATCGATTCACACCGTCGAGGTGTCGCTCGGCTCGCCGATGAACTCCGCCACCGGCGATGGGCTGCTCTGGATGACAGGGGTCGACGGATAACTCAGCGCCATCGACCTCACCACAAGGTCGGTGGTGGCCACGCTGCAGGTGCCGCTGGCGTTCGAAAGTCCGGTCGCGGCCGGTGATGGCTATGTCGCCATCGGCAACGACGAGACCGGGGAGGTGACCATCGTCGACAGTGCTGCCAGGTCGGTGGTGGGCAGCGTGAAGCTGGCCGTTGAATCCCAGGACTGGCGGCCCGTCGACCTGACCATCGCCGCTGGTCGCGTGTGGGTCACCAGCGTTCGCTTCGACGGGGAGACCACGGCGGCCGATCAGGTGATCGTGATCGACCCGGCAAGCCTTGAGATCGTCTCACGGATAGATGTCGGCTCGAGGCCTCTCAGCCCCACCATGATCAACGGCCGGATCTGGGTGGTCAACAACATTTCCGACGATGTGAGCGTCATCAACCCTGAGTCCATGACAGTCATCGACACCATCGCGGTGGGCGGATCACCGGCCGCAATCGGGGTGGCCAACGGCGGTGTGTGGGTTGTCAACTCCTACGACGCCACCGTGAGTGCCATTGATCCCCTCAACCTCGTGGTTGTGGCCACAATTCCGGTGGGCGAACCGCCTGCACCCGGCCCCGAGGTGCAGCTTCCAGGTCCGTACACGGTGGCCGGAGGCGACGGGCTCGTGTGGCTGCCGATGATGGGAAACAGCAGCATCGTGGTTGTCGACGCCGCGAAGTTCGCGGTGGTGGGCACCCTTCCCATCGGCCAGGACCATGTGATCGACGTTGGGCTCACCCCCGGCTTCGCGTGGGTTTCCGACCCGCAGGCAGACACAGTGATGAAGATCGACGTTTCCATCCTTCAGGTGGTGGACGAGATTCCGGTCGACCGCACACCCGGGGATCCGATCATCGCTGATGGGCTCGTATGGGTTCCGAGCACCGGCCGCGACACGGTCACCGTTGTCGATCCGTCCAAGGGCTGACCCGATCGACCGGGAACCACCCGTGCATCGCCACCAGGCAACCGTCGGCCGATAGCCTGCCGCTCGTGTCCAACGATCCCGACTCCCCTTCAGTTCCAGCTTCCGACCCGGACTCCGGCACCGAGCAGCTCGACCAGTTGGAAACAGACCTTGACACCGTTGAATCGTCATTGGCCGCACTCGACAGCGACAACCTCGACCAAGCCGAGACGTTGGCCGGCTCGCTCGCGGAGGGCGACCCGATCAGCGAGGGCCGGTCCGACGAGACCTGACCGTCGCCGCAACCTTTCGGAGCGTCACGCCCATCTGGCCCGCACCGCCCGGATCGTTCGCCTGACTCTCCGTCGCGGCATTCACTGGCTGGTGGTGAAGGTTCGCGGTGTCGCCGCCGGCGAAGCCCGCCGGGCCGAGCTCGACGAGGGATTCGCCATCCGCACCGCGGAGGACGTGGCCCGCGAACTCGGGCAGATGAAGGGCGTGGTCATGAAGGCCGGCCAGATGATGTCGTTCATTCTCGACGGCCTGCCACCCGAGGCGCGGTCGATGCTGGAGTCGCTGCAGGCCAACGTCGAACCGATGGCGCCGTCGCTGGCCGCGGCGGTCGTGGAGGCCGAACTCGGCGCGCCACCGGGAGAGGTCTTCCTTGACTGGGACCCGATCCCGGCCGCGGCCGCCTCGATAGGGCAGGTCCACAAGGCGGTCACCAGAGACGGCCGGGTGGTGGCGGTGAAGGTGCAGTACCCGGGCCTCGACAACACCATCGGGTCCGATCTCGACAACGCCCAGATGATCTACCGGATGGTGTCGGCGGTGGCTCTCAAGAGCCTCGACGTGAAGGGCCTCGTCGACGAGTTGCGGGCCCGCATGGCCGATGAGCTCGACTACCGACTCGAGGCGTCATGTCAGACCGAGTTCGTCGACCGATACCGCGATCATCCCTTCGTGAGGGTGCCTGAAGTGATCGCCGAGTACTCCTCCCGCCGGGTGCTCACCTCCGAGTGGGTCGACGCCATGAGCTGGGAGGAATTCCTCGCCGACTCCGACGAGGATGCCCGTCAGCGGGCCGCAGAAGTGATCTTCCGGTTCGTGCAGGGAGCGATCTACAGGGTTGGCGTCTTCAACGGCGATCCCCACCCGGGCAACTATCTGTTCGGCCACGACGGCACGGTCACGTTCATCGACTTCGGGTTGGTGAAGCGATGGGAGCCGGGCGAGTTCGAGGCGTTGATACCGATAATCGATCCGTTGTTCGAACGCGACGCCGAGGGTGTGGTGGCCCAGATGGAACAGTCCGGATTCCTCGACGCCGGCCACGAACTCGACCCCGACAGCGTGCTCGAATACGTGTCGGCGCCCTACACCGCCTACTTCACCGACACGTTCACGTTCACCGAGGACTTCACCCAAGGCGTGATTCGGGGGCTTCTCGAAGTGGGCGGACCCCACGCCGCGGTGATGCACAAGCTCACCATGCCTCCGTCGTTCGTGATTCTCGACCGTGTGGTGTGGGGCATGAGCGCTTTGCTCGGACGACTCGGCGCCAGAAACAGGTGGCGGGCGATCCTCGACGAGTACCGGCTCGATCAGCCGCCGGTCACACCGCTTGGGCAGGCTGAGCAGGAGTGGCTGCAGGGGCAGGTTCGGCGGCCCGATCGCTGAGAGCCATCAGGTAACCGACAGCCCGCTCCGACAGCGGATTGCGGGCGAGAATCTCGTCGAACTCCGGGGAGTGATCGGGCACGAGCAGATGCACGAGCTCGTGGACGATCACATGGTCGAGGACCCACGGCGGCACATCGACCAGGCGGTCGGAAATTCGGATGTCTCGGCTGCCGATGCTGCATGATCCCCAACGCTGATTCTGGTTGCTCACCCAGCGGATCGAGTTGGGAACCGGCAGGGTGAACTCGTCGGCCAGGCGGCGAGCCCGGCTCTCGAGATCGACCGCGTGGGACCGGCGTTTCTGCTCGATGCGACGAACGATGTCGTCGACGTATCGAGCCTCATCGTCGGCGGTCATCCACCCGGGAATACGAACCCGGATCACACCGTCGACAATGCGCGCCGACACGGTCTTGGTCCGGCGATCGCTGCGTATGACCTCGACCGGATAACGAGTGGACATGGCCCGCGACGAGACGTGTTCGGTCACAGGCTGTCGGCCTCGGTGGCGATCACACCATCGGGAATCAGAGACATGCGTTCGCCGAGCGACCATTGGCCTTCGTCGTGGAGAAACCAGCGGCCGTTGAGATTGTCGATCCGCGCGAAGTCCTCACCGAAATGGGATTCGAGGGCGTAGATGATCCCGGCGTGGGCTATGGCGAGAATCTCGGCCTGTGCGGAGCGCCCACCGACCATCGTGGCCACCGAATCGAGTGCGTCGAGGGCCCGAACGGTGACGTCGGCGTCGGGCTCCCAGCCTGGTGGTCGACGGCCGGTGTCGAGATAACCGGGGAATTGCCGATCGATCTCCACCCGGGTCAGGCCCTGGAATTCTCCGGCGTGGCGTTCCTGGAGGCCGGGTTCGACCATCACCGGCCCGACTCCGATCGATTCGGAGATCACGGTTGCCGTGACCAGTGCCCGTTCGAGAGGACTCGCCACCACCGCGTCGACGGCGCCGATCGAGGCGGCCGCGGCTCTGGCCTGAGCCAATCCGATTTCGGAGAGCGGTGGGTCGGCACGACCCTGCCAACGCCCGACGGCGTTCCACTCGGATTGCCCGTGGCGGGCCACCAACAATCGGATCATGTCGGCCACGATCGTACAAGCGCAGGCTGCGCCGACCGGGGACCCTGTGCCACGGGCGGTATCGTCCCGGGATGGCCAAACTCAGGCTCTTCGCATCCGCCCGGGAGGCGGCCGGCACCGGACACGACGAGTTTCCCGGCCGAACGGTCGGCGACATACTCGATGCTGCCGTCCAAGCCTACGGATCATCGTTCGAGGGGTTGCTCGCCAACTGCAAGGTCTGGTGCAACGGACAACCCGTCGACCGCTCCGACCCGGTCACGGATTCCGACGAGGTGGCAGTACTCCCACCGGTTTCTGGCGGCTCCGGCGTCTGCCGGTAAGATCCAGCGCGGCCCGGAGGGGTCCGATCACCAGTCGAGAGGGTGCGATGATCCCGGAATTGTCACGTGTAATCGACCCTGCCTACACGGCAGGGCTCACACAGATCCCAACGGATGAACTGCGGGCCAAGCGGGTCGAGTGCAGCGACCTCGAGAACGCCCTGTCGTACGTCCGGCGCCTCGCCCAGGGTCGACTCGATCTTCTGGTGGCCGAAACCAAGCGCCGTGGTTCGGGTGATGGCGGAGACCTGGCGGGACTCGTCGAGAATCTCTCCGACGTGCTCGGTGACGGTGTGCGGGGGCCCGGTTCGGGCCGTATCAGCCAGGAACTCGACCCTCCCGACCACCTGATCGATCCCCTGGTGGCCGAGCTTGATGCGGCGGTCGACCAGTCGGTGATGGCTTCGCTTGCCGAGCTCGGAAACGACGAGCTGTCGGCCGCGGTGATCGCCCTGCGCCGGTACGAGGATTCGCTGTCGGCATCGCGCCATGGCCTCCACGATGTGATCGACTCTCTCAACACCGAACTTGCGCGTCGGATCGCCGGCGGCGAAGAGAGCATCACCGCGTCGTGAGTCGTGTAGCCGTTCTGTCGCTCCACACGTCGCCTTTGGTCCAGCCCGGATCAGGCGATGCGGGCGGAATGAACGTCTACGTCCGCGAGTTGGTGTCGTCGCTGGCCCAGGTCGGTGCCGACTACACGGTGTACGTGCGCCGTTGGTCCAGCGACCTTCCCGATGTCGTCGAGGTCGAACCCGGTTTCAGGGTCGTGCATGTCGCAGCGGGCCCGGTCGACATGGCCAAGGAAGAGCTTCCGGGAATCGTCGACGAGTTCACCGATCATGTCGGCGCGATGCTGCTTGCCGACCCGGTCGATGTTCTCCACGCCAACTACTGGCTGTCCGGGGTGGTGGGTCACCGCCTCAAACACGAGCTCGATCTTCCCCTCGTCTCCACGTTCCACACCCTGGCCCGAGTCAAGGCCGAGAGCGGAGATTTCGAACCCCAGAGCCGCATCGACGCCGAGACCGACGTGGTGGCCTGTTCCGACGTGATCACCGCCAACTCGGTCACCGAACTCCACGAACTGATCTCCCACTACAACGCCGACCCTTCCCGGATCGAGGTTGTCCCACCGGGGGTCGACCACGCCTACTTCTCGCCTGGTTCACGTCGCGGGGCACGAGACGCCCTCGGACTGCCGAGCGGTCCCCTGCTGCTGTTCGTCGGCCGGATCCAGCCGCTGAAGGGCATCGATGTGGCGGTTCGGGCACTCAGCTGTCTGCAGATGCCAGATGCGAGGCTCATGATCGTGGGCGGATCGTCGGGCGTCGACGGCGACCGTGAGGTCGAACTCACCTGGGGTCTGATCAGCTCGCTGGGTCTCACCGGTCAGGTCACCATGGTGGCGCCCCAGCCCCATCACGTGCTCTCCACCTACTACCGCGCTGCCGACGTTTGTCTGGTTCCGTCCCGCTCCGAATCGTTCGGCCTCGTGGCTCTCGAAGCTGCGGCCTGTGGCGCACCGGTGGTGGCTTCCGATGTCGGAGGCCTGAGAACTCTGGTGGATCACGGCCGAACCGGACTGCGAATCAGTGGTCGCGACCCGCGCGACTACGCGGCGGCTGTTCGGATGATTCTCGACGATGAGATGCTGGCCGCCAGTCTCTCGGTTCGGGCGTCCGAAGCGGCGGCGTCCTACACCTGGAGTTCGATGGCCCACCGTCTGAGTCGGGTCTACGAGACCGTCAGGTGTCAGGAACCCGTCGACTGCCTGGCCTGACATGGACCTGGCCACACCCGACGAACTCGCCCGCCTCGAGGAAATGATCGACCACTGGCTGGAGGCGGAGATGGCCGACAATCCGGTCATCGATGCGGTCGAACGCCACCACGGGGATCAGCGCCGCTGGTACGTGAGGGTGCTCGGTGACGACAAGGATGTATGGACCTTGTGGCTGACGCTCGGCCAGCGCACGCTGCGACACGAGACCTACGTGATGCCCGCGCCGGAAGAGAACGCCGAGCGTTTCTACCGGCACTTGTTGGTTCGCAATCACAAGTTCAACGGCATGGCCTTCGAGATCGGCGACGAGGACGCCATCTTCCTCCGGGGATCGCTTCCGGTGGCCGCGGTCAACGAGTCCGAACTCGACAGGATTCTCGGGTCGACCTGGGCTTATGTGGAGCAGTGCTTCCGGCCGGCGATGAGGATCGGATTCGCGAACCGGTTCAAGGGGTAAGTCCGCTCTGCCGAACCGGAACGGCTATTTTCAGTGTTCATGATTGCATATCATGTTGTTTCATGTAGGATGACGCTGTCCGACGGGAGATGGATCCGCTTGGGGAAGTGTGAGAATCCATCTCCCGTCTGTCGCGTCCGGTCGCTACTGTCGGTTGGGTGACCAACGAAAACGGCAAAACACTCCAGGTAATCGGCGGCGGAAAGATGGGGCAGGCACTCATCGGTGGGCTCGTGTCGAGCGGCTGGTCGGCGCCATTGGCGATACACGTGGTCGAACCTTCGCCCGAGCGTCGCTCTCAAATCGGGGCCGATATTCCGGGTCTCGACATCGCCGAATCACCGATCGCGGGTGTCGACACCCTCATAGCCGTCAAACCCAACATCGTCCCGCTGGTACTTCCCGGGCTGGCCGAGGTCGGCGTTCCCCGGGTCCTGTCGATCGCAGCGGGGGTCAAGATCTCTGCCATCGAGGCTGCGTTGCCGGCAGAGACTCCGGTGGTCAGATGCATGCCCAACACCCCGGCGCTGGTCGGGGAGGGGATGGCCGCCGTGGCTGCGGGCACCTCGGCGTCGGCCTCCGACATCGAATGGGCCAAGAGCATTCTCGGGTCGGTGGGCCTGGTCGTCGAGGTCGACGAAACCGATATCGATGCGGTCACCGGGGTGTCGGGCTCCGGACCCGCCTACGTGTTCCATCTGGCCGAGGCCCTCATCGCCGCCGGTATCGAACAAGGGTTGTCGGCCGATGTGGCCGACACGCTCACCCGGCAGACACTGCTGGGGGCGGCGAAGCTTCTGAGCGAGTCGGGAGAGGATCCCGCTCAGTTGCGTATCAACGTCACCTCGCCGGGTGGCACCACTGCCGCCGGTCTGGCGGTGTTCGCGTCAGCTGGATTCGAGTCGATCGTCTCGGATGTGGTCAGGGCTGCGACCGAGCGGTCACGCGAGCTGGGGGCCGGCTGACGCTCTTCGGCGGCTCACCGCTAGCGTCGACGACCGTGACCGGCCGATTCGACACCATCTCATTCCTGTCCGATTTCGGACTCGACGACGAGTTCGTGGGTGTCGTCCATTCCGTGATTCGGTCGATCGCTCCCCATGTCGTAGTCGTCGACATCACCCACGGGGTGACCCCCCACGACACCCGTGCCGGTGGATTGGCGTTGGCCCGTTCGGCCAACTACCTGAACCCGGGTGTGGTGCTGGCCGTGGTCGACCCCGGGGTGGGCACCTCCCGTCGCCCGGTGGCCGTCGAGGTCGGTGGGGGCATGTCGGTTCTGGTCGGACCCGACAATGGTCTGCTTGCGCCCGCGGTCGGAATGGTCGGGGGTGCCACCAGGGCCGTCGAGTTGGTCTCCCCGAATTACCGGCTCGAATCCCTGGGATCCACCTTCGACGGGCGCGATGTGTTCGCGCCGGCCGCCGCCCACCTCTGCAACGGTGTGCCGTTGACCGACCTGGGTCCGGAGATCGACCCGGCAACGCTCATGCCCGGTGTCCTGCCCGTGAGCCGCGAAGAGGAAGGGGCCCTCGTCGGTGAGGTCCTGTGGATCGACCGTTTCGGAAACTGCCAGATAAACATCGATCCCGACGAAGTCGACCGGCTCGGCAGTGAGCTGACGCTGATGTTCGGAACCGAGCAGCGGACCGCCGTCAGGTGCGGCGCCTACGACGAGATCACCGTTGGGCGTGTCGGTCTGGTTGTCGATTCGAGTGGCCTCATGTCGCTGGCGGTTGCACGCTCGTCGGCGGCGGCCGAGCTCGGCTTGATCGAGGGTTCCGAGATCAGACTGTCAACTCCTGAAGATTCGGGCGTACGGGGCGCACCGATCAAACTCCGTCGAAAGGACGAGGCCCAATGAGACCGGGAACAACCATTGCAGTCGCGGCCCTGCTGCTGCTGATCCTTTTCGCCGGCACCCTCCAACTCTTCATCCTCTCCCGCTGACCAGCCCCATACCCGGTTTTGTGAACGTTTGGACTCCCATATGGGACTCCAAACGTTCACAAAACCGGGTATGGGCAAGAGTTGGTGATCGGTTGGCTCTGATCGGTCCGACTACCGTGTGGCGGTGATCGGAAACGTGTTCGCGGCGCAGAGTGCACTGTTGCCCGCACGAGAGCAGATGGCGCTCACGCTCGGGTCCCACATAATCCTCGCCAGCATCGGCATGTCTTTGCCGGCGATGATCTTCTATCTGCACCGGCGCGGGTTGCGCGGTGATGAAACTGCACTGGAGCTGGCCAAGAGATGGTCGAAGGTGGCGGGGGTGCTCTTCGCGATGGGTGCGGTGTCGGGAACAGTCCTGTCATTCGAACTCGGCCTGCTCTGGCCGGGCCTGATGGGCCGATACGGTGACGTGATCGGGCTGGCGTTCGCACTTGAAGGGATCTCCTTCTTCGCGGAGGCGATCTTCCTGGGTATCTATGTCTACGGATGGGACCGGCTCCCCGGACGGATCCATTCGCTGATGCTCATACCGATGATCGTCTCGGGCGTGGTCGGTTCGTTCTTCGTGGTGTCGGTGAACGGATGGATGAACTCTCCAGCGGGCTTCGACCTGGTCAACGGACAGGTGATGAATGTGGATCCGGTCGCGGCCATATTCAATGGCGCGGCTGTCATCGAGTTCACGCACATGTTCTTGGCCGCATACATGGTCACCGGGTTCTCGGTGGCAGCGATCTACGCCGTCGGCATCTTGAAGGGCCGACGGGACCATCACCACTGGCTCGGGCTCATCGTGCCGCTCGCGTTTGCTGCCATCCCGACACTTGCGCAGCCAGTGGTCGGTCACATTGCCGGACAGAGGGTCGCAGACGAGCAGCCGGTCAAGCTGGCGGCCATGGAGGGACTCGGCACCACCGAAGCCGGTGCCCCGTTGGTGCTGGGTGGTGTCTTCCGTGATGGCGAGATCGTGGGCGGAATCGAGGTGCCGATCCAGGGCCTGGCCTCGTTCCTGGCCCAGAACGATCGTCGGGCTGAGCTTGCCGGGCTCGATAGTGTCCCTCCCGGTGACCGTCCGCCGGTGAATGTTGTCCGAACAGCGTTCCAGATCATGGTTGCACTCGGCACGTCACTGGCCGCGTTGATTCTGTGGGCGGCATGGCGATGGCGTCGTCGTCCTGAGTTCTGGTCGAGCCGGTGGTTCGTCCGCGCGATCGTCGTGTCCGGTCCGGCGGCGATTGTGGCCATGGAGACGGGCTGGGTCACCACGGAGGTCGGACGTCAGCCGTGGATCGTGCAGGGTGTGATGCGAACCAGCGATGCGGTCACCGATGCCGGCTACATATGGTTCACATTCCTGGCCTCGGCGTTCCTCTACCTGGCTATGGGGGTATCGGCGTTCGCGGTGATCCGTTCGATGACCAAGAGGTGGGCGTCGGGTGACCACGACCTGATATCACCGTACGGACCATCCGGTATCGAAGATGGCCGCCCCGCCGCTACGCGCGATGACGCCGGTGAGGCTTCGATCGGATCCGCGCTCGGGTCTCAGCAATGAGCGCGGCCGATGCTGTGGCAGCCGTGATGTTCGCCGGCATCATCGTGTATGCCGTTCTCGGCGGTGCCGACTTCGGCAGCGGGGTGTGGGATCTTCTCGCCGGTGGTGCGAGACGCGGGGCCAGCACCAGACGACTCATTGACCACGCAATCGGCCCGGTGTGGGAAGCGAACCATGTGTGGCTGATCTTCATCCTGGTATTCCTGTGGACAGGATTCCCGACCGTGTTCTCGTCGATGATCACCAGCCTGGCGGTGCCGTTCTGGCTGGTGAGTGTCGGGGTGGTCTTGAGGGGAGCCGCATTTGCGTTGCGCAAGTACACGCCCACACTCAGGTGGGCCCGTGTCACGGGCGCCGTCTTCGCGGGAGCCTCGTTGCTCACACCGTTCTTCCTTGGCTCGATCGCGGGTGCGATTGCCTCGGGCCGTATCGATCTGAGTGGGGCTCCGGCTGGACTATCCACCGCCTTCGCCCCGACTTCGGTGCTCGGCGGCTTCTTGGCGGTTCTGACCTGCACGTTTCTGGCGGGCGTGTTCCTGGCCGCGGAGGCTGACCGTCTCGGGGAGCAGGACCTGGCCGAGGCGATGAGGGTTCGGTCGATCGCTGTCGGAGTGGTCACCGGTGTCGTTGCTCTGGTTGGTGTCGTTCCGATCAAGGCTGACGCGCCGACTCTGGCCGATGGTCTGACCGGGCGGGCCCTGAGCCTCGTTGTCCTGTCTGCTCTCGCGGGCGTGGGCACGCTCGAGTTGCTCAGATCGCGCCGGTTCCGGATGGCCCGGGCTTCGGCGGTTGTTGCTGTCGGCTCGATTGTCCTCGGATGGGGAGTGGCCCAGTATCCGTGGCTGCTCGTCGACCACGCCAAGATAGACGGAAGTTCCGGTGCCGACGCCACCCTCGTCGGACTCCTCGTGGCGGCGGGGTTGGCCGTCGTGCTGATAGTGCCTGCGCTGGTCTATCTCTACGTGCTCGCCGACTCGAACCGTGTGGGTGATCGGGCCGATTGATCAAGCCGGCCGTCTGGGTCGACGCCATGATCGAGCCGACCCAGCGGATCAAAGCATCGGCCTCCGGTGTTGGTTCTTTTTGAGCCTCATCGCTCGCTCGGGGTATGGCGTGATCATGGCGTCGACCCCGAGGTCGATCAGTCGACCTGTCGTAGAGGCGGGTTCGTCCATTCCCGTCCATACGTTCACCTCTACCGCGGCCGCCCGCGCGGTGGAGACGAACTCTTCGGTGACCATGTCGAGATACGGGTGAATGACTTGGTGACCGTGGGATGTGGCCTCATCGACGAGTTCCATTGGCGATCGCCTGCTCAGTACCAGATGAGCCGTCTTGATGGACGGATCAAGACGGCGAACCCGATCAATGCAGCCCATCCCGAAACTGCTCACAATTTCCTCGTCGCGGCCCTGGCGCTCACCGAGAATCTCGACGGCTCGCTCGGCCAGTCGCTCTTCGGGATCGAAGTCGACGTCACGGGGGTGATTCTTCAACTCCACGTTGACGATCATCCCGCGGCACAGATCCAGCGCCTCGTGAAGTTGAAGCAGGCTGTCGGGTAAGTCGCAGGCCCGAAGTTCCGCAACCGGACGGCCGTCGGGTAGGTGGGTATCGTGGATGACCGCCAGCGACCCATCGGCGCAGAGCCGAACATCAAGTTCGACCCCGTCGGCTCCCGTTTCGCGGACCAGCAAGAACGACGCCCGGCTGTTGATGAGATTGTGTGGATCCTCGGTGCCGTGTCCGAATATCAACATCCGTCGGACACTACGCCACCGGCCGCCCCCACCCGGTTTTGTGAACGTTTGGAGTCCCATATGGGACTCCAAACGTTCACAAAACCGGGTGGGGGCGGCCGGTGGCGTAGTGTCCGACGGATGTTG
>JAJRXJ010000311.1 GCA_024276355.1 Actinomycetes bacterium | reverse complement strand
TCGTCCGACAACCCCAGGCCGCTGTCTCCCGCAGACGACACCACCCTCGATCCCGTGCCGGTCACGCCAGGATCGCCCGACGACCCGGCTCAATCGGGCGCGCCTTCCACCCCGGGCGCACCATCGGCCCCGGGCGCACCATCGGCCCCGGAGTCGCCGGTGTCGCCCAATGGGGACATCCCCATCGGATCCGAACAGCCGACCGGCGAGCCCGAGCCAGGCGAGCCCCGACCTGTCGTCGTCAGGGACACGATCCGGGTGACTCTTCCGTTCGGGCTCGACCCGGACCCCCAGCCCGTCGGGATGACCACAACCGGCGGCGTCGTCGACGTCGGTGCCGCGGCCGCCGGATGCACCGGCTGGGCCGGCTCAGACCCCGACGTGGTGTTGACCTACACCGACGCCGGCGGCTCCGAGGCGGGAACCTCCGGACAGCCGCTGCGCATCTTCTTCGAGGCTTCGTCGGACGAGCCGTTCAACGCCAGCATCATCGTGAACGATCCGTATGGCCGATGGTGGTGCAACGACGATTGGGAGAGCGGTCGACCCGACCCGATGCTCACATTCCTGGATGCCGGTTATGGGGTCTACGACATATGGGTCGGAGCACCGACTCGAGGGGCCGGCCCCGGCGGGATCGTGTTCATCACCGAACGCCCCATCAACCCCCGGGGTTGAGCGGCACCCGAACGAGGCGACGGTTGTCACCCACATCCGGATTTCTCGGGGAGCTGGTTCTGATGGTCGATCCGTCGGCAACTACGGTTCCCCATCATGGATCGGCAGCAGGAGATCAACTCAGTGCTGACCGAGGTGGTCAAGCCGGCCAGATGGCCGTTGACCTGTCCGGTCGATATCAGCGCAAATCATCTCCATGGTGAACCGGTCTCCCATGATGAGGCGGTGGCCGGCAGTTTCGAGCCCTTCGCCGTGGGCGACGCTTGGGGTCCGTCGTGGGATACCACCTGGTTCCGGGTACGGGGCGTGATTCCCGCCGAATGGGCCGGCCGGCACTGCTCGTTGATGGTCAATCTCGGCTACGGCGCCGGAACCGGCTTCGGCGCCGAGGGTCAGGTCTGGATCGATGGACTGCCCACCCAGGGCATCAGCCCCAACCACGGCGAGGTGTCGATCGCCGGCCCCGCAGTTGGTGGCGAGACGTTCGATCTCCTGATCGAAGCCGCGGCAAACCCGCCCACTCCCCCACAGGACCCGGGGATGCTGCTGCTGGCCGATCCCGACGGAGAGCCAATGCTCACGCTTCGCCGCTGCCATCTGGCGGTGGTCGACCGCGATGTGGAGGCGCTGGTGCGCGACTGGGTGCTGGTTCGGGAACTGATCACCTGGCTCGAAGGCGACCGCAGGCAGGCTTGTTTCACGGCACTCGACCTTGCCTGCGAACTGATCGAAGCCGCTGGGCACGAAGCCGGTGGCCTTCGGGGGGAGACCGTGTCCGAGGCCCGCGGTGTCCTGGCGACAGTTCTCGATCGCCGCAACGAGCCGGTCGGCCACATCCATCTGTCGGTCGGCAACTCCCATCTCGACACAGCTTGGCTCTGGCCCCTGCGGGAGACCCACCGAAAGGCGGCACGCACGTTTTCCACCGCCGCGACCCTGCTCGATAGCAATCCCGACTACCGGTTCGCGGCGTCGCAGGCCCAACAATTGGAATGGATCCGCGACGATCATCCCGTCCTGTGGGACCGGATCCGGACCCACGCGGCCGACGGCCGCTTCGAAGTGGTCGGGTCTGCTTGGGTCGAACCCGACTGCAACCTTCCTTCGGGCGAATCGCTGGTGCGTCAGATCGTCCACGGCAAGCGGTTCTTCCGCGAGGAGTTCGGGGTCGACACAACCGGCTTGTGGCTTCCAGATGTGTTCGGCTACTCAGCGGCACTTCCCCAGATTCTTGCCCAGGCCGGGATCGACTGGTTTCTCACTCAGAAGATCTCGTGGAACGACACCAACCGCTTTCCTCATCACACGTTCTGGTGGGAGGGCATCGACGGCACCCGGGTGTTTACCCATTTCCCTCCGGCCGATACCTACAGCGGAGATTTCTCGGTGCCCAACATGTTGCACGGCGAGCGCAACTTCGCCCAGAAGGACGTTCGCGCCCAGTCCATCTATCTCTACGGGCACGGAGACGGTGGGGGCGGGCCCGATGTCGACATGCTCGAGCGGGCCCGTCGGTTGCATGATCTCGATGGCATCGGTCGGGTGGAGCTCACCGGTGCGGTCGAGGCCATGGATCGAATTCGATCCGAGGGCGACGATCGCGACCTCCCGGTGTGGTCCGGGGAGCTCTACCTGGAAATGCACCGGGGCACCTACACGACCCACGCCGCGGTGAAGAAGGGCAACCGCGAGCTCGAGTGGGCTCTGCGCGATTCGGAGATGTGGGCGATGATCGCCGGCCGGCTGACCGACCTGGAGGTTCCCGCCCAGGCGTTCGATCGGGCGTGGAAGACCCTGCTTCTCAACCAGTTCCACGACATCATTCCCGGGTCGTCGATCAACTGGGTCTATCGCGACACCATGAACGACTACGCCGATCTCCGGGCCACCACCAACGAGATCCTCGAGCGCTCGCTGGGCGCGATTGCCGCGCGGGTCAGTGTCGGGGGAACCACGCAACCGGTGTTGGTGGCCAACGGACTGGGTTGGGATCGTGACGAAGTTGTCGAGATCAGCGGTTCGCTGCATCGTGTTTGTGCTCCCGCCTGCGGTTGGTCGGTGGCGGATCTGGCCAACCCGGTCCGCGACGATCCGCCGGCGGTGCGCTCGGGCATCCGGGTGTCGGGAGACGGGTGGATCGACAACGGTCTGCTCCGGATCGAATGGGACACCTCCGGCCTGTTGAGGTCGGTGTTCCACCATCCCACGGGCCGCGAGGCCATAGCCCCGGGGCTGGCAGCCAATCTTTTGCAACTGATGGATGACCGGCCCGCCAACTTCGACGCGTGGGACATCGACCGCGAGGCCTTCGACACCGCCGTCGACCTGGCCAACGCCGATTCGGTGGAACTGATCGAACACTCACCCGTGCGGGCGACTCTGCGGGTCATCCGTTCATTCGGCCGCTCGCGTATCGAGCAACTGATCCGGCTGTCGCAGGGCAGCCGTCGAGTCGAGGTGCATTGTTCGGTCGACTGGCATGAGGACCACAAGCTTCTGAAGGTGGCGTTTCCTCTCGACGTGCGATCGCCGGTGGCACGCCACGAGATCCAGTTCGGTCACGTCGAGCGGCCCACCCATCGCAACACCAGCTGGGATGCGGCCCGATTCGAGACCTGCGCCCATACGTGGGTGGACATCAGCGAAGACGATTTCGGCGTTGCTCTGCTCAACGATTGCAAGTACGGCCACGACGTGTTGGGCAACGTGATCAGGCTGTCGCTGCTGAGATCACCGACTTGGCCCGACCCGGTGGCGGATCGGGGTGAACACCGGTTTGCCTACGCGCTGTTCCCCCATGCCGGTTCGGCGACACGAGGCGGGGTGATCGCCGAGGCCCACTCGTTCAACTCGCCGCTGCGGGTGGTGCCGATCAAATCCGCAGAGGTTCAGTCCCGGGATCTTCCCGCCCGGTATTCGGCGGTGAAGCCCGACACTCCTGGGGTGGTGATCACTGCTGTGAAGGCTGCCGACGACGGCGACGGCATCATCGTTCGGCTTCACGAGGCCTTCGGTGGTCGCCGCCGAATCGGTCTCGTG
>JAJRXJ010000310.1 GCA_024276355.1 Actinomycetes bacterium | reverse complement strand
GTCTTTGCTGCGGGCCCGGCGGACATCTGCAGTCGCGACGACGGCATCGATTGGACCGGAAGCATAGTGTTCGATGGCGGTCGGTACGCCGCCCGCGCCCTCCAGTTGATCGTCGACGGCGAGCTCACCGAGGGCAAGACCTACCAGTTCCCGACCGAGGCGGGTCTCAATGGTGCCGAACTCTGCAATCCCACAGCCGCCCAAGCCGACGCCCTTGCCGCTGCGTTCACAGCGGTGGCCAGTGATGGAGATCTCCTTGGAACACTCGGAGGCATCTCCGGAGCGGCGTACAGCGGCGGGTGAGTACGTTTCCCTCCCGGCTTGACGGTGCGGGTGAGGCTTTCGCCTCGCCCGCACCGGCAGTCGTTCTCACAGGCATAACGAAACGTTTCGGGTCGGTCCTGGCCTGCGACGGTGTCGACCTCACCCTTGAGCGCGGTCGAATCCACGGCATCTTGGGAGAGAACGGAGCGGGGAAGTCGACACTGATGAAGGTGTTGATTGGGCTGGTCCTGCCCGATGCGGGGTCCATAGCGATTGACGGTGAGAAGCGTTCGATCCTCGATCCTCTCGACGCGGCTGAGCTTGGGATCGGCATGGTCCATCAGCATTTCAGCTTGGTTGAATCGCTCACCGTTTGGGAGAATGTCGCCCTCGGGGAATCGGGAAGGTTGAAGGCTGATGCGGTACGCAAGCGCATTGGCGATATAAGTGATCAGTATGGGCTCTATGTCGACCCATACGCGCGCGTAGGTGATCTCACCGCCGGGCTCCGTCAACGGGTCGAAATAGTGAAATGTCTACGTCGCGACCCTTCTATCGTGATATTTGACGAGCCCACTTCGGTGCTCACTCCCGAAGAGTCAAGCCAACTGTTTGATGTTCTCCGGAATGTGGCCACTTTCGACGGTCAAGCCGTTGTGCTCGTGAGCCACAAGTTGGACGAGGTACTCGACTCGACGGACGATGTCACGATCATGCGGCGCGGTCGCGTTGTAGAGCGATGGCCCACATCGCAAACCGATATCAAGTCACTAGCCAATGCGATGGTAGGGCGCGAGGTGTCGCTGCGCTCCGAGCGTGCTGCCTTGGGTACCCTGGCCACCGACCCTGAGGTCGACGAAGGAGAGGTGGCCGAGGAGCCACATCAGCTGTCAGTATCACGGACGACCGCCCCGGTGCTAGAGATCGACTCCGTCCGGGTGGTCGGTCCGGGAGGAGTACTGCTACTCGACAATCTGAACCTCCGACTGTGGCCGGGCGAGATCGTCGGTGTGGCGGGTGTGGAGGGGAACGGACAGCGAGCGTTGGCTGATCTGCTTTCGAGTCTCACTCCCGTGCAGCACGGCATGGTGGAGGTTGACGGTGAAAGCATCTCGACGTCCAAGGCGGGAGCCATGGGGCGGGCCGGAATAGCGGTAATTCCTGAGGATCGACACGATTCCGGGGTGGTCCTTGACATGACAGTTGCGGAGAATCTGGTCCTGACCGACCAGTACGGTGTGTCACGTTCGGGCGTCATCGATCTGCGATCACTCACCGGCTTGGCTGAGAGGATGATCGATGATTTCGACATTCAATGCTCAGGCGCCGATGCACCGATGTGGTCGTTGTCCGGGGGTAACCAGCAACGGGTGGTGTTGGCCCGGGAGCTCTCCAACTCGCCGAAGATTCTTGTGGCCGCCCAGCCGACCAGAGGTCTTGATGTCGGTGCCATCGAGTATATGACCGACCGCATCCGGGCAGCGGCGGCGTCTGGTGTAGCAGTGCTACTGATATCGAGCGAGCTAGAAGAGATCATGGACTTGTCGGACCGAATACTGGTCATGCATCGCGGCCAGATCGTTGGTGAAATGGACCGACCCGACGCTGATCTTGAACGATTGGGCCTGCTGATGGGTGGTGCGACAGTATGAACGAATCGCCACCGGCAGACGGTCCCACTGGAACGAGACGGAGTTCGGTGGCCAGGGGTGCTGAATGGCTGGTGCTTTACGTACTCAGCATTCTTGTCGCACTTGCTCTCTCGGCCGTACTGGTGGAGACCACCGGGGGTAGCTGGCGACCGGTGATGACGGCGCTGGTAGACGGGAGTGTGAGAGCCCCCGGCCGTTGGGGAGAAACGCTGGGGTCAGCGGCCCCGTTGCTGCTCGTCGCATTGGGTACCGTGATTTCGGGTCGGGCTGGCTTGGTCAACATTGGGCAGGAAGGGCAGCTGCTCATGGGGGCGGCATTCGCCACCTACTTCAGTTTCGCCCTCGGAGGCCCGGGGCCGATCAACTTGGTGGTCTTGTTGATCTTCGGGGCGGTCGGAGGGGCGGTGTGGGCTGGAATTGCGGCTGTGCTGCGCTTCTGGCGCGGTGTCCCGGAGGTGCTGTCCACCCTCTTGTTGGTGACGGTGGCCGGCCAGGCTGTGGCCTATGGTCTGGGAAGGGACTGGTTATTGCTGGCATCAAAGGCCAACCGCGGCAATCGCAATCAGGTGAGTGAGCAGTTGGCGACCGGCAATCGACTGCCCCGGCCCGACTTGTTCGGAAACGAGATCCCTCTGATGGTGTTCGTAGCGGTGATCCTCGCGGTGATCGTCGCGCTCGTACTGACTCGAACCGTGTGGGGCTTCAGACTTCGGATGCTCGGACACAACCCTCGCACAGCCCAGCGCGCCGGAGTATCGATGTCGCACTATGGCGTGAGTGCGTTGATGATCGGCGGCGCCTTCGCGGGTTTGGCCGGCGCGTCGATGTTCGCGGGGGGAGGGTTCAGTTTTGGCAACTATCGCCTCGTTCCGGGATTCTCCACCAACATTGGGTGGACCGGATTGTTGGTGGCGTTGGTTGCCCGCGAGAAGGCGGTGGCGGCAATTGTGGTGGCGTTCGTGTTCGCCGCGTTGCGTACCGGTTCCGGGTTCGTCGGTAGTACCGGAGTCGCGGGTCGGATAACCGATGTTGTGCAGGGCCTGCTCGTTCTGGCCCTGCTCATTCCTCCCGCCGTCATGTTTCTGCGCGACCGGCGCCGGGCCCGATTCGCGACCACGGCGAGGGCCTGACCATGGCCGGCTTCTTGTCCGCAATTGCCAACATCATCTCTAGCGACTCGACCTACATCAACGGAGCGCTATTTGTGGCCCTGCTTGGCTTCGCTGCGACCGGAGAATGGGTTGCCGAACGATCCGGCACACTCAACATCTCGGTCGAGGGCATGCTCCTGGCGGGTGCTTTCAGCAGCGCGGTCGGCTACGACCTCACCTCTTCGATCGTGGTCGGGATTCTGTCCGGGATCCTCGGCGCGATCGTGGTCGCCAGCCTGCAGGCCGAGATGAGCCATCGTCTGGCTGCTGATCAGTTCGTCGTCGGTCTCACCCTGAATATCCTCGTTCTCGGCCTAACCGGGTTCCTCGACCGGGAGATCGATCCGACCACCAGTTTCGCCACCCGGTGGGGAGTTCCCCTGCTCGAACATGTTCCGCTCGTCGGACAGGCGTTGTTCGACCAACGCTGGCCCTTCTATCTGCTTTATCCGCTCATTCCGTTCTCGTGGTGGTTGGTCTACCGAACCCGTTGGGGGCTGGAATTGCGTTCGGCCGGTGAGAACCCCCAGTCGGCAGATGTATCGGGTATCGATGTCAACCGTCGGCGTCGGCAGTCGATCTACTACGCCGGATTCACCTCTGGTCTTGGTGGCGCTTTCTTGGTATTTGCCCAGGTTGGACGGTTCGAGGACTCGATAGTCGGCGGGCGTGGGTTCATAGCCATCGCCGCGGTGATATTCGGCGGCTGGACACTTCGTGGCACCATCGCCGGGTGTGTCCTGTTCGCCGGGGCGTTGTCGTTCAGGCTGTCGATCCAAGGTCTCGGATATCAGATCAACACCGAATTGCTTCAGTCACTGCCGTTCGTGGTCACGATTCTTGGCATGGCGGTGTTTGCCCATCGCGTGCGTGCTCCGGCGGCGCTGGCCCGTCCCTTCGTACGGGGGATCAAGTAGTGGATGCCACGCCTCTGTGTACCTCAGTCAGGAGGAGAAGATCATGAAAGCAGTGCTCTATCACGAGTCCGGGCCGGCTGACGTCTTGACCTATGTCGAGGTGCCCGACCCTCGGCCGGGTCCGGCCGACGTTGTTGTCGACGTGGAGGCAGTTGCCCTCAACCGCCTAGATGTGGTGCAGCGCAACGGCTGGTTTCATTTGCCGGGGTTCACCTTTCCCCACATCGCAGGAATGGATGTAGCTGGAACGGTATCCGAGGTTGGTACTGATGTCGATGATGTGATGGTGGGGGATCGTGTGGTGATCGACCCGTCGCTGGCCGGAGTCTCTGAAGGATCCAAGCTAGCCGGTATGGGCGATCTCCACGGAGAGCTGGGAGTAATCGGAGGGACCGTTGATGGTGGCTATGCCGAGAGGTGCCTGGCGCCCGCATCTCACGTGTATCCGATCCCCGACTCCATGACGTTCGAGCATGCCGCCTGCTTCCCCACGGCCTACCTCACTGCCGGTCATGCGCTGTTCTCCGTAGGCGGTCTGCGGTCGGGAGAGACCGCAATCATCCACGCCGCCGGGTCGGGTCTTTCCTCGGCCGGGATTCAATTGGCGAAGCACATGGGGACCGAGGTGTTGGCCACGGCGCGCAGTCGTGAGAAATGTGAATGGGCCCTCAAGCTCGGGGCCGACCACGTGTTCAACACCACCGATGGCGATCTCGCCGGATGGGCCCGACAGGTTACCGGGGGAAAGGGTGCCGACCTGGTGTTCGACCATGTGGGTAGTGCTCTGTTCGCCCAGTCACTGTTTGCACTTGGCGTCCGGGGTCGACTGGTGTGCTGCGGCAACACATCGGGCGATGAGGCGATGATTCCGTCGTTGGGGCACCTGTTCCACTCCGGCATTCGGATCATGGGATCCGATCCCTACGGGCCTGAGGAGTTCGGACCGCTGTGGGAAACATACTGCACGGGCGACTTCGAGCCGGTAGTGGATTCGATCTTCCCTCTGCGTGCCGCTGCGGAGGCCCAAGAGAAGATGCTCGCAGGTGATTTCTTCGGCAAGATCGTATTGACCCCCTGAGGGATAGATGTTCGAGCAACGAGATTCGCCGTATCCGCAGCTTAAGAAGACTCATACAATGGCCCGCCTAGGCCGACCATGGACTGACCACAAGCCGCCTCCGGCCGCCCCCGTGTGGTCGGTGATAGAGGGTCTCGGCAGCTACTACATCCTTCTGGCCGCCATCGAGCTCGACATCTTCGATGTAATCGATCGAACAGGGCCGACTCGCGTGGAGACGCTGAGTAAGGAGACCGACTCGTCGACATATCATCTACGGTTGCTGCTTGATGCCGTCGTGGCCCTCGGTCTCCTCGACCAGTTTGATGATATCTACCAACTTAATGACACGGCAAAGAGGTACTTGCTCACGGACGGGCCAGCTTCGATGGCCGGACTGGTGGCGGTGGCTCCGGGTCCCCAGACCAACTGGGCCTGCCTTGCTGACACCGTGCGCAGCGGCCGCGTGGCATCGCCGATCGAGAACGATCGGGCCGGGTTTTACGTACCGCTGGTCGAGGGCACATTCACCACCATGTATCGCTGTGCCGCTCGGTCGGATCTCAAGCTGGGGTATTCGGCCATGTCATCTCCCAGGATTCTTGATCTCGGGGCGGGCGGAGCACCCTGGGCCATTGCTGTGCTCGAGAGAAATTCGACCGCCACGGCGGTCGTCAATGATCTGCCGATCGTGATAGACGTCGCCCAGCGCAAGGTGGTACAACACGGGGTTGCCGACAGGACGGAGTTCCTAACTGGTGACTTCCATCAAGTCGATCTTCCAGCCGACGAGTTCGATCTCGTGATACTGGGCCATGTGTGCCGTACCGAGGGGGCAGACGGTGCTATCGACCTGATCAAGCGGGCATTCGCGGCCACAAGGCCCGGTGGTCGTCTCATTTTGGCCGACTATTTCGTAGATCCTGAACGGAAGCTCAACCCCCATGCGGTCTTGATGGCAGCCACGATGATGGCCTCGACCACCAGGGGTGCCGGTTTCACCCATCAGCAGTTCGCCGGTTGGATCAGATCAGCAGGGTTTGAGGCTCTACGTGTGATCGAACCCATTGGATTTCAACAGCAGATTGTGGCCAGCAAACCCAGGGAGGGACAGTGAAAGAATCAATCGACCTCATGATCGAGGGCTGGCATGTGGTCACAATGAACGTGAGTCGCGACATCATCCGCAATGGCGCGGTGGCGGTGCGTGGGGGCCTGATTGTGGGAGTCGGCAAGTCGGTCGACCTCAGAGAACGTTTTGATCCAATCGAGACGATCGGGGGTGACCGTTTCGTTGTCACCCCTGGCATGGTCAATTCCCACATTCACATCACTGGAGAGCCGCTCACTCGCGGCTACGTACCTGACGACACTCCCTTCGAGGAAAACGTCTTCATGTGGTTGTGTCCACTGTATTCGGTCTACACGCGGGAGGAGGAGCGACTGTCGGCCAGGCTCGCGGCCGTCGAGATGTTGAAGTCCGGAACTACGACGTTCTTGGAGGCGGGTACTATCCGGTTCCTCGACGATGTGGTCGACGAACTTGACAAGGTGGGTATCCGAGGTCGGGTCGGTCGATGGATCTGGGACCTTCCACCGGAGCCAGCGGTGTATAGGCAAGACACGGATGAGGCAATTGCGCATCTCCAGGATCAACTCGAGCGTCATCCGGCAAACCCCGATCGCCTGGTGGGGGCCTGGTCGACCCTGGTGGGCCACACCACATGCTCTGATCCTCTATGGAAAGCGGCCCGAGAGTTGGCTACCGCCCACGGTGTTGGCCTGAGCTTCCACATGTCGCCTGCCAAACTTGACCCGGAGTCGTTCATTGCCGAGTTCGGGCAGCGGCCGATACAACATCTCGCCGATCTAGGAGTGCTCGCCCCCGATGTGGCCATCACTCACTGTGTACAGATCGATGACAGCGAGCTTCGCCTGATGGCCGAGACCGGCGTACATGTTGCCCACTGCCCAACCACGGCGCTCAAGGTCAGCTACGGGGTGACCCAGGTGGGAAAGATGCCTGAGATGGTAATGGCAGGGATGAATCTTGGGATAGGAACCGACGGCAACAATGCGTCGAATTACAGCGATCTGATGAGGGCCGTCTATCTGGTGGCCGGTCTGTTCAAGGACGCCCGACAGGACCCACAGATGTTCCCGGCCGAGAAGGCGTGGGAGATGGCCACACTGGGAGGAGCCGATCTCATGCAGATGTCGGATCAGATCGGTTCGCTGGAGGTCGGGAAGGCAGCAGACTTGGTTCTCCATGACACGGACCGCCCGGAGTGGCGTCCGCTGCTCAACGTCATGAACCAGTTGGTGTGGTCGGCCGACGGAAGGGGAGTCCACACCGTGGTCATCGATGGCCGCAAGGTGGTTGAGAATGGCCGGATGACAACCATTGATGAAGATGATCTCTACGCAGCAGTCCAAGAGGCCGGCGAGTCAATCACGGTTCGTTCTGGTCTCCCTGACAAGTCGAAGTATCCGTCAATTTGATCATGACATGGAAACCCAGATCCGATGCCAGAGGTCAGAGGTCTACTCCTTGGTCCAACCCTCTGGTATTTCGGGGGTGTCGCCAGCTTTCACCCAAGTGATGATCTCATTTCCCCAAGGGTCTTCAAATGCGTTGCTGTATCCGTTGAACTCGGCCCAGTAGTGGTGGCGCCAGAGTTCGGTAGCCCCCCGATCAACGGCCCGGGTGAGGATCTCGTCGGCGTCGTCGTCCTCGGAGATGAGGATCCAGATTCGCGGTCCCCCACCGCCGCGGTTGAGTTCAACGGTGCCGTTTTCGGGCGTCGGATGGGGTCGACGGTTGGCAACGTTACTGATACCCATATGAAGGTTGCCGATGGGACTCTGGGACCCGTCGTCGAGGGTGAAGTTCTGACCGGGGACTATGCGGTGGAATACACCAGCAGGTCGTGGTTCGACATCCCATCCAAAAACCTCCGAGTAGAACTTGGCGCTGGCCTCGGGATCGTCGGATGCGAAATCGATGAAAATGAGTGTGTTCGGATATGTCATGGCCCGTGTCTCTTGTTCGCTATGGATCAACGAAGTCTAACCACGGTCTGCTGGTCTGACCATCAGTGTATTTGCCATCGGCTGACTGACGGTACTCCACTGCGGTCCCGCAGGGCGGCCGCGGTTAGTGTCGCCTGTCGTTTCAGATCCACCAAATCGATACCAGTGACGGCCCCATCGTGGACAACCCGCCTGCCGGCCACGTAGACATCGCGCACCGAACGACCGTCGGAGCCCCAGACGAGCTGGAGCACGGGGTCGGGACTGGGTGGGACCCACTCAAGACGCGAGCGATCGTGAATGACCAGGTCGGCCTGCTTGCCGACCTCGATCGATCCCACATGCTGAGAAACACCAAGCGCCTGAGCACCCCCGATCGTGAGCAACTCCAGCGCATCGTGGGCTCCCAAGCAGGTTGGGTCCATGCTCACATCTTTGGCCAGCCCTGCGAACAAGGCCGCGGTTCTAATCCCGTCGACCATGTCGCCGGCGTTCTCGGCATCACAACCCAACGCGAGGCGGCCGCCCCGTCTCCACAGGTCGAGGTGGCGGAACTCTCTGGAAATTCCCTGACCCAGTCGGAGATAGGCCCACGGGCAGGAGATCACCGATGCACCCGTTTCTTCAAGAACATCGAGTTCCGAGTCGTCCACGTGGACGCCATGGGCGATTGCCACGTTTCTCGCCAGCACACCCAGGGCACCAAGATGAACCAGCGGCCTCCGGCCGGTGCGTTCCAGATAGGAGTCGACATCCCCGGCGGTGGGCGACATGTGGAACGTGAGTCCAACCCCGCGGGATCGAGCCAGGTCGGCTGCCGCGATCACAAGGTCATCTGACATGAGGTCGTGGCCGACCAAGCTTACCCATGCGCTGGTGAGCGGGCCGGTGGGGGTGTCGAGAAGCTGCCGCTGCCGGTCAATGACCTCCTCGACGTTGCCGGCAAACGGACCACCCTTGGTGTCCCACCCCCATGTCCCGATTGTGAGCCGGACCCCAAGCTTCTCGGCCGCGGCGACCACACGTGTTGGGTGGGCGACCGTGCCAGCCTCGAATGTAGAGGTGATGCCGTTGGAAAGTGACTCGGCCAGTGTGAGCGTGGCCGAGAGTTCGTCGTCCGCGGGCCGGTGCGCGGAATGCACGGGAATCGCCCAATTGAAGATGGAATCACCGGGAGACAGATCGTCTGGGATCGATGATTGGATGAGTCGATCGCCGGTCAGATGCTGGTGCCCGTTGATATAGCCGGGCAGCACAAGATCGTGGCGACCCCCGCGAATCTCCGCGGTCGGGTGACTGACTCGCGCATGCTCCCAATCCTCGACAGCGGCGATGACCGTGCCCTGCACAACAACGGCGCCATTGTCGATGATTCGTCGATTCGGGTCCATCGTGATGACGGCTCCGCGGATGATCAATGGTGGATGGACGGGCTCCGGAACAGGCATGGAGACAGTTTGTCGCACCGGGCTCCGACATCCGAGTTTCGCACCTTTGCGATTAGTGTCGAACTCGTTGGACAAACGACCGTGAAACGGACTGGGAGCGCACCGTGAGCAAAGTCCCGACAGACTACGTGGGGATGACCAAGTACCTGAAAGGTCACCTAGAGACAGAACAAGGAGCTCTTGAGGCGTACACCACCTTGGTCGAGAGTCGTCCCGACGACATCATCAGCTATCTGATCAGGACGATCTTGGCTGACGAGGAGCGACATCACGCACTGTTCGGCGAGATTCTCAATTCGCTTGAATCGAAGATCGGATGGAAAGACGTTGAACCTCGGGTGCCTTCGTTGAGCTCCACGATCAACGATCGCGAGGCCCTCCTGGCTACGACCGATGAACTACTTGCTCTTGAGCGAGAAGATGCCAAGGAATTGAAGACCCTGCGGAAAACCTGGCGTCAGGCCGGGGGCGAGTATGGGCTGTGGTCAATGTTGGTTGAGGGAGCTGAACTCGATACCGAGAAACACATTCGCATGTTGAAGTATCTCCGCCGGTTAATTGTCGAGGCTGGCGAGGAGGGAACCAGGTCACCGCAACGGTGAACGACCCGGGATCCTCCGCCCCAACTTGTCAGCTCACGTATCCAACCATGAGTACCACGGGGAACACGATGTAATCATTGCTAAGCACGTGCTTGTGGGTGCCGGATCCGAGGCAGGCCCGGATCTGGAGTACGCAGTGCCCCTTGTCGGTCGGTCGCCTGACGGCTTCGATCACATCCAGCACGAAGATGTTCCGGAGATCTGCAGATAGTCAGTGGCAGCCTGACCGACCGAGATCTGATTCGTGCCCTCCGGAAGTCACCAGCGTTGCTCCATGGGAATGGTCTATCGCCGGCCGCCACCGTGCAGGGAGATCACACGGGCAGAAATCACCATGTCGGCCACACCGCCGCCGAAGGTGTGGCCGACATGGTTGGGATCAATCGGATGTCGTGGACGGTGACACCAGGTGAGGAACCCGATGTCAGGGGACAGGCACCGGGCAGTCGTTGCCTGATCCGGGGTTCGCGTCCACACACGTGATCCTGCCTTCGATGCTGGGCGCGATCGGCGTGTTGGCGGTGACGTAGGCCGCGGTCACCTGGTCGAGCAGCTCCCTGGTGGTGGCCACGGAAATGTCAGCCGGGTAACCATCACCTCCACTGGACGTGAAGTCGTTCTCGGCCACCGTGTAACTGGAGGCAGCGGTCAGGTCCACAGCTGCACCCGTGCAGCTGCCGTCGGCGGCCTGTCTGACCGCCGACAGGATCCTCGACCCGGACGGAGCCTCGATGTCGTAGCTGAAGCAAAGACCGGATACCTGTGCGAATCGGCCGCTCACTCCGGGCATCGCAGAGACCCCGCGCTCGAGGTGGGCGAGAAGATCGGCACCGGTCATGGTGAGGGTGACAACCGAGTTTCCGAACGGCAGCACGGTTAGAACCTGGCCGGCGGTGATCGACCCCTCATCACCGGGATTGCAGAAGTCGCCGGGGATGTCGGTGGTCGGACACGTGAGGGGTGCCCTCAACCCGCCGGAATTCGTGATGGCGAAATCGGTGGCGTACCTCTCCCTCATGGCATCGGTGACGACATCGCCGACCAGGGACTCGCAGGTGCGACCCGAACTCTGTCCACATTCGTCGCTGCGGGGAATCGACACCGCGGAGGTTCCGAGAACGTTGCCGAGCAGGGCATAGAGTTGGGTGCGCAACGGTGCCAGCAGAGCGACGATCGCCGGATCGGGTGTGACATTGGCGCTGACCGGCTTCACGAAGTTGGAACGGGTCGACACCATCGATCCGCTCGACTTGTCGAAGGTCATCTGCACCCGGGCGTACGTACGGCCCTTGCTCTGATTCTCGACCACCATCGCGCCGTTGATCACTCCTGAGAACTCCTCATCGGTGTGGTCGCCGACAATCACATCGAACCCGCTGACCCCGTTGGCCAGATCCACGAGTGGACCGGACGGACCAACACCGGTGACACCCATGTGGGCCAGAAGCACGAACACTTCGGCGCCCTCGGCGGCCGCGGCGGCCCTGGCGGAATTCGCCGCGGCGACAGGGTCGGTTATCACGATCGAGCCGAACGAACCCGGGAATACGAGTGTTGGGGCCTCAGGATTGGTGACCCCGATCACCGCCACCTTCACGCCGTCGAACTCGAACAACTGGTAGTCCTTGACTCCGGAAAGGTTGGCATCGCGATTCTGGAGGTTGGCCGACAGGTACTGGAATGGCTGTCCGGGTTCGGTGGTGGTGTCATTGGCGATGTCGATCATCGACTGGAGATGGGCGATGCCCTGATCGAAGTTGTGGTTGCCGAAGGTGTCGGCGTCGAAACCCATCAGGCGCATTGCCCGAACGGCGGGCTCCTCGTCGAAAAAGCTCGACAGGGGTGGAGCGGCACCGTAGGCATCGCCCGCGGTGAGCGTCAGAGTGTTGGCGATGTTGGCCCGCTCACGCTTGAAGTAGGTGGACAGCTCGGCCGCACCGCCGAAAGAACCCTGACGGAACACGAACAACGGATCGAGCTGGCCGTGCCAGTCGGACACGGTGAGCAGTTGCAGCTTCACGAAGTCCTTGGGCAGCTTCATCTTGAAGCTGGCAAGGATCGGTTCGTGGTCGCTGGCGGTGACATCGCCGCTTCGACGGGGGAAGTCGACATTGAGATGCACAACGTCGACCTTGGCATCGTCGGCGAGATCCTCGGTGGCGAAGAACTGGTCGAGCTGCTGGGAATTGCCGTCGAATATGAATGTGTAGTCGGCGTCATCGCCGAGCTTCATGCGATGGTCGTCATCCTTCTTGCCGTCATCCTTCTTGCCGTGGTCCTTCTTGCCCTCGTCCTTGTCACCCTTGTTCTTGTGGTCCTTGTCGTCGTGGTCCTTGTCGGATTTCTCGTGGTCGCCCCCGACGATGTTGAACAGCACCTGGTCGTCGCCGACCCCGGGCAGAATCTCGGTCATGTCGTTGGTCCACTCGAAGGTGTTCGAGTCGCCGGCCACCATGATCTGACGGCTCGAATCGGCCGCCAGGAGACCATCCACGTATTCGTTGATGGCCCCCACCTGATCCTCTCTGCCGGCTCCGCCGTTCTCGCTGGCCTGGACGAAGGGTTGGGGTCCACCGAAGATCGGGGTCGAACCGAATCGAGAGCTCAGGTGCATGTTGATGACGGTGAATTCATTGGAGTTGAACTCGAACGTGGCCACCAGGGGATCTCGGGTGTCGGTGAAGGCAGACGGGTTCGAGACCCCCGCTGCCGTCAGTTCGGCCGGGGTGAGTGACACGAAATCGATCAGTGCCACCCGAGCCGGGTTGTAGAGGAAGGCATTGCGAATGTTGCCACCGGGCACACCGCCGCCGGTCCCGTCGGCCGGGTCGACATCGAATGACTCGTAGGACGGTCCGCCGGCTGCCGCTATGGCATCGGTGAGCGCCGAAAGGGTTTCGTCGGCCGAGGTCGTGCCGTCATCGGTGGTGCCGCTGTTGTCCTGGATCTCCTGAAGGGCAATCACATCGGGAGAGTTGAGATCATCCACGATCTGGGTGGCCAACTTCTCGCGTTGGGCATCGTCGCTGCTCCCCGGGCTGAGATTGAGCACGTTGTAGGTGAGCACGGTTACGCGATCGTCGGTGCCCGCGATCTTCGACGACTCGGGCATGAGCCCGCGATCGGTCACGGTCAGGTCGACCATGGCGTTGACCTCAAAGTTGCCGAAGCTGTAACCCATGACGCCGGTGATGTCCGCAAGGCGATCACCGACCTTGACGGCTGCCGGTGGATTCATGCTTCCCGGATAGAGCGGCGAACCAGAAAGTTGAATCTGCACTCGTTCGGGGTTCTGGTCTCCCAGATTGTCTGGGTCCGGTTGCAGGAAGATGCCACCGCGCGACGTCATGGCATCCTCCGGGGCCACGATGTCTTCGTCGCCGTTGTTGGGTACGGCGAAGAACTCGGCGCTGAACCTGCCGAACTGCCTCATGGCCGACACGGCCTGGGGAGACTCCACGGTCACAAGCATGTTTTCGAGCGACTCGTAGAAGTCGATTCCGTCCTCTTCGGGGTTGAAATCGCCGGGGTCGTTGCGCAGGTCGACGGGCAGCTCATCGCTGCTGATCACAACCTCATTGGGTGCCTTGCGGCCGTGCTCGCCGATCATGACGGGAGCGGGGAAGGAGTAGTCGGGGAAAGTCGACGCACAATCGATGACCGTGATCGCAGGGAACGCCATCTGGGTGGTTGACAACCCTCCCCTCGAGAATCCACCGGGGATGAATTCCTCGACATCATCTACCAACTGCACACAGGTGCCGACGGCGATGGTCGAGAATGTCGAGCTGCGACTGTCGAACACGAACAAGCCGTCGGAGGTTGCGTCGTCATCGTCGCCGATGGGGTCCTGCACCCAGAAGCTGCGGAATCCGATCGCGGTCACGACCCCCTGGGTGGTGATATCGCCGGCACCGACGAACGGCGAGATGTGCCCGGCCCCCTGGATCTCGTAGATCGGTGTGACATCGCTTGATGCCCCGGCTGTCTGGCCGGGAGCGATGCTCACCACCGCAGCCAGAAGCGCGGCCACCATCAGAATGGATGTCTTTCGCCAATGGGCAAATCTCTTGATCATGTCTGTTTCCCGTCTTGTCCGTCTGGTCGGTCGCTGGTCGACCGTGCGGGCAAGGTAGTTGCGGCCGCGAAGTTGTGCCGAAGAACTCGTGGTCGCTCACGCTGAGCGCGAATTGCTGGAGTGGCTACAGGTTCTGGCAGAGCCGTCGGGAGTCGAAAATGGCGGCCGCGATGTCGCGGCCCGCGATTGCGTCCCCCACCCGGAAAAGAGTGAATCCGGACGCTGCCTGCGGCTGGGCGCCGCCGCGTCGTAGGGCATCGATGTCGATGATGCCCCGGTTGGCCGAGATGTCTCGCAGCTCCCGGTAGAGGCCGTCGTTGGGCACAACACCGGTCTCCGTGACCACCCGGTCCACGACCCGGACCGATGTCTTACCTGTGTGTTCGTTCCTCAGCACGGCGGCCAGACGACTGTCCTGCTGCTCGATCCCCACCAGTCGATGATCGGTGGTCATGACCACATGATGCTCGTAGAGCATCTTCAGGTAGGCGGGACCGATCGTCGCTGCGAGATCGTGACCCACAAGCCGATCAGGCGTGACAAGTTCGATGGGTCCGACACCCCTTACGGCCAGAAACTCGGCAACCGACGGGGCGGGTTCCGACCCGCGGTCATCGAAGATCAAAACGCTGCCGGTGGGCCTGATCGAACCTGACAGCACGTCCCAGGTGGTGTTCACGAGTTCCGAGCCGTTGTCCAGAAAGGATGTGTCGGGCGAACCACCGGTAGCCACGATCACGATGTCGGGTCGCTCGGCGAGGACATCGGCCGCGTCGACGGGCGAGTCGAGCCGAACGTCGGCCCCGGCCAGCAGTACTTCGGCCTCGAGCCAGCCGATGATCCCGGCCAACTCGGCCTGCCGCTCCGAGGCCCGGGCCGCGAGCACGACCTGACCCCCAACCCGACCCTGGGCTTCGAACAACACCACGTGGTGACCCCGCTCGGCACACACACGGGCCGCTTCGAGACCGGCTGGCCCGGCGCCCACCACGACCACCCGACGCGTGGGACCGGTGGTGGGGGAGGTGAGCTGGTGGATGAACAACTCCCTGCCGGTGGCCGGATTCTGCACACACAGGGAGTCCATGCCGAAATGAAGTCGGTTTATGCAATGGGAAGCCCCCACGCAGACTCTGATGCGGGCCTCATCTCCCCGCTCGAGCTTGGCCACAATGTGGGGATCGGCAATGTGGGCCCGGGTCATCCCCACGAGATCGACGAGCCCGGCCTCGATCGCGTGTCGAGCCGATGAAAGATCAGTGATCCGCGTGGCGTGGAGAACCGGAATGTCGACGGACATCTTGATCGCTGCGGCCATGTCCACATACGGCATCAGCGGCGTGCCCGACGGAGGTATGGCTTTGGAGAGGCCGGCATCGGTGGACAGGGACGAACTGGTGATGTTGAGAAAGTCGAGCGATCCTGACTCGGCCAATCGAATCGCGATCTCGGCGCTCTCCTCACGTCGGAGTCCACCCGGCTGATCTTCGTCGCCGATCATCCGAATGCCCAGCAGGAGGTCGTCGCCCACGGCATCACGGATGGCATCGATCACCTCGAACGTGAACCGGAGGCGGTTGTCGAGCGACCCGCCGTACTCATCGGTTCGTTGGTTTGCCAGCGGCGTCCAGAACTGGTCGATCAGGTGGCTGGTGGCGCAGAGCTCCACACCGTCGAGCCTCGCCTCACGGGCTCGACGGGCCGCCGCTGCGAAGTCGGACACGATCCTGCGAATATCGGAGTGCTCCATCTCCTTGGGCCAGCAGCGGTGCATCGGTTCGCGAATGGATGAGGGCGCAACCAGAGGCAACCAGTCGCCGTCGTTGGAGACGTTGCGTCGACCCATGTGGGTGAGTTGGCTCATCACCGCGGCCCCGTGTTGATGTATGCGGTCAACCATGACCCCGAGTGGTTCGATGATGGCGTCGGTGCTGTAATCGAGTTGGCCCCACAGCGATGCCGAGTCGATGGAGACGTTGCTCGAGCCACCGATCATCGTCATACCGATTCCGCCCTTGGCCTTCTCCTCGTGGTAGGCCGCGTAGCGTTCACTGGGGGTGCCGTCGGTGTTGTAGGCGGGTGCGTGACTGCTCGAGAAGATCCGGTTGCGCAGCGTGAGTCGACCGAGCCGGAAGGATCGGAGCAGCGGGTCGGTGGCGGATGGGAGCGATGTCATCAGCCGCCGCAGGGCCCGGCCTGATACTTCTGCATGAACTCGATCATCCGCCTGCTGGAGCTCTGGGCCTGGTGGGCAAGTGTTCTGGCCAGCCCCTGAACCCTGGGCTCCCAGTTCTCGATCGGCTGGAACACCTCGCGCCGGATGCTGCCCGAGTTTCCGACCGCGCCCATCTTCATCTCGAGAACCCTCTCCACGCAGGTCTTCACACCGTTGTGGCACTTCCACATCTCCACCCAGGTGAGTTCGACATCGCGTTGCTGAAATCCGAACTCGGCGATGGTCTCGATGTGGTTTCTCTTGATCCAACCCCCGAACGACCTGATGATGGTCTTGGTGGTTGCGGCCAGTCCTTCCAGGATCACCACTGGCACCTGCGATGGCACGGTGGGAATGTCGATCCCTATGAGTGGGCTGTCTCCTGCGATGACGGTGGCTCCGGAGGCGGCTGTGGACACAGCGTCGCTGACCGCGCGGGTACCGAGACCCTCGACGGCGCCCTTCACGTTGATCGCCGCGGACGCGGTACCGAACATGTGTTGCCACCACTCGATCTCTCCCGCAATCCGCTCGGCTTCGAGGTGGGACTGCGAACTCGAGCGGATCGTGACCCAGGTGTCGACCTTCACCGTCTGCTTGAAACTGTCGAGCACCCGGCGTTCGACGTTGCCCTCGGGGAAGCACCCACCGTCGGGGTCCTCTCCGAGGCCAACCGGCCCGCCCCAGCGGGTTGTGGGGCCCGACTTCAGGCCGAGACACTCGTCGAGGTCCTTCTTGAGTTCGTCGGCCCGGGCCTCGGCTGCAGCGGCCTCGCCTTCGAGCCGGTCGGCGTCGGCCCGGGCGCTCTTGGCTGCACTGTCGGCAGCGTCGCGGGCCTCGTTGGCTTGGTCACGTGCAGATTTCGCGGCCTGTTCGGCGGCTTCGGCGTCGGCGAGTTCCTTGGCCCTCTCGGCCTGGTCGGCCTCCCACTCGGAGCGGCGTTTGGCTCGGGCACCCTCATCGTCGAGATGTGACCACTGTTCCTCGGTTTCGGCGGCGGAGTCGGACGACGGGTTGTCGTGGTATCCCTTCCATGCGTCGGCGGCCGCCTCCCGGCGCAACCGCAGGTCGGTGCCCGTGATCCGCTCGCCGGTCTCGGAGTCTTCGATCCACGACTCTGATTCGCTCGCGGGCGGGGCGTTTCGGTGGCGTTCGGCCCTCTTGCGATCACGCTCGGCATCGCCGGCCGCGGTCTCAGCCTTCCTTGACGCGGAATCGGCCTGACCGGCCTTGACTTCGGCTTCGTCGGCTCTGGTCTCGGCCTCATCTGCCGCGCGGCGGGCCTTCTCAGCCGCGGCTTTCGCGGCGGCGTACATGCGTCGCAGACGGTCACATGGGTCGCCGGGGTCGGCGGCCGTTGTGGCTACCGGGCCCGAAGTGACGCCAGTCGGTGGTGGCGTGGTGTCGTCTCCACCGTCCTTTCGGGACCGGCTCGTGAAGTATCCGGCCACCAGCAGGCCCAGCCCGACGATGATCGAAGCCGGCCCCCAGGGAAAGCCATCACCGCCGTTGTCGGTGCCGGTGGTCGATGGTGTGGGGGATTCCGCGGTGGGTGGGGTCGACGATTCTTCGGTTGGCGATGAGGTCGGTTCCTTGGACGGGTCGGGCTCGCTCGAAGTCGCGGGCACGAACTCGGCGAGAGCGGATGTCATCTGATCCCATCCCTCGCTGATCGAGACCGAGTACGTGCACTCACCGCCATCGGTCACGTAGCTGTACTGCCCACCCGATCCCATGAGATCGAACATCTCCCCGTAGCCGTCGCCCCCACCCTCGGTGGACAGGCTCCATTCGGACAGGTCGTGGGTGATCGTTCCCGATGTCCACTGCCCCGACGCGAATTGGTACAGGGAGGCATCGAGAGTTCCCTCAGTGCGGGTGTCCCACAGGTAGGTTTCGAAGACTCCCGACCAGTCACCGGGACACGGATTGGTTTCTGTGCCGGCGTTGAGGCTGGTGAGGTCGAGACCGAGGGGGAACGGGCCGTGATCGGCAGTGGGGAACGGTGAGCCGACGACAACGGTGGTCATCGGTTCCATAAGGCCGGGAAAGGCGGGGTAGGTGGTGGCGATGGTGTTGTCGGCGCGGTAGCCCCCCACTGCCGGTGTCCGGAACGAAAAGAGCCGGTATCCGACGGTGTCGACGAACTCCTCTGTCGGCGTGAATGCGATGAATCCGATCTCGAAGACCAGCGCGGTGGTATTGGTGCCGATCGAGTCGAAACCGGTGCCGTTGTTGACCATCCGGTCGACCGCCCAACCGCCGTCGCATCGGATCACCATGGCGTCGGATGCTCCGGAGAAGAGGTCCTTCGGGAAGGCGTCACCGGGGGTCCAATTCGTTCCTCCGACCCTCGACCACGCCCTGCCCAGTTCGTAGATGTACGGCGAGCCGGCACATCCACCCCCGGACTCGTAGTTGCCCCTCATGTGGCCGCCCCAAACGGTGATCGGGCCCCGGTAGAGGTCGGCTCCCGGGACCATCGGACGGGCCACCCTGATCGTCGTGCCCAGCGCTTCCTGGGGGTCGCTGCGGGATGGATCGACACCAAGTCCGAGCAGGGTGTCGTCGATCATGTCGGATCGGGTGCCACCAAATGTGGGGACCATGCCATCAAGGAGAGGGTCGAGGGTGAAGTAGTCACCCCAAAGCTGATTCGAGACCGAACCGGTGGGGTCTACACGCACCACGGTCCCGTTTCCGGCCTTGACGGGTAGGGCAAACGGGGCCGGGTTGATGATCAACTCGAACTCGTCGGCGATCGTGCTTTCGCCGGCCTCGTCGGTGGCGTCGTTTCCGTATGGCGAGAACGGCTGTGACTGCGTTACCTCGGATATGAGGGGGTTGTCGCCGCTGACAAGAGACTGCAGCAGGTCCGCGAGGCAGGCGTGGGGCGACGGAGGAGAGGTCCTGGGATTGTCACCAGCGGGGCGTGTCGACGCGACCTCCCGGTTGGCTGCCGCGTTGGTCGCCACCAGGATCGGAGCGCCGAGAGTGGCGGCGACAAGTGTGATGGTGAGGAGCTGTCGGCGCATCACAACCTCTTTCGAATCTGGTGATGTGCGGCCCCATTGTTGTGTAGATCGCGGGATCGTGCTCGTGTACGAGCGAAGACCCACCAGCTGGGCCACAATTGGTCACGCTGTCACAACGGGGGTCTCGAGTGGGACGCACACGAATCGGTCAGGCCATGATGGCTCTCGGCGCGGTTCTGGTGATCGTGGGTCTGATTCTGGTGTCGACCGGTGGGGACGACCCGTCCGAACAGAGCAAGCCGGTTGAGCCGACCACCACGATCGCCACATCAACGACAACCACGACCACGGTGGTCACGACAACCGTGACATCCACGACCACGACCACCACGCCGGCGGAGTCTCCCGAGGTGTTTCTCGGCGAGCTGAATCTGGCCTTCGAGTCGGGCGATGCCGAGTTCCTACTGGGTCGCCTCAACGAGGCTGTGCTCGAGCGTTACGGCGTCGATCAGTGTGCGAGTTACCTGTCCGAAATCCTGCCCCAATCGCAGGGCCTGTCGATGCGACGCGAGGTGGGAGTCGGACCATGGAAGTACTCAACCGACGGCGTGGCCACATCGCTCGCCGGAGTGACAGCCATTGAGGTCGACCGTATGGTCAACGGTGAGACCAGAATCAACGAGCTTCATTGGAAGATGGTTGGTGGAGTGTTCACGTGGTTCACAGATTGCGGAACACCGCTGATCATCGATTAGTGGAGGTCCGGCCACATAAACCGAATTGTCGCGAAACGCTTATTCGCGTTTTCGCCGATGAGTAGAAGAGTTCACGCTGCGACAATCCGGTGCCGGCCCCGCGTGTGAGCCCATCCGGATCGCCCATTGATTGTTCTAGTTCTGGTCAAGGAGGCAATTCGTGAAGAAGACCAAGAGGGCTCTCATCCTCGCGCTCGGAATCATTCCGATGATGCTGATCGGGATGGCCCCGCCATCGCTGGCAGCGACCCACACCGAGTATCTGCTCACCTCTCCGTACACGGGAGTTGCCGCTCAACCGGGCACGACCCTGAAGCTCAATCTGACGGCATACGCACCATCGACGGAGTCGGTGGAACTGAACGTCACCAAGGCCCCGAAGGGATGGGACACGGTCCTGAGGGGCGGCGGTTACGTCGTCTCGAGCGTGACCGCCAACCCGGACAACGGCACCAAACTCCAGTTCTCCATAGATGTACCCCCCGACGCCAAGGCCGGGAGTTACGACTTCGTGATAAGTGAAAAGGGATCGGCAGGATCGTCGAACCTCAAGCTCACCATCGATGTGTCCGCTGTCGTCGACAACGGAATCGGGATCACTGCCGATTTCCCGTCGTTGACCGGACAACCATCAGACACATTCACCTACACACTCACCGTCGACAACAACACGCCCAGCCAGCAATCGTTCAATTTCGATCCGCAAGCCCCCCAAGGTTGGTCGGTCACAGCCTCTCCGGTGAAGGAGCAGCGGGCGGCGTCGCTCAGCATCGATGCCGGAGCGAGTGCCAAGATCAAGGTGAAGGCCAACCCTCCGGTGGGTGCTGCCGAAGGGTCATACGACATTCCGGTGAATGTCACCGCATCGAACGGCGCCACCGGCAGCTTCACTCTCACGGCAGTTGTGAAAGGCACCGGGAAGCTCGGGATGTCCACCGCCTCGGGGGTACTCAACACCAAGGGCCACGCGAACAAGGAATCGACCGAGGTGATCCTCCTGGCCAACTCGGGAAGTGCCTCGCTTCGAGACGTGAAGCTGGCGGCCACGGCACCGAAGGACTGGAAGGTCACCTTCGAGCCGTCCACGGTCGGTGAACTCACCCCCGGCTCGACCACCCAGGTCGTGGCCACGATCAAGCCCGCGAAGGGAGCAGTGGTCGGCGACTACATGATCACCATGCGGGCCAGTGCCGGCCACGCCTCCAAGACCATGGATCTTCGGTACCGGGTGACCACCAGTTCGGTTCTCGGATGGCTCGGCCTCGTGGTGATCGTGGCTGCTGTCGGAAGCGTGATGACGATGTTCTGGAGGTTCGGACGGCGATGACTGACCAACCCACCACTGAAAGCAAGGGCCAGGACGGCCCGGCGGTGGTCGCGGATGGTCTCACCAAGGTCTACGACGGGTTCGTGGCTGTGGACCATCTCGACCTCACAATCGAACGTGGTGAGGTCTTCGGGATCGTCGGACCCAACGGTGCGGGAAAGACGACCACGATTCTGATGCTGCTGGGTCTCACCGAACCAACGGACGGGTCGGCGAGGGTTCTGGGCATGGATCCGGCCCGCGACTCGCTGCGGATCAAGAGTCGGGTCGGGTACCTCCCGGACGAGGTCGGCTTCTACGACGATCTCTCGGCCCGGGCCAACCTGCGCTACGCGGCCGAACTCAACCGGGTACCCAAGGCCGAGATTGATTCACGAATGGATCAGCTTCTTGAATCGGTCGGGCTGTCCGGAACCGCCGACAAGAGAGTCAGCGAGTTCTCACGTGGCATGCGCCAGCGTCTTGGGGTGGCTGAGGCACTGATCAAGAATCCCGAGGTTCTGATCCTCGACGAGCCAACCGTGAACATCGACCCGGAGGGCGTGCGTGAACTTCTCGACCTGGTGCAGAGGCTCAGGTCGGAGTCCGGAATCACCGTGGTGCTGGCTTCGCATCTGTTGCATCAGGTGGAGCAGGTCTGTGACCGGCTCGGAATCTTCGTGTCGGGTCGAATGGCAGCCGTCGGGACGGTCGCTGAGCTCGCAGCCGGCATCGAGAAGGGCCACACCTTCGAAGTCGAGGTCGCGGCTCGCGCGATCGATGCCGTCACGTTGATGGAACTGGTTCCCGGGGTCAGGTCGGCGACGCTTGACGGTGAACGGATCGTGGTCACCGCGGATCGCGACGTGCGGCCGGAGATAGTCGAGTTGTTGGCCGACAACGGTCTGGGTCTGCTCGGTCTGTCGACGTCCACGGTCGATCTCGACTCCATCTACCACACCTACTTCACAGGGGCGGTGAATCATGACAACGTCAACGCTTGACCACGAGGTGAACTTCAGGGCGGGCTGGAGGATCGTCGCCGCCAAGGAACTGTCGGACCACCTGCGATCGGCCCGACTGCTGATGCTTCTGTTCCTGGTGTCGTTGGCCGGGTTGGTGTCGGTGCATGCCGCGTCCGGGCCGATCCGCGACGCCGCGAGCGCCGCCTCCACCACACCCTCGGTGTTCCTGCTGCTCTTCACTATCAGCCCGAACCGGGTGCCGTCGTTCGTGGAGTTCATCGGGATCTTGGGACCGCTGCTCGGCATCGTTTTCGGCTTCGACACGATCAACAGCGAAAGATCCCAGCGCACTCTTCCGAAACTTGTGGCACAACCGATCTACCGCGACGACATCATCAACGGGAAGTTCGTGGCCGGTATCGGTGCCATCACCGTTGTGCTCACCTCGGTCACCGCGGTCGTGGCCGGCTACGGAATGTTGCGACTTGGTGTGGCTCCGAGTGGGGCTGAATTGGCCCGGCTGTTCTCGTTCCTGGTGCTGTCGGTGGTGTACGTGTCGCTGTGGTTGGGATTCGCCCAGTTGCTGTCGATTCTCACGCGCCGAGCGGCGACCGCGGCGCTGGCAGCCCTGGCCGCATGGCTGGTGCTTACGCTTTTCATCGGTCTGATCTCGGGCCTCGTCGCTGACACCGTCCATCCGGTCGATTCCAATTCATCGATCGAGAAGGTGCTCGAGAACGCTCGGCTCGATCTCAACGTTCGCCGCATCTCACCCGACCAGCTTTACCAGGAGGCGACCAAGGTCGTGCTGACGCCGACGCAACAGTCGACGGGGATCACCAGCAGTCAGCCCGATCTGCTGGCCATGCCCACCGCGCTCGACCTACGGGAAAGCCTGAGTTTGGCCTGGTGGCAGTTGGCTGTGCTGCTGGCCGCGTGCACCGTCATGTTCGCCGGCAGCTACGCGGTCTTCCTGAGGCAGGAGGTGAGAGCCTGAGCCTCGCCATGCCACCACGATCAGGGCCGCCCCGCCCAACGTCTGAACCGGGATGATCATCCAGAGGATCGTGGTGAGTGCCGCCTCGGTGGGTGCGATCGCCGTCATGAATGCGTAGACGGCGGTCGCGCCCACCGCCAGCAGCGAGAGCGGAGCTAGATCGGCCATGGTTGGTCTTCCATGAAGTTCGGCCAGGATATTGCGGCGCCCGTCGGTGGTGTCGTCGGATGTTCGGCCCAGGCGACGCGTGAGCAGCCAGGTCAACGCACCGAGTTTCACGGGTGCCCATGGAACAGTCGTCGAAATGATCAGAACCCCGCTGACCATGAGAAACCCGAGGAGGAGGTTGGATGACCTCGTCGGCCGCCACTCTTCGGGCCACACATGTCCGATGAGCAGATGGGCCACCGACAGCACCGCCACGAACGTCACCACGTAGACGGAGAACCGCGAGACGGACCAGACAGCCGACGGAGCCTCGAACTCGGCGGCTCGCGACGGTGGCCAGTATGTGGTCGACC
>JAJRXJ010000309.1 GCA_024276355.1 Actinomycetes bacterium | reverse complement strand
TGCGGGCGACCCGGATCCGACCAGCAGGTCGAGAAGGTCGAGGCTCGACGGGTCGGCCCATTGCAGATCGTCGAGAACGATGATCAGTTGGTGTTGATCGGCGAGGGTCTCGAGCCAGCGGACGATGGCGTCGAGCAGCAGTATTCGATCGCCCTCGGGCACGCCCGAGGTGGTTGACGACGCACCCAGGGGGCGGGCCACGGCGGACAGGAGTTCACGGTCGTGTCCGGCGGCCCGGATGGCGATGTCGTTGCCGATCGCGGCCACCAAGTCGTCGAATGCCTGCATCCACGGCCAGAAGCTCGGCGCGCCCTCGCCGTGCCAGCAGGTGCCCCATCCCACCGCCGGGTTGTCCGGTGCGTCGACCATCAGGGAGCGAATGAGGGTGGTCTTTCCGATGCCGGCTTCACCGCTCACCAGGACGGTGCCTCGTTGTCCCCGGGCGGCCGCGGCGATGGCGGCTTCGATGCGTCGGCGGGGCTCGGCCCTGCCGACCATGAACACACCATCGGCTGTGGTCATGTCTGCACCCTTGATCAACTTCGGAATCGCCAGACGCAATCTGGCGATGCCCCCTTGCTTCTGGCGCCCTGAGTATGACAGTCGTTCAACAGGAGGAAAAGAGAGATGGCTTTCGATGCGGACAAGTACAAGGAAACCACCCGTGGGCAATGGGAGGAGTACGCCGAGGGTTGGAGCAACTGGGCCCCGCTGCTCGAGGAGTGGCTGGGCGACGCAACCCAACGCATGCTCGACATGGCCGGGGTGACCGAGGGAAGCCGAGTGGTTGATGTTGCCGCAGGGGCCGGTGGCCAGAGCGTGGCGGCGGGTCGGCGGGTCGGCGCCACCGGGTCGGTGTTGGCCACCGACCTGTCGCCGACGATCCTGACCTACGCCGCCAAGGCCGCCGCCGATGCTGGTCTCACCAACTTCACCACCCGTGAGCTCGACGGCGAGAATCTGACGGAGTTGCCGGCTGGCACCTTCGATTCTGCGATCTCGCGGGTGGGGTTCATCTACTTCCCCGACCGGCACGCGGCACTCACCGGAATCCACCACGCCCTTCGTGACGGCGGAAAGTTCGCCACGGTCACCTACTCGACCGCGGCCACCAACGAGTTCTTCTCGATTCCGGTGAAGCTGATCCGGGAGGCCGCTCAGCTGCCGGCCCCGCAGCCGGGCCAGCCCGGCCCGTTCAGCCTGGCCGATCCGGCTGTTCTCGAGGGCGAGTTGCTGGCGGCCGGCTTCCACGACGTGGAGGTTGAGGTGGTCGACGCGCCGGTGAGGCTGCCGTCGGCCGCGGAGTGTGTGCGTTTCGAGCGGGAGTCGTTCGGTGCTCTCCACCAGATGCTCGGCGGTCTCGACCCCGACGCCCGCGAACAGGTGTGGGCCGACATGGAGACCGAATTGAAGCAGTTCGAGAACGCTGACGGGTTCGTCGGGCCGTGCGAACTGGTGATTGCCGGAGCGACGAAGTGAGTACCGGGCAGGAGCTGCGGGTGGCGGCCGTTCAGGTCGCCCCCGCACTTCTCGACCGTGACGCCACCTTCCAGATCGTGGTCGAGCAGGTGGAGAAGGCCGCCGCCGACGGTGCCCGTCTGGTGCTGTTCCCCGAGTCGTTCGCCCCCGGCTACCCGGATTGGGTGTGGCGCCACAAGCCGTTCCACGATGGCGATTGGTACGCGCGCTTCGCCGATCAGGCGGTGGTGGTCGACGGCCCGATGCTCGATCCGGTGCGCGAGGCGGCCAAGGCCTCAGGTGTGTGGGTGGCGCTGGGGATCACCGAACGCGATGGAGGCACGCTCTACAACGCCGTGGTCTACATCGACTCCGATGGGGAGATCGCCGGGCTTCACCGCAAGCTCATCCCGACAGGTGCCGAGCGCACGGTGTGGGGCAACGGCCAGGGTCCGATGTTGACCGTGGTTGACATCGACGGGGTGAAGGTGGGTTCGCTGATCTGCTGGGAGAACTACATGCCGCTGGCGCGAGCCGCCATGTACGAGCAGGGCATCGACGTGTTGTTGGCCCCCACTTGGGACAACAGCGACGAGTGGGTGCCCACGTTGCGCCACATTGCCAAGGAGGGTCAGGTCTTCGTGGTGGGGGTGACGGCGTTCCTGCGGGGCAGTGATGTTCCCCGGGATCTGCCCGGAGCCGACGAGATCTACGGAGGTGACGAGGACTGGATGTCGAAGGGCAACACCACGATCGTGGCGCCCGGCGGCGAGATTCTCGACGGCCCGTTGATCGCGGAGGCCGGAACGGTGTTGGCCACTCTCGACATCGCCAAGGTGGTGGCCGGCCGGAGAATGTTCGACCCGTGCGGCCACTACGCCAGGCCGGACGTGATCTCGATGACGGTCAACAGGTAGAGGGGCAGATCGCAGGGCGGCGCGTACGGCGCCGGCAGCCCGATGCGCTGCCGGCGCCGGCATCGTTTTGGTCAGGTGTTGAGCGCGGCCACGCCGACCGTGAGTACCAGCACCGCCAGCGTGACGGCCATGGCCATGACCGCGAGAACCACGGCCCTGCTCATGGAGTGAAAGTCTGATGCCAGCGACGAGATCTGGGTCTGCAATCGATAGAACCCGGTATCCATTCGGGAACTGAGTGCTTCGAATCGTTCGTCGATCCTCAGGAAGCGTTGGTCGATTTTCTCGAATCGTTCGTCGACCCTGTCGAACTGTTGGTCGATCTGCAGGAAGCGTTTGTCCATCGAGTCGAACCTGGCGACCATGTCGCCCTGGCGGGCGATGTCGGACCACTCGAACGGGAGCATGGACTCAAGTATGGCATCTGCGGTTTCTTCGTCAAGATCGCGTTCGATCATCCAGGTTCGGAACTTCAGCCTCGAGCCGTATTGGGATGTCATGAGGACTCTCCTCGGTGGTGTCTGCAATTCACTGAGGGGAAGTTCCGACACCGTAGGCGTTCGGTGAGACATCATCCGACCCGGCGGTGTCTGTCAGACCCCGGGAGGGCCTCGTACCCGAGGGCGATCTGTTACTGTCGCCGGGGATTCCGGCCCGGGGGCACCTGTAGATGAGGTTCACGAAGTTTCGTTTGGGTGTCGCGGTGGTCGCGTTTGCGGTGGTCGCGCCGGCGGTGGCAGTGGCGGTGTCGCCGTTCGTTGATGTGGTGCCGGGGAGGTTCTACGAGGCGTCGGTTGACTGGGCGTTCGGAAACGGCATAACCACCGGCAGGGACGCAACTCATTTTGATCCTGATGGGGCCGTCACCCGCGGTGAGTCGGTCACGTTCCTGAAGCGTTACAACGACAATGTGGTCGAGCCCATGTTCGCGGGCTTGGGGTCGACGCTGGGCGGGTTGTCGTGCGGTGCGGGTCAGGTGGCGAAGTTCGATGGGGCCAATTGGGCGTGTGGCGCGGATGCCGACACGACGGTGCCGAACACCGACGTGATGGCGTCGCTGGGTTGCACGGCTGACCAGGTGGCCCGCTGGGATGGCTCGGCGTGGGTGTGCAACACGGTCGGGTTGTCGAGTGTGGTTGGTGTCAACAGCGCCACGAGTGTCGACACGCTCGGCAATCTGGGAGCGTACGGGTCGGTTGCGATCGGATCCGACCTCCTCCCGATTGTCAGCTACTACGACTCATCCAACACGAGCCTGAAGGTGTTCCACTGCGCCGATCCGGGCTGCACCAGCGGCACCGCGACCACTCTCGACAACACGGGGAGTGTCGGCCGGTTCTCGTCGATCGCCGTGGGAACCAATGGAATGGCGGTCATCAGTTACAACGACGCCACCAATGGCACGCTGAAGGTGTTCCATTGCGCTGACATTGCCTGCACGACCGGTATCGCCCGGATGCTCGACAACTTCACCACCGACGTGGGCCGGTTCTCGTCGATCACCATCGGGGCCGATGGGTTTCCGCTCATCAGCTACTACGACGGCATTGCCGGCAGCGTGAGGCTCTACCACTGCACGGCCGCGGATTGCTCCACCGGTGGTTCGGCCTCACAGGGTCCGTTGGGTTTCGTGGGCCAGTACACATCCATTGCGATCGGGGCTGACGGGTTCGGGATCATCAGCTACTGGGATCCGTCGAGCACCGGTGATCTACGGGTGTTTCATTGCACGACCACGGCCTGCACCGGTGGCGCGTCGACCGTGGTCGAGACCACGCCGGGGAACGTCGGCAAGTTCACTTCGATCGCCATCGGCACCGATGGGTTGGCGATCATCAGTCATTACGACGCCACCAACAAGGACCTGCGGGTGTTCCACTGCGCCGACACGGCCTGCACCAGCGGAACCGGCACGGCTGTCGACACCGGGGGAGACGTGGGCCAGTACACGTCCATTGCGATCGGGGCCGACGGGATGCCGATGATCAGCTACTTCGATGCCACCAACCTCGATCTGAAGGTCTTCCACTGCGCAGACACGGCCTGCACCGGCGGCACCGCCACCACGCTCGACAGTTCGGGGAACGTGGGGGCCTACACGTCGTTGGCGATCGGGGCCGACAATGAGCCCATCGTCAGCTATCAGGATGTGACAAGTCTGGATCTGAAGGTCGGTCGTCTCACCTTGTCGGTGACCGGAGTTGCCTTCGGCTGACCGGCGGAGGGATCAACCGAATGCCAGGCCGGTCACGGTGACGTTCACCTGGGCGACCCTCACGGCACCGAGACTGTCGAAGTAGCTGATGATCGGTTTGTTGTCGGCCCCGATCGCCGTTGAGGTGTAGAAGCCGACGTTCCCGGTTGCGCCGTCGAGCACGGTCGTAGTTCCGCCGGTGCATGCCGTGTCGGTGCAGTGGAAGAACTTGAGGTCTTGGTTGACGCTGTCGCGGTGGGTGACGAACGGGAACCCGTCGGGCCCGATGGCGATCGATGTCCAGTTGCCGGCGTCCCCGCTGGTGCCCGGATCAAGCGTTGAGGCCGTGCCCGCCGTGCAGTCGGCGACGGTGCAGTGGAACGCTTTGAGGTCCTGGTTGACGCTGTCGCGGTAGCTGATGATCGGGAAGCCGTCGGTGCCGATGGCGAGGGAGGTGTACTGGCCGACTCCGGTGGCAGCGTCGACCGTGGTCGCGGTTCCGGCGGTGCAGGCCGTGTCGGTGCAGTGGAAGACCTTGAGGTGTTGGTTGGTGCTGTCGTAGTAGCTGATGACCGGGAACCCGTCGGCGCCGATGGCGATCGAGTTCCATTCGCCGACGATTCCGATGCTGTCGACGGTGGTGGCTGTTCCGGTGGTCACGGTCTCGTCGCAGACGGTGTTGGTGCAGTGGAACACCTTGAGGTCCTGGTTGCCGAGGTCGTAGTAGCTGATGATCGGCAGATCGTCGGCTCCGATGGCGATCGAGGTGTGGGATCCCACGAAACCGAGGGTGTCGACCAGGAATGGGGTGCCGGTGGTGCAGGTTCTGTCCTCGCAGTGGAACACCTCGAGATCACTGTCGACGATCTCGTAGTAGCTGATGATCGGGAACCCGTCGGCGCCGATGGCGATCGAACCGTAGCTGCCGGCCGTGCCACCGGTGTCGAGGCTGGAGACGGTGCCGGTGGTGCAGGCCGCGTTGCCGCAATGGAACGCTTTGAGGAACACGTTGACGGTGTCGAAGTAGGCGATCATGGGCATGTTGTCGACGCCGATGGCGATGGACGTTCTCAGATCGAAGTCTCCCGGATTGTCGACGGTGGTGATCGAACCTGCGGCGACCACAGTTGTGAGCCCCACACTGTTGCAGACCCAGGCGGTGCCGTCCCAACGAGCCACCTGGCCGGCGGCGCATCCGAGGGCGGCGAGGGTGTCGGTGTTGGGGATGGTGGTGTCGGTGTCGGTTCCGCAGGCCCAGTTGGTGCCGTCGAACTTGGCGATCTGGCCGCTGGTGCAGTTGAGCCCGCCGACGGTTTGGCCCAGTGCGCTGATGGCCGGTTGGACGATGTGGTCGTCGTAGCGCTTGAGGAATGTGACCGACTCGCCGCGGGTGACCGCTCCGTCGGGTTCGAAGTGGGTGGCATCCTTGCCGGTGGTGATGCTGTTGTTGAACGCCCAGTTGATCGGGGTCTCGTAGAACTTGCCCGGGACAACATCAACGAAGGGCGATGTCACCACGGCGGCCAGGGCCACGGCCGGGATCAGGAGCGCGACGATGACCACCACAGCGCCCATGCGTGTCTTGGTGGACTTCATGATCTCGGGCCCCGATCCGTATATTGGGGTGGGAACCTAGCATTTTCGAGCTGAGGGGTCCGGCGAGGACGCGGCGATGATGCGACACTGGTCGTATGCCATCGCCGACCGTCTCCGCCACGCGCCCGCCGCTTGAACCATTCGAGGGGTCATCCGGAGGGCAACACGGGTGGGCCGACCGATGACCAAGAGCCTCAATGTGCTCGGTGGTGATCTCGAGGAGTGCTCGGTCGACCCGGTCACCGGCTGGTTTCGCGATGGTTGCTGCAACACCGATCCGAGCGACCATGGGAGCCACACCGTTTGTGCGGTGATGACTCTCGAGTTTCTGGAACATCAGAGGTCGATCGGGAACGACCTGATCACCTCCCGGCCGGAGTTCGGATTCCCGGGATTGCATCCGGGTGATCGATGGTGTGTCACGGTCCTCAATTGGTTGCGGGCCCACGTCGATGGGGTGGCCGCACCGGTGGTGTTGGCATCGACCCACGAGACCGCCCTGGAGGTCGTGCCGATCGAGGTGCTCAAAGCCCACGCGGTGGATGTCCCCCCGGATCTGAGCGACCTGACGGATTGATCCGGGGTCGCGCCCGCAGTTCCGACGATCACCGTGATGGGCGTGCGGTCAGTAGCTGAGGGTGTCGTGGATGTTGCCGGCTGGGTCGAGGAGAAAGGCGGTGTCGCCGGAGTTGTTCCAGATCATCGATCCGCTCTGACACCAGTGGAGATCAGTCGAGGTGTCCGGCCCGCAGCCGGTGTGGATGGTGACGATGCCGGCCGGTGCGATGATGAACCCGTCGGGGAACGGGTAGCGGTGTGACGATGAGTTGTCGCGCATGACCCAGCCGGTGAGATCGACTCCGGTGGGCCCGGTGTTGTGGATGCTGACCCATTCCTGGTTGGGCACAAGGTTGTCGTCGCCGGGCGGGTTGGCGTTGACGGCGTCGATCACCACGGTTGCGGT
>JAJRXJ010000308.1 GCA_024276355.1 Actinomycetes bacterium | reverse complement strand
TGCGGGCCCTGTTCGCGGCCGGCAAGCCGACGCCTTGCGGGAGTTTCGCCAGTTCCGCGAGCTGCTGGTGGAGGAAGCGGGTCTCGACCCTTCGTCGCATCTGACCGAGCTCGACAATCGGATCGCTCAGGCCGACCAGTCACTGGTTGGCCGCGCCCGCACGTTGCGGGGATACGAGTTGTGTGAGCGACTTGGTGAGGGTGCGTTCGCGGTCGTCCATCGAGCCGTGCAGCCCGGTATCGGCCGCGATGTCGCCATCAAGATCATTCGTTCTGAGCTGGCCGACCGTCCCGAGTTCGTCCGGCGCTTCGAGCATGAGGCCCAGATCGTCGCGTCGGTTGAACATCCCCACGTGGTGCCGCTCTACGACTTCTGGCGCGAACCGGGCGCGGCGTATCTGGTGATGAGGATGCTGCGCGGCGGAAGCGTCGAAGATGTGATCCGCTCTCGCGGCCCGTTCTCGCAGCGGGCCGCGGCCGGTGTGTTGACCGACATCGGGGGTGCGTTGACCGCAGCGCACCGAAAAGGTGTCGTGCACCGCGACGTGCGGCCAGCCAATCTTCTGCTCGACGAGCAGGGAGTCGCCTATCTCGCCGACTTCGGTATCGCTCTGCCGGTGTCCACGGTCGGGGATCTCGCGGTGGCGTCACCGGCGTATGCCTCGCCCGAGATGTTGCGTGGCGAAGCGACCGGTGTGGCTGCCGACGTTCTCAGCCTGGGGGTGACGGCGTTCGAACTGCTCACCGGACGGCTGCCCTTCGCCGACAGCGACAGCCGTGCCGAACTGATTCGTCACCAGCTGAACGACCCACTGCCGTCGGCTCGCGCCACTCGAGCCGACCTGCCTGAGCGAATCGACCAGATCCTCGCTCGGGCCACCGCCAAGGCACCCGACGACCGCCATGCCACCATCGCCGCTCTTGTCGAGGAACTCGTGGAGGTGCTCGACCCGGGCCGGGCCAGAAACGGCACCGCCGACACGCGACTGGTCCGACGAGACCCGGCCGTTCACATCGAGAATCCCTACATCGGTTTGCAGGCCTTCGAGGAGAGCGACGCCGACAGGTTCCATGGACGTGGGGCGCTGGTCACGGAATTGGTCCAGGCACTGGAACGCGAACCTCTGGTCGTGGTGGTCGGGCCGTCGGGATCTGGCAAGTCGTCGGTAGTGAGAGCGGGGCTGGTGCCGGCGTTGCGCCGCGGCGCCATAGCGGGGTCCGACAACTGGTTCGTCACCACGATGTTGCCCGGTTCGAATCCGATCGACGCCCTTGAGACAGCTCTGCTGCGGGTGGCGGTGAACCCGCCGGCGTCGCTGCGCGAACAGCTGGGGGAACCCGGTGGTCTGTTGAGGGCCGTGCGCCGGGTGTTGCCCGACGACAACACCCGAATCCTGGTGGTGGTCGATCAGTTCGAGGAACTGTTCACCATGTCGGGCACGGCCGAACAGGACCGATTCCTTTCCGAGTTGGCGGCGGCCATCACCGCACCGTCGTCACCGCTGCGAGTGGTGGCGACGTTGCGGGCCGACCACTACGACGTGCCGCTGCGTCATCCCGAGTTCGCCGAGCTCGCCACCGTCGGCACCGTGACGGTGCGGCCGATGACTCCCAGCGAACTTGAGCGGGTCATCGTGAAGCCGGCGGCCGCGGTCGGCGTTGAAGTCGAACCGGCGTTGGTCGCCGAACTCGTGGCCGGTGTGAGTCAACGTCCGGCAGCGCTGCCGCTGATGCAGTTCTCGCTCACCGAAGCCTTCGAACGGCGGGTGTCCGGTCTGATGCTGGCCTCCGTCCATCGTGAGCTCGGTGGTCTCACCGGTGCGGTCGCCGCTCGCGCCGATCGCATCGTCGACGCAGGCGATGCGGACGACGAAGCCGAGACCAGGCGCATCTTCGGCCGTCTGGTCACACTCGGAGAGGGAACCGAAGACACAAGGCGGCGGGTGAAGCGAAGCGAGTTCGGCTCGGCGGAGCGAACCGCCCGGCTTCTCGATGCGTTCACATCGGCCCGGTTGCTGACGGTCGACCGCGACTACGTCACGCGTGAACCCACGGTGGAGGTAGCCCACGAAGCACTGCTGCGTGACTGGCCTCGTCTTCGTGCCTGGCTGAGCGAGGATCGTGACGACCTGCGTACTCTGCACGGCATCGGGGTGGCCGCCGAGAACTGGATCGACAACGAGCGCGACGGCGGAGAACTTGCCCGTGGCGGCCGGCTCGACACCGTCAGCGAGCTGGCGGTTCGTCGACCGGAGATGTTCAACAAGCGGGAACTCGAGTGGGTTGATGCATCGAACGCCGCGGCCGACGCCGAAGCCGAAGCTGCGGCCAGCGCGGCCGCACGCGACCGCAAGCAGAACCGTCAGCTCCGCCAACTCCTGGCAGCGGCAGCAGTGTTGGTCGTGTTCGCGTTGGTCGCGACGCTCGTGGCCGTCAACTCGAGGAACAACGCCATCGACAGCGAACGTGCCGCGGTTGCCGCCGGCGAGGAAGCCGACGCCGCCAGGAATCAGGCCATCGCCAACGAGCAACAGGCCATGGCGGCAGAAAAGCAGGCTCTGGATTCCGAACAGCAGGCGTTGGCGGCTGAGGAGAACGCCAACATCGAGAGGATCTCGACACTCGCAGCCGCGAAGCTCACCGAAGCGCCGGATCTCGCCATGCTTCTGGCCCTGGAGGCCAACCGGCGCCGCGATGACGTGTCGACGCAAACCGCACTGCATCGATCCATCGCCGCACAGCCGTCGCTTGTCAGCATGTTCCCAAGTCCACTCGGTGAGGCCACGCTCACAACGTTCAGCGGCGACTCGACAGTGGCTGTGGCATGGAGCCAGTCGATCGACAAGGGCCGGATTCAGCTGTTCGATCCGACAACGGGAGTTGGACTCGGCCCCATCTACACGGCTGACATCGGTGTGGAAGAAGCAACGATCTCGGGCGACGGCTCGGTTGCGGCTGTTGCCTTCAACGACGGCACGATTCGTTTCATCAACTCCGATGGTGAGGAGGTCGCACCGTCGACCAGCACCGGGGGGGTCCTGTTCGGGATGTCCTTCGACGGGTCCGGCAGTCGGCTGCTTGTTAGCACCCAGGAAGTCACCAATATCATCGACGTGGGCACCGGAACCGTGCTGTCGACTTACCTTGCCGATGCCGACTCCGAGATAGGCGTCGAGGAAGCCTTCGGGGTGGCGCTGTCGAACGACGGATCGTATTTCGTTATCGGCTTTGCCGGCGAGGTGCCGGCGGCCGACCCGGGTCAGGTGTATCGACAG
>JAJRXJ010000307.1 GCA_024276355.1 Actinomycetes bacterium | reverse complement strand
TCCATCGCGGGGGAAGAACAGCCTCACCGGGGCGGGAGCAACCGGGGCGCATTGCTCAGCCACCGCGGGATCGGTGTATTCAACCGAAATCGAGTTCTCGCCGAATCCGTCATTGTCCGACGGCATCTCGGGCACGAAGATCTCGATTTTCTCGCCGATGGCATCATCAGGGGTGTAGCCAACATCCACCCCAGCGACCGTGAACACCCACTTCACAGCCCGGTTGTATTCCTTCGGAAGCTCTTCCAGCTCGGCCTTGATTCGCAACGTGCCCGCATCGTTGAACACATAGTCGAGAACCTTTCCTGTGTCGTACACCTGGGCGCCGTCGCGATCATCTCGGACGATTCGCGGCGCACAATCGGTGGCGTACGAACCAACCGTGATCGACCTGCTCGAGCCCGGTGCGATCTCGGAATCGTCGCTGAAATCGATCGGGTGCGAGAGATTCTCGATCTTGCCCGACTTGGACCACCCGACTGAATAGGAGGCGTCGGCGAAGATGCCCTCGAGAACGTTGGGCATTCCCAAGTCCGAGGCCTTGCCGAACGGCGTCTCGGCCTCGAGGGTCATGTCGTCACCGCGGCGCCCGGCCGTGATCTTCCCGATACCTCCGAACTCCCAGACCGATTCGCCATCGCTCACGTAGTCGTGGACCACCTCCATGTCGAAATCCCAAGTGTCGGGAACGCCAGTGGGATCGCTGCGCGACAACGTCACGTCGATGCGGTCGCTCTCCGGGTCAAGGCGCTCGAACCCCTGGCCGTGGAAGGAATCGTTGATGGAACCGTCCTCGTAGTTGAGCGTGCTGGTCGAATCAGACGACCACGAGATCGAACCAAATGCCAGCGACCAGTGCATGCCGTCTTCCGACTTGAGCCTGAAATCGATACGAGCGTCGTATCTGGCCTCCACAGGCACCGCCGGACCGTACGCCCCTTCTATCGATGCCGCGGCGGCGTCCGGATCCGCGCCGATCATCGGGGCGAAAATGTCTCCAACCATTCCGAACGAAGAGAACGATGTGGTGATCGCCGCTGGTGTGAACAGGGCGTTGACCAGACCATCACCGTTGGCACCCGCACCGTCAGCGTGGAAATCGATGCGGCCGGCGATCACCTCCAACGAATCCGGGGCCACTTGAGCTGCCGCGGAATCACCGCTCGGCGAGACGACCGCCGCGATCAAGACGAAGACGGTTGTCGCTACGAATGCGGCGGGAGAGATCCTCCCGGTGCCGTTCGAACGAGCCATCTCACTCCTCCCACGTCAGTGGCAGGAGAGTACCGAGGGGGCGGCCGGGGGGTCCAACCCGGTCGGTGAACATGGGACCAGGCCGGGTACTCGCCCCGCTGATCAGCCGGCGTTGATCTTGTAACGCTGCGGGTCGGTCACGAAATCGGCATGACCGTAGGTGTCGAGCAGTCGTGCGAGCCGGGCGTTGAGCCGACGGTCGATCAGGCCCGACACCACCGGCAGCCGCAGCCCAATCCGGTAGAACGCCCCGCGGGTGGTGATGGCCGCCAGCGCCAGCGCTGCCGCCAACTTCTTGGTGCGGGTGAAATCGATCCCCATGGCGTCGGCCCGCTCACTGTCGCCACCCAGGAAACTCTTGATCAGCACAAACCGCGAGAAGCCGCTCTCGAGCCACGAATGGGTGCGCCCCCTGATGGTGGAACGGTCGAACAGGTCAGCGGCCATCGTGCCCCGCACCAGCGCACCGCAGGTCTCGTCGTCGTAGCTGTCACGCAAGGTGATGTGGCGGGCCACCAGCAGATCGACGATCTCCTGGGGGGTGTCGCCCAGCAGATCCTCGGGCAACCCCAGCAAGAAGCTGCGATAGCGGGCCAGTTCCACCGCGGCCTTCTGATCGTCGTTGAACTCGGTGTGGCCCTTGGCCAACAGACGAGCCGACATCAGGAACGTGCCGATCGTGCCCGCCGGCATCTGGTCGATCTGGGGGATCGGGATGCCGTAGGTGGCCACATCCCAATGGCCCGAGTTCATCAAATGGAACCTGACCATCGAATGCATGAAACGGACCTTGGCGGCGGCCTGGAAACCCTTGCCGTGACGATCGAGCGCCCCCGGAAGCGTGGTGGCCGTGAAGAAACTCGCCGTCTCGAACACCCGCTTCACCGCGGCCTCATCCGACAACGTGCCGGTCATCGTCATGGGCAACGCCGCGTACTTGTTGAGGAACGTGGCCAGAAAAGCCCCCCGGATGGCGAACGGCGTGGCGGTGGCCATCGGAATCCGCTCCGCCCGGGCCCCACGCTCGACGAGATCCATGTCGACCCAATCCGGCGTGTCCTCCATCGAGCGGATCAACCCCACCAACTCAGGAGGTGCATCATCGACCGCCTCGATGCCCCTCTCACACGCCGTGTCGAGCATGGCGATCAACGGGCGCACCCCCAACTCGGGGATCAGCGCCGCGTAGGCATCAGCGACCAGATCGCCGGTCATCGTGTAGTTGCGGACCCGCTCGATCAGATCGGGTCGGTCGAACACCCGATCAGCAGCATCCTTCAGCTTCGCGAAGCGGGCGTCGTCGCGGGAGGCGTCGGCATCGAGACGCTCCGGCACGATCGTGAAGTCGACATCACCGTAGATGGCCGGGATGTCATCGTGCTGGCGCACCACACGGTCGTCATACACCTGGGAAGTCAC
>JAJRXJ010000001.1 GCA_024276355.1 Actinomycetes bacterium | reverse complement strand
TCGTGGTCGGCCTCGGTCTCGCCCGGATAACCCACGATGAAATTCGACCTGAACGCGGCGTCGGGTTCGCGGCGGCGAATGGTGTGGATCCTGTCGAGGAACTTCGAACCGTCTCCCCAACGTCGCATCCGGCGCATGAGCGGAGCCGAGACGTGCTGGAGTGAAAGGTCGAAATAGGGAACTCCGGTGTTGCAGATCGCATCGATCAGATCGTCGCCCAGGTCGGATGGATAGAGATACAGCAACCGCACGCGGTCGACCTCGGCCGACACCCGGCTGATGAGCGGCACGATCGACTTCTGGCCCACACCCTGGTCGCGACCGAACGATGCCAGATCCTGGGCAACCAAAACGATCTCGCGCGCCCCGAGTTGACCGACCTCGGCCATGATCTGATCGATGCTGCGACTGCGCTGAGGGCCACGAAACGACGGGATTGCGCAGAAGCCACAGGCCCGGTCGCAGCCCTCGGCGATCTTCACATAGGCCCAGGGCCGAGCCGATGCCGGGCGAGGCAGGTTGAGCAGATCGAAGTCGGGGGCCCGGCGAGCGGCCCCGATACTCACCGCCACAGTGCCGGTGGGCACCCCCGCTCCGGTGTCGATGCTGACCCCGAACGGTGCCACCTGATCGATTTCGGGTAGTTCGGCGGCCAGTTCGGCACCGTGACGCTCGGCCATGCAGCCGGTCACCACCAGCTTGGCCCCGGGGTGACGACGTTCGGCAAGAGCCAAGATGGTGTCGATCGACTCGCGGCGGGCCTCATCGATGAACGCACAGGTGTTGACGACCACCACATCGGCCTCCTCGGCCGAGTCGACCCGGGACAGGCCGTCGATCGCCAGTGTGCCCTCGAGCTTGTCGGAGTCGACCTGGTTCTTTGGGCAACCAAGGGTGGTCAGATGGTAGGTGCGGGGAACCGCCGACGTGTCAGGCACACGTACAAGCCTACGAGGTCTCCGACGCCGGTGGTGGCCCAATGAAATGGTGTCCCCGCCGAGCCGGGTGTTCCGGTTCGATGCCCACAGGAGGAGCATGGAACGCCTCCGGCAGTCAGTCCGGCCCGGCGGGGATTCCTCCGTTACTTCGCCACGACAATGTCATCGGCATGACCGCCACGCGATACCCGCGATTCCGGACCTTCGGCGGCGAAATTGTGGCCTCGTCCCCGGGCCGAGTGGGCCACACGATTCAATTGTCGGTCCATCTTCAACCAACAATGAGCGTCAGGTGACAAGTGCGGCCACCGCGCTCTCACCGCCCGACAGCAACACCGCGGTGATCAGCCAGATCAACGCCAGCAGTGCGGCCTTGGTTCGGTTGATGCCCTTGCCCATCATCATGAGCCAGCTTCCCGCCGATACGACCACCATCAACACCGCACCCTCACCCGCCAGCGTCACATCGGTGAGCTGTCCCGGACCAACGACTCCGATCACCCCACCGACAGCCAGGCTGTTGAAAAGGTTCGAACCGAGCAGGTTCCCCACCAACAACTCGGTTTCTCCCTTGCGGGCGGCGGCCACTGCGGTCACCAGTTCGGGGGCCGATGTTCCCAGAGCGACAAGGGTGAAGCCCACGAACCCGCCCGACAGTTCGAGTTCGTCGGCGATGGTCTCGGCGCCGTGCACCAGCAGACTGGCGGATCCGACCACCACGACCAGGCCGACAAGCGTGCGAAGCACCTCGAACCAGATGGTCGTTTCGCCCGGGTCGGCCAACTCCTCGAGCACCTCCATGTGGGGCTCGGCCCGGCGGACGCTTGTGAGAATGAGCGTGAGCACCAGAACCAGCACCACCAGCAGGATCACTCCCTCGGTCCGGGTGATTCCGTTCTGTATCAGCAACGCGAACAGGACCACCGACCCGACCGAGAGCGGGGCCTCCTTGCGGAGCGTCCGGGCCGAGGCGGGAATCGCGGCCACCAGCGACGCAGCGGCCAGAACCAACGAGATGTTGGCCACGTTGCTGCCTATGACGTTTCCGACTCCGATATCGAGATCACCGTTGCTTGATGCAATGGCCGATACGACCATTTCGGGCGCGCTGGTGCCGAAGCCGATGATCACCGCGCCCACCACCACCGGGGAAACCTTCAGCACGACAGCGATTCGCGCCGCCCCTTCAACAAATTGGTCGGCGGCAATGGCAAGGATTGCCAGACCGCCCACGGTCGCAATTAGTCCGTTGAGCATGAGATGACCTGAGCGGCGGCCGCTCAGCCCTGCGCCCGCCGGGCGGCGAGTTCCTCG
>JAJRXJ010000306.1 GCA_024276355.1 Actinomycetes bacterium | reverse complement strand
CCGAGCAGGCCTACCAACAGATCAGGCGCATGATCGTCAACCTCGACTACGCGCCGGGCGACGTGTTGCGCGAGGACGCGATCCAGACGAGCATCGGGATCGGACGTACGCCGGTGCGAGAGGCGCTGCAACGACTCGGCCGCGAACACTTCGTCACTGTGATCCCCCGCCGTGGAATGTTCGTGTCGGGTATCGACGTGTCGGAGTTGTCGATCCTGTTCGAGACCCGCACCGTGCTCGAGCCCTACGTGGCCCGGCTGGCCGCGGCCCGGGGACTCGACCACCACTGGGAGGCCATGGACAAGGCCCTCGGCTCACCGGAGGGGAACTCCCACGACCCGAGCCAGCTGATGAAGGTCGACCGCAGATGCCACGAGATCATGTGGGAGGCGGCCGACAACCGTTTCCTTCTCGACACTCTCGACATGTTGTATGCACAGAGCGATCGTCTCTGGAATCTCTACCTGTCCGAAGTGTCCGACATGGGCGAGGCCGTCGCCGAGCATCACCTGCTTCTCGATGCCCTGAGGTCGGGGCGGGGCGACGATGCCGCTGCGATCATGGAGGCCCACGTGCGGTCCTTCGACTCCCAGATCCGGGTGGCCGTCACCGATCGACTCGATCCCCCGCTGGCCGGCTGACCCCGTCTGCACCCCATCCCCCACTCCATCCCCCACCCCATCCCCCCGCTTTTCTGACCTCGGAGGACTGATAGTGACGCCCCCGAGGTCACAAAAGCCCGGGGGAGGTGGAAACATGGGCGCTGTCATCTGTGATCGCATTCCGCATTGCGGAACCTTTCCATGATGCGGAACAAATGTGCCACCCATCGTGTTAGCCTTTGGATAGAAAAGAAACGTCCGACGGAGGAACCATGCCCTTCCCAAGCGACCTCGAGATCGCCAACCAAGCCGTGTTGAGGCCCTTGGCCGACATTGCGTCCGACGCCGGTATACCGCACGACTCTCTGGAGATGTATGGCAAGGGGGCAGCCAAGATCTCCCTCGACGCCATCGACCAGATGAGCGACCGCCCCCGGGCCGCCTACGTGGTCGTCTCCGCGATCACCCCAACGCCGCTCGGAGAGGGCAAGACCACCACCACCGTCGGGCTCGGCCAGGCGTTCCAGTACCTCGACAAGTCGGCCACCATTGCCATCCGCCAACCGTCCATGGGGCCCACCTTCGGCATCAAGGGCGGCGCGGCCGGCGGCGGCTACAGCCAGGTCGTGCCCATGGAGCTGTTCAACCTCCATCTCACCGGCGACATGCACGCGGTCACCGCCGCCCACAATCTGTGCTCGGCGATGGTCGATGCCCACCTCTACCACGGCAACGAAGCCGGCCTCGACATCCACAACATCACCTGGCGCCGCGTGCTCGACGTCAACGACCGGGCCCTTCGAAACATCAACATCGGCCTCGGCGGCCGCCTCGATGGCATCCCCCGCGAGACCGGTTTCGACATCACCGCCGCATCCGAGGTGATGGCCGCGCTGGCACTTTGCACCTCGCTGCAGGATCTGCGCACGCGACTGGGTCGCATCGTGGTTGGCTACACCAAGGCCGGCACTCCGGTCACCGCCGAGGAGATCGGTGCCGCAGGGGCAATGGCGGTTCTGCTGATCGAGGCCATCAAACCCAACCTGATGCAGACCCTCGAGGGCACACCGGCCCTCGTCCACACCGGCCCCTTCGGAAACATCGCCACCGGCAACTCGTCGATCGTCGCCGACCAGATCGGTATCCACACCGGCGACTTCCTTCTCACCGAAGCCGGTTTCGGCGCCGACATGGGCGCCGAACGTTTCTTCAACATCAAGTGTCGCTACTCGGGTATCGCCCCCGACGCCGCCGTGCTGGTGGCCACGGTACGGGGCCTCAAGGCCCACTCGGGCAACCACCGGATCGTGGCCGGCAGACCGCTGCCCGAGGCGCTCCTCGCCGAGAATCCCGACGAGGTCCACATGGGCGGCGACAACTTGCGCAAACAGCTCGCCAACATGCAGCTCCACGGCGCCACCCCGGTGGTGGCCATCAACGTGTTCCCCGGCGATCACGACGCCGACATCCGTGCCATCCACGAGATCGCCGACGAGTACGGTGCCCGCGCCGCTGTCACCAACCACTTCTCACTCGGTGGGAAGGGTGCGATCGAGCTCGCAGAGGCGGTGGCCGAGGCTGCGTCCGAGCCCAGCGAGTTCAGGATGCTCTACACCGACGACATGTCCCTCAAGGACAAGATCCATGCGGTGGCCACCAAGGTCTATGGCGCCGACGGGGTCGAGTATTCGGCCCAGGCCAACAAGCAGCTGGCCACCTACACCGATGCCGGTTTCGCCAACCTGCCCGTGTGCATCGCCAAGACCCATCTGTCGCTCTCGCATGATTCGAAGCTCAAGGGTGCGCCGACCGGCTGGACGCTTCCCGTTCGCGAGGTGCGGGCCTCCGTCGGCGCCGGGTTCGTCTACCCGATATGCGGCGACATGCGCACCATGCCGGGCCTTGGGAAGACCCCCGCGGCGAAGTCCATCGACATCGATTCCGACGGCAACATCGTCGGGCTGAGCTGACGGACCCCACATGACATTTCCCGCCGGGCCCCGTCGGAGGCCATCTCGAGACGTGCGCGGTGCCGCCGTCGCCGACCTCGTCGCCGGAATGACCTGGGAGGTTGTGCCGCTCAAGAGTCTCACGGGAGAAGTCGGCAACCTGCCCGCCAACTCCCGGGTGTCGGTCACCTGCAGCCCCAACAAGACCATCGAGCACTCGCTCGACATCGCCGAGTCCCTCGCCGCCGACGGTCACGTTCCGATCGTCCACATCGCCGCTCGAATGGTCGCCGACCGGGACCACGTTCGTCGCATCGCCGAACGCATCGCCGGCATCGATCTGCACGAGTTGTTCGTCATCGCGGGCGATACCCCGGATCCCGGCGCCTATCCCGACACCATGTCCTTGTTGAGAGACCTCCTCGACATCTCGTCGGGTCAGATCCGCCACGTCGGAGTCGGGGCCTACCCCGACGGACACGCGTTCATATCCGACCGTGATCTCCACGCCGCCCTCCACGAGAAGCAGGTACTGCTGGCCGATGCCGGTGTCTATGGCCACGTGTCCACCCAGATGTGTTTCTCGGCCGCCACCATTTCGTCGTGGATTCGACGGGAACGGGCCGCCGGGTTCGAACTCCCCGTCCACCTTGGGGTTCCGGGGGTGGTCGACCGCGCCAGGCTCATGACCATGGGAATGCGCCTGGGGGTGGGCACATCATTGCGTTACCTCCGGAAGAACCGGGGCGGCGTGGCGAAGCTGCTCACGTCGAGCAGTTTCAATCCGAGCCGCCTGCTCGACCCGTTGGCCGGCGAACTCGACGATCTCGGCATCACTGGGCTCCACGTGTTCACGTTCAACCAGATCGGTGCCACTGCCCGCTGGCAGTCGTCGATCGTCGGCTGACACCTCAGCGGCTGGCCGCTTCCAGCGCGGACCTCATTTCGCTGAGGTGGAGGAACGATCCGGTCACGGCTATCACCGCGTCGGGTTCGGTCAATTGCACCGCGGCGGTCGTTGCCGAGGTGTGGGAGTCGGCGACGAGAGTGCGTGTGGCTGGCGATGCGATCTCCACCGCCGCCGCCAACTCGGCCGCCGGCCACGATGCCGGCATGGTGCCCACTGATCCGGGGTAGGTGTCGAATTCGGTGGTGATCACGATCGGGGCCAGCCTCGACAGGGCTGCCGCGCACGACGCGAGGTCCTTGCTGCGGCCGACCGCGGCGATCACGCAGGCCGCGGGGCCTCCGGTGTCGCGCACCAGGGTTCGCAGGAGGCCGGAGAGCTTCATCTCGTTGTGTGCTCCGTCGAGGATGAAATCGCGCCCGTTCCGATGGACATGCTCGACGCGTCCGGGGGGCAGCGGGCGGATGCCCGGTTGCGTCGCGGAGGCGCCGAGCATGAGCGCCTCGACTGCCGCGGCCACGGAGTCGGCCTCGACCCGCCAGTCGTGGCCATCGGTGGGCGGCACCTTCACGAGGTCGGCGCCCATGCGTTTCAGCTCGGCGATCACAGTGGCGCTCGCCGCGGGGTGGGGTTGCGGGGCCAGTACCACGAGGGAACATCCGCGGGCGGCCGCCACCTTCTCGATGGTGATGTCCGTCACGGTTGACCCGAGGACGTCGACGTGGTCGAGTCCGATGGCTGACACCACGAGGATCCGATCGGTTCGCTCGATCACATTGGTGGCGTCGAACCGACCGCCGATTCCCGCCTCGACCACCGAGAAGTCGGTTGCGGCGGCTCGGCCCACCACCCACGACATGGCGGCGGTCACCGCGAAGTAACTCGGCGAGCGGCCGGTGGTGCGGAGCATCTCCTCGGCCCCCCGGTCGACCTCGCTCGCCGCTGCCAGGACGGTGCACCAGTCGGGCAATCGGCCGTCGATCGTGAATCTCTCGCGGGGGTCGTCGACGTGGGGCGACATGTGGGTGGCGACCGTGTGGCCCCGTGCGACCAGTCTGGATGTGAGCAGATGGGCGATCGTGCCCTTGCCGGCGGTGCCCACGACGTGGATGGTGGGGACGCGGTTTTGTGGATCGCCGAGGGTTGCGAGAAAGCGCTCGGCATGGGCGCGACCTTCCGCCCCGCGCGGTCCCTTGTGCGCGGCGAACCGGTTCAACCAGAGGTGAAACTCCGCCTCGTCACCCGGTGGCGTGGTCGCTCGTCCGGTGTCCGGAGATGGGGATGTGGGCATCGTCTGGTCGTCTTCACTCTCGCTTGTCCACTTGGATCGACATTACGACCAAGACGTACGATTCACTGCGGGACCCGACGGACCGCAACGATAAAGTCATTCCGTCATGCGGAACGGTTCCGCGATGCAAGACGATTGTGGCGACCGCCGCCGTGGAGATCACGATGAAAGTACTTCTGGCCGACAAGCTCCCCGACGAAGCCGTCGAGCGGCTCAACGCAGCCGGCGACGACGTCATGATGATGCCCGATCTCACCGCCGACGACCTGGCCGACCACATCGCCGGCGTCGAGGTGCTCGTGGTTCGATCCACCAAGGTCACTTCGGCCACGCTCGACGCCGCCGATCGTCTCGGGCTCATCGTTCGGGCCGGTGCCGGCACCAACACGATCGACTGCGCCCGGGCCGCCGAGCTCGGTGTGTTCGTGTGCAACGTGCCCGGCCGCAACGCTTTGGCCGTGGCCGAATTGGCGGTTGGGCTGATGGTTGCCGTCGACCGCCACATCGCCGATGCCACCATCGACTCGCGCAATGGCCGGTGGAACAAGAAGACCTACTCGAAGGCCCTGGGCCTCTACGGCCGCACCCTCGGGGTCATCGGTCTCGGCGACATCGGTATCGCCACCGCCGAGAGAGCCTCCGGGTTCGGCATGTCGGTGATCGCCGTCGCCAAGCCCGGGCGTTCACCACGAGCCGTGCAGCGTGCCGAGGCCGCCGGCGTCACTTTCGTCGACTCGATCGACACGCTGTTGGCCGAGTCCCACATCGTGAGCCTCCACGTGCCGGGGGCCGACTCGACCAAGGGCATGGTCGACGCAGACTTCCTGTCGAAGATGCGTCCCGGTGCCACTTTGATCAACACTTCACGCGGGAACGTGGTCGACGAACCGGCTCTCATCGAAGCCATGGACTCGCGTGGGATCCGCGCCGGTCTCGACGTGTTCGCGGATGAACCCGCCGGGGGGAGCGGCGAGTTCCACTCTGCTCTGGCCGGTCATCCCAACGTCGTCGCGACCCATCACATCGGTGCTTCCACCGAGCAGGCCCAGGCGGCGGTGGCGTCCGGCACGGTCGACGCCATCGAGTCGTACCGTTCCGGGGGCGTGACCAATTGCGTCAACCTCAACGCGGTGCCACCGCGGGCCGCGACCCTCACCGTGCGCCATCTCGACAAGGTCGGGGTCCTGGCGGCTGTGCTCGCTGCGCTGCGGGTCGCCGACCTCAACATCTCCAACATGCAGAACCAGGTGTTCGCGGGATCCATCGCCGCGGTGGCCACGATCGACGTCAACCAGGCCGTTCCCTCGTCCACGGTTGCCGCCATTCAGGCAATCCCCGACGTGATCAACGCATCGGTGTCGGAGTCGTGAGCAAGAAGCCCCTGTTTGCCCCGTTTGCCGGTTGGCTGATACGGCCTGAATGGGCCGAGCGCGTGGTGGCCGGCGCGTACGACGCAAAGACCCCGGAGCAGCGACGCGCCGCCGTCGAATCGAATCCCTACTCCTACTTCGGTGTCACCCGATCACGCGACGACGCCATCGAGGGCGACACTCCGTCCGACGACGACCTTCTCGCCAAGGGGGCCGAGACCCTCACCCGAATCCTCGACGCCGGGGCGTTCGAGCCGACCGGTCGCCCGGCGTTCTACGTCTACCGACTCACCTACGGTCAGCATTCCCAGACCGGGTTGGTTGGTGCGCTCGACGTCGACGGGCTGTTCGACGGACGGGTACTCACCCACGAAAACGTGAGACCCAAGAGGGCACGGCTCCTCGGCCGCCATCTCGAGGTGGTCGGGGCCACCTCGTCGCCGATAGCGCTCACCCACCGCGTCAACCATGAGCTGCAGGCCCTTCTGGCCGAAGTTGCATGCGGCGAGCCCGACGTCGACCATCTGATCGAAGGCGTCCGCCATCAAATATGGACCATGGACGACGCGGCCACCGAGAGGGCCGCCGCGATGCTCTCCGACGAGACCGTCTACGTGACCGACGGCCACCATCGCTCGGCGGCCGCGGTGGCCGGCCGTGATGCCCATCCCGATGATCCGGCTTTTGCCCGGACCCTCGCGGTGCTGTTTCCCGACGAGGAACTTCGCGTGGAGGCCTTCCACCGGCGGGCCCCGCGGAACGCGGCGTCCGGGATCGACGACCTGGTGGCCGCGCTGTCCACCGTCGGCACGGTCGAACCGGTTGCCGACGCCGCCGCCGCCGACCCGTCCGAGCGGGGTCAGATCGGTGTCTACTCCGACGGAAACTGGTGGAAGCTCACGCTGCACGATGCCGATCATCCGACCGCTCTCGACTCGCTCGATGTCGAACGTCTCCGCCGTCGCGTCATCGGCGAGGTGATGGGGGTCGACGAGCTCGGCGCGAAGAGCGGGGTCGATTACGTGCCCGCTCCCACTGGTGTCGATGAGCTGGTGTCGATGTGCGATGCCGACGGCGCGGTCGGGTTCTTGGTCTACCCGACCGACATTGCCGATCTCATGGCCGTGGCCGAGGCCGGCGACCTGATGCCACCGAAGTCTTCCTACTTTGCACCCAAGCCCCGGTCGGGGATATTCCTACGGGTGTTGGGTTGCGGGGCCACGAGCCACCTGCCGCCGTCCTGAGCCGGGGTGGGGCGGGGCCCGGGGTTCAGACCGCTCCTTGCAGCCTGGCGGCCGAGAGCGTGTTCTCCATGAGGCAGGCAATGGTCATGGGCCCGGTGCCTCCCGGCATCGGGGTGAGGGCGCCGGCCACCTTTTCGACGCTGTCGAAATCGACGTCTCCGACGATTCCTCCCTCGGTCCGTGAGATGCCCACGTCGAGCACCGCCGCGCCGGGTTTCACGAAGTCGGATGTGACCAGGCCGGCCATACCGGCCGCCGCCACGATGATGTCGGCCTCTCGGCATTGTGCGGCCAGGTCGGAGGTGCGGCTGTGGGCGAGCGTGGGGGTGGCGTCGACCCCCTTGCGGCCGAGGAGCAGGACCTGGGGCAGCCCCACGAGGGTGGATCTGCCGATCACCACTGCTCTCTTGCCGCTGGTGGGCACGCCGTAACGCGCCAGCAGCCGCATGACCCCGAGGGGGGTACACGGCACGAGCCCCGGGCGGCCCCTGACCAGCCGACCCATCGAACGCTCGGTGAGGCCGTCGACGTCCTTGTCGGGCGGGATCAGGTCGAGCACCCGCTCCGAATCGAGGCCGTCGGGCAGCGGAAGCTGAACGAGGATGCCGTTGACCGCCGGATCGTCGACCAGTTCGCGCACCGCCGCCTCGACCTCCTGTTGGGTCGAGTCGGCGCCGAGTTCGACGTGGCGTGACACCATTCCCGACTCCTCGGCCTTGCGGCGTTTGTTTCTGACGTAGATCTGGCTGGGCTTGTCGGTGCCCACCAGCACCGTGGCGAGGGTGATCTGCGGGTTGCCGAGGGCGTCGATTTCGGCCCGTAGCCCGGCCACGATCTCGTCGCGCAGTTTCTTGCCGTCCATCAACACCGCTCCGCCGGGAGTGCGCTCGAATTCTTCTGTTTCAGTCACGATGCGAAACCTACTGGTTTCCCTTCCCCTCGTGCCCGATCTACGGTGCCCGACACGCTCAAGTTCGGGGGATCAGATGAAAAACGAGCTGTGCAGAAGATTCGGTACCGAGTTTCCGATCTACGCGTTCACCCATTGCCGCGATGTTGTCGTGGCGGTGAGCAAGGCCGGTGGTCTGGGTGTGCTGGGGGCCGTGGGGTTCAGCGTTGAGCAGCTCGAGATCGAGTTGGCGTGGATCGACCAGCACATCGGCGACAAGCCCTACGGGGTCGACATCGTGTTGCCCAACAAGTACAAGGGCGCCGGGGAGATGGACCTCTCCAAGATGACCGCCACGCTCAGCGAGATGATCCCCGAGCAGCACCGACGGTTCGTCCACCAGGTTCTCGAAGACCACGGCGTGCCTGAACTGCCCGACGGTGAGGAGCTCGGGTCGGGTTTGATGGGATGGAACGCGGCCACCGCCTACCCCCAGGTCGACGAGATTCTCCGACATCCCAACGTGGTGTTGGTGGCCAACGCCCTCGGCACTCCCCCACCCGACCTCGTGGAGCGGATCCAGGAGAGCGGTCGGGCGGTCGGAGCGTTGTGCGGATCACCGGCGCAGGCCTCGCGTCACGCTGCCGCCGGCCTCGACTTCATCATCGCCCAGGGTGGCGAGGGCGGCGGTCACACCTGAGATGTCGGATCGATCGTGTTGTGGCCCCAGGTCATCGACGAGGTGGCGCCGATTCCGGTTCTTGCCGCCGGCGGTATCGGCAACGGTCGTCAGATGGCGGCCGCTCTCGCCATGGGAGCGGCCGGGGTGTGGACCGGCTCGCTTTGGCTGGCGGTCGAGGAGGCCGCGGCGTCGCCCGCACAGATCGATTCCTACATGAAGGCCACGAGCCGGGACACCGTGCGGTCGAGATCCTGGACCGGCAAGCCTTGCCGCATGTTGAGAAACGACTGGACCGAGGCGTGGGACCGGGCCGACTCGCCCGACACGTTGGGCATGCCTTTGCAGATGATGGCTGTTCGTGAGGCGATGGTGCGCAGCAACCGCTACCCGGAGAAGTCGCAGGCCGTGGCGTTCAACCCGGTCGGGCAGATCGTCGGCACGATGAACAAGGTGAAGCGCAGCGCCGACGTGTTGCTGGGCATGGTCGAGGAATGCGTCGAGGCCATCGAGCGGGGCAACTCATTTCTGGAGGTGGAATGATCACCGACTTCTCCGATGGCCCGCTCACCGGGGTCAGAATCGTGGATCTCACCCAGATCATCGCCGGTCCTCTGGCCACACAGCTTCTCGCCGAACAGGGCGCCGAGGTGATCAAGGTCGAGTCTCTCACCGGCGATCTCCTGAGGGTCGGTCGCACGGCCGGTTTCAGTGCCAACTACGCCAACAACAACCGGGGCAAGCGTTCCGTTGCCATCGACATTGCCACCGAGGCGGGGCGCGAGGTGGTGGTGGAT
>JAJRXJ010000305.1 GCA_024276355.1 Actinomycetes bacterium | reverse complement strand
TCCGCCCTTGTCATCTTCGGATTCAGGGCTCAGCTCACCGGCATGCTGACGAGAGCAGCCGGTTTCGTCACCACCACCCTCGGCATCTGAGGTCGGATCGAGGCAGCACCACGATCGAGGTCGTGATGGCAGCGCTGTTGACCGTCTTTGCCGTGGTGTTCCTGGTGCAGCTCGTGATGGCCACCTACGTCCAGGGCGTTGCTCGATCAGCGTCAGACGAAGGAGTCCGAGCAGGTTCGCGGGTGGCCGCTGGCCCCGTGGCCTGCGAGGAGCGGGCGAGCCAGGTCTTCCAGTCGCTACTCCCCGGACCCCTCGGGTCGTCGGTGTCGGTGAGTTGTGCCAATGAAGGCGGCAGCATTGTGTCCCAGGTGGGTGTCACAGTCGATTCGCCGACACCTGGCATGCCGACGTTTGATATCTGGGCCACCGGAAGTGCTACCCAGGAAGGCTCCGGATGAAAGGGAGACGACACCTTCGCACGGAGAGCGGCAGCGTCAGCCTCGAGCTGATCTTCGCCGTGGGTCTCCTCCTGATTCCGGCGGCTGCGCTCCTCGCCCAGTTCCCCGCATGGGTCGGAACAACCAACGCGGCCCAGGCAGCAGCCACGGAAGCGGCGCGCCAGGTCGTCCTCGCCGACGATATGACCAGTGGCATCGCATCTGCAACCGAGACAGTCAGGGAGATCGTCGCCAACCACGGTGTCGATCCGGGTGACCTTGTCGGTCTTGCTGTGACGGCTACGCCGCTCGGCGATCTGCAACGTGGTCAAGTCGTCACCGTGACCGTCACGGTTCGTGGCAGCCCGATTCTCGTTCCCGGACTGGGTTCGGTCGGCAACCCCTTCGATGCAGTCGCGTCCGCGACAGAGCGTGTCGACGACTACCGAGGCTTCGCACCGTGAGCGACCAACGGGGCTCCATGACGATCTGGGCCATGGGCATGTCCCTCCTGCTATTCGCCGTGGGGTTCCTCGGACTCGATCTGTGGAGCGGCTTCGCCGCCCGACAGGAAGCAGCTGCCGTCGCTGACTCCGCTGCCATCGCCGGAGCCACAGCACTGGACGAATCCGCCTGGCGAAATGGAGTCGTGGCACTCGAGCCCACAGCCGCTGAAGCGAGAGCACTAGCAGCCGCGGTTGCACACCCCGCGTGGGCTGGGAACATGACGGTCACCGCTACGGCCACGACCGGAGGTGTCACCGTGTCCGTCAGCAGAACGATTCCGTTCCGGTTCATCGCAGCACTTGTGCCGGGACAGGTAGCCAATGTCACGGTCTCCGGATACGCTGAACCAACGGTAGGGGGATAGCTGTGAAGAGTTTCCTGTTCGTGATCGTGGCCCTCGTGGCGGCGAGCTGTACGCAGTCGAGCCAACCCGGCTCAACGACGTCGATAACGCCGCCAGTTCAGGAAACCAGTACATCGACGATGGCCACGACATCACCTCCGACCACCGCCTCAACGACAACCGCCACACCGCCGACCACCACAAGCACACTGCCGTCGTTCTCAGACCTCGCCGACATCGTCTTCCCTGATGGCCCGCAGACGGTAGATGACCTACCGGAAGCGCTCACAGCTCGGATCGGTGCCCCGATTCCCGATCCCGACCTCACTCTGGAAGGACCAGAGGATATGGATCGGTGGTTGACCGAGTGGCTGAGTTGGGCGGCCTCAGTTCAAGCCAACCCCACAGACGATGCAGACATCCTCAGTGACGGTCTCCTTGCAGGAACCGAGATCATCGAGGAATGGCAGACCGCACTTGCCGGGCGCGTCGCTCAAGGAGAACGATTCCTCGGCTTCGCGTTCATCCCTACAGGGATCGTTCTCACCACCTTTGACGATTCCTTCTCTGAGGGGAAGCTGTTCACCCTGGTGGTCAACGCGTCGAGTCCATATCCCGGGTACACGGTCGACGAGGGCGGCAGCATCGTCGAGATCCTTCCAGCCCAAGAGTTCTCGGTGCCACTGGAACTGACGCTACGCCCGAATGGAGGAGGAGAGTGGGTCGTTTCAAGTCTCGCGCCCATCAGCGGCTGATCATCACGGCGATACTCGCGATCGGCCTGGTCTTTGGCCTCGTGACTCCTGCCCTTGCGGATCATGAGGAGTGCTACTACGACCCTGCGGTTGGCGCGCTCGTCTGCCCGGGACATGATGGCGGCGGACCCGGTGATCCCGGTGACGACCCCGGCCACTACTACACAGAGTGGCAGTTCCTCGGAACGTGCGACTGGGCGGACTTGCTGCAGTTCCGGCGCTACATGATCTACACCGACGGGGTGACACCCACAGAGACAGAAGACATCTGCATCAACCCGAATCCTGGGACCGACGAAGTTTGGGATGCCGTTGCCGAGGCGATAGCGGCTCTGGCCGATCCCGTCTGGTCGGCTAACCCCGACGGAACAACAAGCACCGGCCTCACGGGCCTCGAAACCTGGCTGTGGTATCAGAACCCGACACAGGTCGGCCCGATCGGAGTCATCTGGACCGACCCCGTGACCGGAATCACATCTGCCGTAGAAGGACGCGGCTGGGTGGGGACCCTCACATGGGGCGTTGGCGAGGGCGAGAATGCCGTCAGCGCAGGAAGCTTCGACGCCGGAGCCTCGATCGGGGGAAGCGAGGCGCAGCCCGCAGCAACCCACGTCTACAACACGACGTCAACCGCCGCCGGCTTCGGAGAAGGCTATCCCGTGTCGGTCACCCTGCTCTGGCTCGGCGAGACACGCATCAGGCCTCCCGGAACTGGGTGGCTCAGCTGGACCCCCATCGGCAACACACTCACCGACACTGCCACCGACCTCTACGAGGTCGTCGAGGTCAGGTCATCTCTCTCCGGGTAGTCGTGACGGTCCTCCCTGAGCTCACGGTCGCAGAAGCACACGATTCGGGCGACCTCGCTCGGTGTTGTCGGTCAGGCTGGCGGAGCTGTGAGGAGCGCTGCCAGCTGGGCCGAAGTGGAGTTGCCGACAACCTATCGACCGTCGATCTCGACGACTGGAACGGCATGGAAGCCCTTGGATTGAACAAGTCCCGGCCGAAACGTGACATCCACCTCGTGCAGCTTGAAGCGCAGCTCTTGTTGCAGCCGCTCCAACCGCCCTCGAACAAGTGGGCAGAATGGACATACGTTGGCCGTGTAGAGCGTCACGTGGGCTGTGCTGCGCGCAGGCAAGACTTCTGCCGGCTCGTCGGCCACTGAACCGTACCCAACCCACCGAGAGATGCGCGGGAACCAGCGTAC
>JAJRXJ010000304.1 GCA_024276355.1 Actinomycetes bacterium | reverse complement strand
CGATCATCAATCCTGCCGGAGCCACCCCCGTGAAGCGGGGGTCGATGCTATGCGGCTGGCCGATGATTGGACACCACCGACGGAGGGGCTGAGCGACACCATGGCGTTCGCGCAGAACGCCGGAGCGAAGCTGGCCCCGGGGGACGTCGTCGTGCTCATGTGGATTGAGACTGACAGCGACTTCGACTTCACTGCCGGGCTGACGATCAACGAGGGTTTCCCGATCACCATCCCCGACAAGCCCGTCTGGCGTTCAACATTTGCCGGAGACACATGGGAGGGCGCGAACCTCATTCCCAACGCCGTCTTCGCCGACGGTTCCCTCAATTTTGACGTGAAGAGTTACGACGGCGACACCGGGTTCCCCACAATTGACCTGCCCGGCTTCTACTACAGGTCCGGCAATATCATGGCCATGGCACTGTCGGCCGATGCTCTCGCCGATCAGGTGTCCACGACAGCCCCGGCGTCGACGCCGGGTGCCTCAACCTCGGGGAACCAGGATCTCCTGTTCCGAGGGGGCAGCCACGACAAGACCGTTCAACAGGCCGAACTCGACTTGGCGATTCTCAAACTCACGATCGCGGTCTACAGCCACATCACCGATAGCAAACTGTTTGCCGCGGGATTCGTGTTCCTCGCCACGACGCGAGGACTGGCCAGCGGTTTCCGTCATTTCCTTGAGACGAGGCTCTCGCTTTCCGAATACTCGCGTGCGAGCGATTCGGCGACGGCCGAAGCGGAGCAAGCAGCTCACTCGCCCGAACAGCCATCGCAACCCGCGGTTGCTGTCACCCCTGCTACTGAGACCGGCGGCGAGACGCCCGCATCCGACAGTGGGTCATCCATGACCATCGTGGTGCTCATCTCGCTACTGGTTCTCGCGATCCTCATCGCGACGGCGGTTTTCGTGTCAAAGCGTCGCTCCTCCACGACCAAGAAGACCGACGCCCCGTCTGACGGCGGCGGACTGAAGGAACACAAGGAGGACAAGCCCGGATTGACACCTCCGGTGACCGTGACCTCCGGCAAGCACGACGATCCCCTCACGAGACCCCTGATCTTCGTTCCGGGGATCATGGCGTCGGCCATCCAGGCGAACACGAGCAACGGACCCGAATCAATCTGGCCACCGTTCGGGTACGACCTCGACATACGTACCTCGATGGAGGTTCTCCAGTCGATGGATCCTTCGAAAATGAGCGTGATGACTGGCAATACCCACGGGCTTCTCCCCGGTATTCATCTGGGGCTCATCGGATTTCTCGAGGGGCACGGCTACTCGCTCGAGCCGGTGGATGGCCAGCGGCCGAATCTCTACATTCACGCCTACAACTGGCTCGAGTCATGTTCGCTCGCCGCCGCCGGCCTAGTGAAGCTGATCGACCGGGCCACTGCTGAACACGGCACTCCACCGAGCATCATCTGCCACTCGATGGGCGGGTTGGTGGTGCGTGCGGCTCTCAACGGAGGCGGCCCGGCCGTGGATCGGGTCTTCTACGACGCCAGCCCCCATCTCGGCGCTCCGATGGCGTACTACTCGCTTCACCCGGACATCCCCTACAAGTTCCTGCCCGGCCCGGCGGGCGTGGCTCTCAATGCCGCCTACTCGATCGCCACGGCCGGCGGGGGCAGCCTTTCGCTCAGCGGCGCTGCTCTGAGGGCCTTGGCGGATCCGACCGGCGCAGCAATAACCGCGGCCGCCCGGGCCATCGGAGGAGGCGACGCTTTCGACCGGCACATGAAGCTCATCTCGCAGAATGCCGCCGGTGTCTTTGAGCTTCTGCCCGACGAACTCTATTTCGAGCACGTCAATCCATCGTCGCCGGTCGTCACCCACAAGAACCGGTGGTATCGGCGCGGCGGCGTGTACGAGCGACACAACTATGTGCCGTCGACTGCTGCCGAGACCTACAGATGGGACGGCAAGAACGACCTACCCGCCCTGCCCAACCACCTCTCGGGCAAGGTTGAGGCCGCCCTGGCGTTCAAGGCGTCGATTTCGAAGCCTCTGCCCCCGGGTGGAGCCGACCGCACATTTGTGATCTACGGAGCCAAACACAACACACCATGCGAGGCCGTCATGACCGATGACGGATCCGCCGGCCTGCGTGGCGATGTCGATTGCACGCTCGGTGGCGATCAGGGAGGCGACGGAACCGTGCCGATGCTTTCTGGCCGTGGTGAGCCACTTTGGGGCGCAGGGGTGGTAGTCGAACGCGACGATGGTGCCGAGCACTTCATGATGACCGAGACCAAGAGGTTTCACGGGATTCTCGCGCAGCACCTTCCTCGCGGCCGGGCGTAGCGACACACGTCTCCGAGTTGGTCAGGCCCCTTCAGTCGACGGGCTCGAAGCGCGCCTGGAAGAATCGGAGGCTCTCGGGCTCGTAGGTGAAGCGCAGACCGCGAATGCTGTCGCGGTGCTCCCAGACCTTGATCACCGACTCGGCGGTCACGTCCATGTGGGACTGCGTGTAGACACGGCGCGGGATCGTGAGCCTCACCAGTTCGAGCGCGGGGTGACGGTTCTTCCCGGTTTGGGGGTCGCGTCCGGCCGACACGATGCCGCGTTCCATTCCCCTCACCCCGGAGTCGACGTAGATGGCGGCGGCCAGCGCCTGAGCCGGGAACTGCTCCTGGGGCACGTGCTCGAGGATCGTGCCGGCATCGAGGAACACGCCGTGGCCACCGATCGGACGGATCACCGGTATTCCGGCCTTGATCAGCTTGTCGCCGAGGTACTCGACTTGTCCGACACGGGCCCGGATGTGGTCGTCGGTGTCGACCATCTCGTGGATGCCGGCCGCCAGCGCTTCCATGTCTCGCCCCGACATGCCGCCGTATGTGTGGAGTCCCTCGAAGGCCACCAACATCGAGCGGGCCTGTCGCGCCAGCTCGGGGTCGCGCAGCGCCAGGAACCCACCGATGTTCACCAGGTTGTCCTTCTTCGACGACACCGTGGCACCGTCGGACCATGAGGTCATCTCCCGAAGAATCTGGGAGATCGGCTGGTCGTGGTAGCCGTATTCACGTTGCTTGATGAACCACGCGTTCTCGGCGGCCCTGGTGGCGTCGAGCATGACGAGAATCCCGAGCGGATGGCAGTATTCGTAGACCTCGCGCAGGTTGGCCATCGACACCGGTTGGCCGCCGGCCATGTTGACATTGGTCTCGAACGACACGTACGGCACCCGATCGGCCCCGTACTCGTCGACCACTGCCCTGAGCTTGGCCATGTCGATGTTGCCCTTGAACGCGGCGAGGCTGTGGGGATCGTGGGCCTCGTCGACGATCACATCGACGAACTTCCCTCCGGCCCTTTCCTGATGGAACCTGGTGGTGGTGAAATACATGTTGCCTGGCACCACATCGCCCTCTTTGATGAGGATCTGACTCAGGATGTGTTCGGCGCCCCGGCCCTGATGTGTGGGGACCAGTTCCTCATAGCCGTACACCTCCCGCACCGCGTCGACCAGCTTGTAGAAGCTCTTGGAGCCGGCGTAGGCCTCGTCGCCGAGCATCAGAGCCGACCACTGGCGATCCGACATGGCCGATGTTCCGGAGTCGGTGAGCAGATCGATGTACACGTCGTCGGCTTCGAGCAGGAAGGTGTTGTATCCGGCGGCCTCGATCGCAGCCTCGCGTTCCTCGCGGGTGGTCATGCGTATCGGCTCGACCATCTTGATCTTCCACGGCTCGGCCCAGGTGCGATGTGCGTCTTCCATGGCAGTCTCCTCGATGTGGCGTCATACGAGTTATGGCATCAATATTCGCCCATTCCCTGGCCCTCGACTCTGTTTCCGTACAATATTCGGATTATGACCCCACGTCGCACACTTGACCGGACAGATCATCAGATAATCAGGTTGCTTCAGCAGAAAGCACGACTACCCAACAAGCGGGTCGCGGCGGCGGTCGGAATCTCCGCGTCGACCTGTTCGGACCGCACCCGCCGCATGGAACGCGACGGTGTGCTCAGGGGGTTCCATGCCGACGTCTCCCCCGACGCGCTCGGCATCGGCGTGCAGGCCATCGTGTCCGTGAGGCTCAGACGCCAGAACGCCGACGAGGTCGACGCTTTCCTCAACCACGTGAGACCGATGTTGGAGGTGGCCAACGTGTTCCACGTGTCCGGCGCGAATGATTTCCTGGTTCACGTCTGCGTCCGCGACACCCACCATCTGCGCAAGGTCGTGGTGGAGGCCTTCAGCGCCTTCCCGGAGATCGGCCACCTCGAATCGTCACTGGTGTTCGACCATCTCGGCAGCGGGATACTTCCGGACTTCAACTAGGGGCAGGTTCGTGCACCCGATCCTGCAGGTGATGGATCACCCGGTAATGCCCAACTCGTCGATCCGGTAGGCGAAGTCGCCGTCGAGCAGGTACACGCTCCAGAGACCGGGTTCACCTCCACGTACCCGTCCGTCGAACCACCAGCGGCCGGGTACGTCCGGATCGGGCACGGCCAGCTCGAGGTCGCTGATCCTTCCGTCGTAGAGGATCGCCATCCAGACATCACCCCGGCCCGGAGACAGCGGCGGCAATATCGACTTGGGGCTGTTCAGGTCCCACTGGGAATGATCGACGGCCGGTCCGATGGTTCGGGTGTCGACCCAACCGATGATGTCTTGTGGCCATCTTCGTTCCGACAGCAGCCAACCCGACCCCAGTGTGTCTCTGAGCGTCCGGGATGTCACACTGCCGTCGAGCCCCGTTTCGACGACCATTTGTCGGCTCTCGTCCACGCTCACCTGAACCTCGATGTCGGCAAGTTCTATCTCGGCGTCGCGGCCCACGCGGGCCACCGGCCTCAGCCTCCCTTCGATCCCCAAGTGGTCGGAGGCGAATCGTTCGAACGACTTGTCATCGGCAACGGCCCTTCGATCAACCGCGAGGTACACCGTCGGATCAGTGGCTATCGAAAGGGTGACGTCGGAGACGCCGTGGGTCGCGGCCAGCGCCAGCCACGGTGGGCTGAATGTCTGCCATCCGAGCGGCAGAAGGTCGGTGGGTATGGAATCGCCGGAACTCCTCGGGTCGACCCAGCTGCCGCGGTAGGCCCCCGCCCACGAGACCACCAGATCACCCTCCGAGGTCGCCTCCGACATGCCCGCCGCCACGGCGTCGAATCTTGCGTGGTGATCAGCGATGCGTGATTGGGTGCCCAGAAGGTTCGCCAAGGTCAGCAGTCCGAGAACTGCCGCAATGGTCAGCATGGGCAGGGCCGGCGATCTGCGGATCCGTGTCGGTGATCTCTCTTGCATGAGCGCAGCCACGACGATCAGGAATATGAACGCCAGAGCCACCCGCCCCGGCAGCTTGCGGGTCATGGCCAATGCCAGCGAGACCGAAAGCATCCACCCCGTGAGCCCGACGAGCGCAATTCGACGCCTGCGCTGACCCAACACCAACGCCACGAGCACGATCGAGGCAGCGGCCGCCACGACCAGTTTCCGGTAGTGGTTCCTCCACGTGTGGGACACAGCCTCTCCGAAGGCGGTGCGCCCCGACGATTCCTCGACAGCCGCTTGGAGACTCTCGCGGGAGAACACCTGTCTGTCGGGGAAGTACCAACTCGTGAGAAGTTGGGCATCATTTTGGGTCCAGCCCGCGGACTCCAACACGTTTTCGTCTCCCATGTGGAACCGACGGGCCGTGTCGTGGATCTTGGTACGGACGGAGTTGTATTCGAAGTAGTCCTGCCACGCGGGAACGTCGTGGTAGCGGTACCAGGTTGTGCCCGCGCCGACCCCGGCCAGCAGCAGTGCCACCGTCACTCCCGGCAGCAGGGATTTCCACTTCAACCTCAATCCGAGTGTCGCAGCGAGGTACGGAACGATCAGAACCAGTGCGCCCACGGCTCCGGCCCACCTGAGCCAGAACGCGACCCCGATCATCAGCCCACCCAGAACGCTGCGCAGGAGGGAGTCCGGTCCGGGATCGTCGTGGCGATGGGCGATGAGCATGGCACCAACGCCGGCCAGGAGAATCGCGTTGACGGTGAACGAGACGTTTGTCCAGATCCAGGCCTGGACCGAGATCATGAAGACGCCGAGCAGCAGCCACTCATGGTTCGAATCTTCCGGCAGACGGTGACGCCACATTCCGACCACCGCGGCAAGAGTCACGAACATGACCGTGTCGAGTACGACCAGGTACCAGGGAACGCCGGGAATGACCCGACCGAGAAGGGCGATGAATCCGCCCAGCGTCGGATTGATGAAAACCAGATCCGGAGTCGGACGCCCCCACAGTGAGCCGTCTGCCGCGAGCATCATCGCCGAGTCGTCGTTGACCAGGAACTGGCTCTGGAGCACGGTCCGATGGAGGATCAACGAGACCGCCGCCAGGCCGATTCCGAGGCTTGACGCCGAGGCATCCCTCACGAATCGCATGGACGCAGAGGCTAGCGTGAGACGCCCGCTCAAAGGCTGCCGGCGATAGCGTGTCGGGATCGAGGCTGATTCGTCGGCCGTCTGGCTGGCCCAGACGAAAACGGGACGTGGCGCAGCTCGGTAGCGCACCTGCTTTGGGAGCAGGGGGTCGTGGGTTCAAATCCCGCCGTCCCGACAGACAAACTCGCTGGTTGAGCACGGTCGAGGCCGACCTGCATCGCGGCGACGATCTCGACCCGGCGGGCCGGTCGATGCGCTTCGGCGGCTATGCCCGCAGATGGTTGAAGACCAAGACCAAACTACGCCCCACCACCGTGGAGCTCTATGAGCATCTGCTCGAGCGTCATGTTCTTCCCGGCCTTGGCGATGCTCCGATCGGGCGGATCACCGCCGCGACGGTGAGGGAATGGAACTCGACGATCCGTTCCGGGCGGATCAGCGACACGACAGCCGCCAAGGCCTACCGGCTGTTGCGTCAGATCATGCAAGCCGCGGTCGACGACCGGTTGATCCGTGAGAACCCGTGCCGGATCAAAGGAGCCGCGGTCGAACACAGCCGTGAGCGCCAGATCCCGACTCTCGACGAAGTCTCGCTGCTGGCCGACGCGATCCGACGAAGGGTAGGCCGTGCGGGCCTTCGGAACGCGACCACGATTCAGGTCTGATAGGAAGCCACTCACGATCTCGACCACCGCGCTGACCTCGCCAGAGACCTCACGTGTGTCGTCCGTGGCGGACCAGACACGCTCCCTCCAACTCTCGGCTGAACGCGCCGCTTCAGCCAGCACGGCATCAGGAAAGGTCTGAAGCAGCTCCCCTACTTGCTCCGCAAAATGCTGGCATTTGAACGCAGCGCTCTCGATCTGCGATGACGAAGGCTTTGCAGCAGATCTTGCCGCCAACTTCTTCTGAACCGCGAAGAGCAACATGAAATCGGTCCAGCGCCATGCGGGCGGCTCAAGTGTCAGCATGTGAAGGCTATTTCGCGCATCGATACCGGAGTCGTAGGCGCCAACGACAGCTGACCTAACGGCCGATGATTCATCCACCACAAGATGAGGTTGACCCGGTTTGACGGACACCTACCTTGAGGGCGTGAGCCCGGAGTGGAGTGTCCATGTCAAGTACGAGTGAGCGTCGTCCGCGACGCAAGGTCACCAAGGAGTTCAAGGCCGAAGCGGTCGCGATGGTCAACGAGTCGGGTGGCCAGATCGCGAAGGTCGCCCGTGAACTCAACATCTCCGATTCGTCGTTGGGGAACTGGGTTCGT
>JAJRXJ010000303.1 GCA_024276355.1 Actinomycetes bacterium | reverse complement strand
TCGTCGGTGCAGTTCGGCGACATCTTGTTGCTCCCGCTCGACAACTCGATTCTTTGGGTGAGACCCCTCTACGTGGCCGCCGAGGGCACCAGTGTGCCGACTCTCGAGTTCGTGATCGCCGCTGTGGGCGAAGGCGAGCAGATCGCATTGGGCAAGAATCTCGCTGATGCTCTGGCACAGCTCTACCCGGGCGAGGACTTCAGCGATGTTCTCGACGGCGTCGCCATCCCGTCGACCGATCCCAATCAGCCGACCTCGCCGGGCGACTCCACACCCACCACCCCGGAGACGCCCACCACGCCCGACAACTCACTCGACATCATCGAGATTCTCGACCAGATCGAGGCTCAGCGGGCCGCGGCCCGTGCGGCGCTCTCGGCCGACCCGCCCGATTACCAGGCGTGGGCCACGGCCCAGGAGGAGTTGGATCGGCTTCTGGCCCAGGCGCGGTCCGTGAGTGGCGCCGCCACCACCACAACCACAACAACCGTGCCCGATGAGGTCAACGCCTGAGTCGCTCGGCTCGGTCCCGTCTGCTGGCCGGGATGTACGGCCCCGACGAAGATGGGGTCGCGCAGCGCCTTGAGCGGCTGATCGAATCGTGTTCGGCGAGGCGCCGTCGCCGTGCTCACCGAATTTCCGAGCGCGACGCCTGGGTGATTGCCTACCCCGACCAGTTCACCGATCGGGACCAGACCGGCGCGGCTGGTCTCGACCTGCTCGGAGAGTCGGTTGCGGCCCATTTCGGCTCGGTGGTGACCGGGATCCACGTGTTGCCGATCCATCCCTGGTCGTCCGACGGCGGTTTCAGCGTGGTCGACCCCACAGCGGTCGACGAGAGCTACGGAGATTGGCAGTCGTTCAGCGATCTGGCCGACCGCTTCGATGTGATGGCCGACGCGGTGATCAACCACCTGTCGTCCGGGAGTGTCTGGTTCGGGCAGTTCCTCGCAGGCGAGCCCGACCGCCGGGGATGGTTCAAGACCGTTGGGGCCTCCGACGACCTGTCGACCGTGGTGCGTCCGAGGTCGTCGCCGCTCACCACGCGGTTCGATCGGGTCGATGGTGTCGACGTCGACGTATGGACCACCTTCGGCGCCGACCAGGTGGATCTCAACTACGCGAATCCGGAAGTCCTGCTGGCAATGTTCGGGGTGGTGCTCGAGTTCGTGGCCCGCGGGGCGGTGGCGGTGAGGCTCGACGCCGTGGCGTTTCTCTGGAAGGAGCCGGGCACCGAGTCGGTTCACCTGCCCGCGACCCATGCAACCGTGGCTCTCCTGAGGGACTGTCTGAACGAGATCGATCCCGCGATCCTGCTGGTCACCGAGACCAACGTCGATCACGTCCACAACGTCTCCTATTTCGGTTCCCTTGAGGTGCCGGAGGCCTCGGCGGTCTACCAGTTCGCTCTGCCTCCGCTCGTCCTTCACGCGTTGGTGAGCGGCGACACGGACCCGCTGGTGGCCTGGGCCGCGGACCTGGAGCCGCCGCCGGCCGGTGCCACCTTCCTCAACTTCTTGGCCAGCCACGACGGTGTCGGTGTTCGGCCGGCTCGGGGGCTCTTGTCGGCCCCGGAGGTGGAGGCCATGTGTGAGGCGTGCCGGGGTGGCGGCGGGGTGGTGAACGAAGCCGCCGATTCCCGGGGCGGATCGGAGCCATACGAGTTGGCCTCCACGTGGTTCGATCTCTGCTCGCACGGTGTCGATGAGGCCGACGCGGTGGCGCGTCACCTGGCGTCCCACGCGGTGATGTTCGCCATGCAGGGTGTGCCGTTGATCTACGCCCACAGCCTTGTCGGTTCATCGAACGATCAGGAGGGTTTCACCGCCACCGGCAACGGGCGTGATCTCAACCGGGCTCGCCTCGATCCCCATGGCGTGGCCGACGAGCTGTCCGATCCCGGATCACGGGCGGCGCGAATCTGGTCGGGCATGGATGCCATGCTCAGGCGTCGTTCAGGCAACGAGGCCTTCAGCCCCTCGAGCCGGCAGATCATCCATCCGGCGGGGCCCGGGTTGGTCGTGATCGAACGGCGAGCGGCTTCCGGATCTCGGGCCCTGGTCGTGGTGAACCTTGGTGGTGCCGACTGCGAGTTGGAGCTGCCGCCGGGGCGTTGGAGCGACGGAACCCATGTGCGCCCCGACCGGTCGGTCGTCATGGTGCGACGATGGACATCGGTTTGGTTGGACGGTCATGAGGGCGCCGGCGGGACCTGATGGAACTTGGATCGCCTGCCGAACTACCCTGTCGGAACTCGCCATCAGGGGGACATGTTCGAATGAGAATCACTCGACTGTTAGCGGTTGTGGCCGTACTGGCCATGGGCGCGGCGGCGTGCAGTGGAGATTCAGGCACCGCAGCGCCGGCAGACTCAACCACAACCGCGCCGCCAACAACGGTGATAACCACCACATCACCTCCAACCACAGCAGCGGTACCCGAGGGCGGAACCTCGATTCAGGGTCTCCACATCGACAGGATCACGTTCGGCACCGACGGATTCGTCGAGATCACCAACACCGGTGATTCCGACGTGTCGCTCGACGGCCTGTGGTTGTGCCAGTTCCCCAAGTATCTGCCGTTGTCGGGCACGATCGCCGCCGGCGGTGTGCTTCAGGTGGCGGCCGCCGAGGTCGGCGGTCTCTCGCCCGACGGCGGTGAGGCCGCGCTCTACAGGGAGAAGGCTTTCGATTCGCCGACCGCCATTTTTGATTACGTGGGTTGGGGCACCGGAGGGCCCCGTGGTGAGGTTGCTGCTCAGGCCGGTATCTGGCCCCTGGGGGCGAACGTGACCGCACCGGCCGACTTCATCGAGCTCGGTGGCGCCCCCGGCGATCCGGAGGCGTGGGGCTAGACCGTCTCGCTGAGCATTGCGCTCAGCCGGGCGCGGTGTTCGGCATCGAACAGACCGGGGTCGACTCCCAGTGCCGTGTGGGCCTTCACCAGCCCGCCGGTGCCCGAACCGAACTCGACTCGCTCCGGATCGACCAGAGACGGATGGGTCGCGCCCATGGCATGGCTGAGCGCCCGCAGTTCCTGATGGAGGGCCACAATGTAGTTGCCGAGCCTCACCGACTTGTCGGTGGGGTCGAGGCCCCGGGTGAGCCATCGGTTCTGGGTGGCCACGCCGGTGGGGCAGTGGCCGGTGTGGCAACGCTGAGCCTGTATGCAGCCGATGGCCAGCATGGCTTCTCGGCCGACGTTGATCATGTCGACCCCCATCGACATGGCCACCATGGCGTCGGTGGCGAACCCGAGCCGGCCCGATCCGAAGAACACGACGTTTTCGTGAAGATGGTGTTCGGCGAAGGCCCGGTGGACGAGGGGGAACGCATTGCGGAACGGCAACGCGACGTGGTCGGAGAAGGTGCCCGGGGCTGCACCGGTGCCGCCTTCGCCACCGTCGACAGTGACGAAGTCGGGGCCTTTCCCGGTCTCGGCCATGCGGGCGGCGAGGTCGTGCCAGAACGTCTCCTCTCCGATGGCCGATTTGACGCCGACCGGCAACCCGGTGGCATCGGCTATGCGCTCGACGAATTCGATGAGTTCGTCGACGTTGCCGAACTCGGTGTGGCGGCTCGGGCTGTGGACGGTGACCCCCACGGGCACACCCCGGGCATCGGCGATTTCTCTCGTGACTTTCGCGGCGGGCAGAACGCCGCCGAGCCCGGGCTTCGCGCCCTGACTGAGCTTGATCTCGATGGCCCTCACGGGTGCCGAGCCGATCGACTGCAGCACGGTGTCGATCGAGAACCTGCCGTCGGAGTCCCGGGCCCCGAAGTAGCCGGTGCCGATCTGGAACACGAGGTCGCCTCCGTGGCGGTGGTGGGCGCTGATGCCGCCCTCCCCGGTGTTCTGCATGCACCCGGCTAGCGCCGCCCCCCGGTTGATCGCCTCGACGGCCGGGCCGGACAGCGAACCGAAGCTCATGGCTGACGTGTTGATGATCGAGGGCGGACGGAAGGCCTTGGCTCTACCCCGCCAGCCGCCGAGGATCTTGGTGCAGGGGATCAGCGCGTCCGGCGTGGGGTCGATCAACGGGAAGGCGGCGTGGCGGAGAAAGACGTAGCCCTCGGCTCCGATGTCGTTGTCGGTGCCGAACCCGAAGTAGGGGTTTTCCAATTTGGACGACGCGTAGATCCATCGGCGCTGGTCGCGGCTGAAGGGCAGCTCCTCGTCGTTGTCGGCGACCACGTATTGGCGGAGTTCGGGCCCGGCCGATTCGAGGAGGTATCGGAGGTGGCCAACCACCGGGAAGTTGCGAAGGATCGCATGGTGCTTCTGGGTGATGTCGTGAAGAGCCACGGCGACCGTGAAGGTCGCCGTGGCGAGGATGATCCATAGCCACCAAGTCATGGTGTGAACCTACAGCGTCGCTATTGCCTCGTCGTACGATGCGTAGGCGGCCTTGTAGTAGGTCCAACCCGATGTCCAGTGGGTGAGGGCTGTGGTGGCCTCCCGGTCGTATGTGGCGATGAATGCGGAGCCCAGCCCGATCTCGAAGTATGACGGGGTGATGCTCAGCACCGAGTCGGCTACGCCATCGATGAGATCGAATGCCTTGGAGAACTGGACCATGGCCCGCTCGTAGAGAGCCACGGCCTCGGTCATGTCGGCGCCGGCTATCGACGCGGCTGCGGCGGCGTGGAGGAAGGTGTCGTCGGGATCGATCACGATGGACTCGCTGGCGGATATCTGGTCGGCGACGATGGTGATCTCCACCTGGGGAACGATCAATCCATCGACCGGATAGTCGGTGTCGAATGATCGACACACGTCATTGAGGATGTAGGGGGAGCCGGTTGTGGAGACGATTGTCTGTGCTGCCGTCAGACCGTTCTGGGCGTAGGCAAGGATCTCTTCGAGGGCATCGCGGTGTTCGTCTGTGACCGTGGCCGACGCACCGAGGTCGGCGGCCGCGGTGTTGAGTTCGTTGAGCGAGCTGTCGATCTGGAGTAGGCACTCTTCTCTGTCGACGGTTGCAATGGGCCCGGCGGCCATTGCGGGTCCGGCCATCGAGAGGGTGATGGCGGCGATCACGGTTGCCGTGATCAGGTTGCGGGTTTTGGTCTTCATTTCGGTCTCTCCTCGAAACAGTTGGGGGGTTTCGGAGCAGCTGGTGGGCTCCTCCTCACCCACAACCGTGGAGTGTGTTCAAGATGAGACTGAGAGTGAAGTGTGATGGTTCTGTGAGACATGCCGAGATCCGCCGTGGCCGGTAACGAAGCCACGACGGATCAGCGGTGTTTCGGGAGACTCGAATACCCGAGTGGGAGGCTCAGAGGGCGGCGATGGCGTCCTTGAGGGCTTGCACTGCGGCCTGGCCGGTTTCCCACGCCGACTTCATCTGGCCGGCGCTGGTGCGAACCGACTCTCGAGCCACTTCGAGGGTTCGGGCGCCGGGTCCGTCGTTGAAGCTAGCCGGGGTGACCGCGATGACGGAGTCGGCGACGCCGTCCACGACGGAGATGGCCTCGTCGAACTGCTGGACGGCTCGGTTGTGCAGGTAGACGGCTTCGGCGACGTCGGCACCGGCTTCCTTGGCCCGGTCGGCGGCAGCATCGAACTTGTCGGTGAGGTCGGCGATGCGTCCCCGGGTCGACTCGATCTTGTCGGCTCCGGCGGTGAGGCGAACCTGGGGAACAACCACCAGGTAGACGCGGTAGTCGGGTCCGATGGTCCGGCAGAGGGCGACGACCTCACGGGGATCCTCGGAGGTATCGATCTTGTCGCGCAGTGTTCGGAGACCGGAGTCTGTCGACGCGATGATGGAGGTGAGCGACGCGGCGTGGTCCTCGGTCACGAACGAGGCCTCATCGAGACGGGCCTGGGCCTTGGCCAGCGTGTCGAGGCGGGCGTCGATGGCTTGGATGCAGCGGACCTTGGCGTTTTCAGGATCCACGTTCGTGGCCGTCCCGCGGTCGGTGACGGTGGTTGTCTGGGCGAACGCCGGGGCGGCGAGGCCGAAGGTGAGGCCGGCCACGAGCACTGCGGCTACGACCTTGGGGGTTCTGAATTTCATGGTTTCTCTCCTGTTGGTGGGGGATTGGTGGAACTCGGCAGCCGGCGCTCAGTTGCCTCCGAGCGCGGTGGCGGCCGCATCTGCGGCGAGGTCGCCGAGAATGCTGTCGATGTCGGAGTTGATGCCGTCGAGCAGAGCGTCGAGTTCGTCGATCGATTCGTGGACGGAATCGAGCGAGGTGTGTTCGCCGTTGACCGTTCCGGATGCAGTGACGGTGGCCGTCGTCGACTGCGGGGCTTGACTGCCGGCGTCGATGGTTGTGCTGCCGCATGCGGCCACGAGAAGGGCCAGGGTTGCCAGCGCGACCATGAGCAGGAAGGTGGTGGGTCGGGGGAGCGGGCTGTTCTTCATGGCCCCAACAGTGGGGGCCAATCAAGAGAAGAGTAAGAAGCCCGGGTTAGGAGAGTGTGATCACCGGCTTTGCGAGGAAACCCGGCTGATCACCCAGGTCTCGTGGGGCTGACCATTGATGGTGAGGGTGCCGGCGTCGGTGAAACCAGCGATGCGGAGAAGCGATGACATGGAGGCACTGTCGGCGGCGATGATGGAGTGGATCACATCGCCTTCGAAGCGCAGCCAGGCATCGTCGATGATGGCCGCGGCGGCTTCGGTACCTATTCCGGTGGTCCAGCTGCGACGGCCGAGAGTCAGGCAGAAGTCGGCGACAGCGCCGTCGATCATCGAGTCGGGCTGTAGGCCACCCGCACCGATCAGGCCACCCGTCTCGGCGTTGCGAATGGCCCACATGCCCCAGTTGTTCGACCTCCAACAGCGCTCGCTGCGGGCGAGCGCGTCGATGGTCTGGGCCCTGGTCATGGTGCCGCCGACCACGTGTCGCATCACCTCGACGTCGGCGTGAAGCGCGGCGATCTCATCTATGTCGGCTGGGCCGAGCGGCAGCATCACCAGCCGTTCGGTGCGTAGTGCAAGTGCATCCACCATCTGATCGTGACACTCTTTAGGCGAAAAGGGGAGCGCGAATGACTATTGAGTTCCATCCGATCACCGCAATCTTGGGCGCTGAGGTCACCGGAGTCGACATGGCCACGGCCGATTCGGCGATGTGCGACGAGGTTCGCAAGGGCTGGTTGGAGCACAAGGTTCTGGTGTTGCGAGACCAGCATTGCGGCGTCGAGGACCACATCGCCTTCGGTCGGAGATTCGGTGAACTCGAGGTGCATCCTTTCGCCACCGGCATGGAGGGCCATCCCGAGATCGTCGCGATCCACTCAGGGCTGAAGTACGACTATGCGGCCTCGGCTTGGCACAGCGACGTCACTTGGCGGGAGGCGCCGTCGATGGGTTCGATCCTTCGGGGGGTCATCATTCCGCCCGCCGGTGGCGACACGTGTTTCGCGGATGCCGCCGCGGCCTACGACCGGCTGTCTCCCGAATGGAAGGAACGAGTCGATGGCCTCACAGCCACCCACGATTTCATCAACGTGTTCGGGGGACGTCTGAGCGACGAGGAGAAGGCCGAGAAACGTCGGCAGTATCCGATTGCCCACCACCCGGTGATACGCACACACCCTGAAACGGGCCGGCGGGTGATCTACACGAATCGAAACTTCGTGACCCACGTCGACGGCGTGTCGGAGGAGGAGAGCCGGGAGATCATCGATCATCTGGAACGGGCGATCATGGATCCAAGTGTGCAGTGCCGGATCAGATGGGAGGTGGGAACAGTGGTGATGTGGGACAACCGTTCGACCCAGCACTTCGCCACCAACGATTTCTTCCCACTCGAACGTCGCGTCGAACGGGTGACCATCGTCGGCGACAAGCCGTTCTGACATGAACCCGGTCGATGAGACAACATCATTCGGTCCGGTGGTGAGTGCCGGATGGCTGGCCGAGCATGTCAGCGATCCCGGGCTGGTGGTCGCCGATGTGCGCTGGTATCTCGATGATCGACACGGTCGGGACGCCTACGATGCCGGCCACATCCCGGGAGCGGTTTTCGTGGATCTCGACACCGACCTGGCCGCGCCCCCGAGCTTCCACGGCGGCCGTCACCCGTTGCCCGACCCGGTCGAGTTCGCGTCGAAGATGTCGCAGCTGGGGATCGGCGACACGAGCCGGGTGGTGGTCTATGACGATGTCGGCGGTGCGATAGCGGCGCGCATGTGGTGGATGCTCGACGCGTGTGGAGTGGCCGCCGCGGTGCTGGATGGCGGCGTGGCCGCTTGGACGGGCGAGCTGTCCACCGAGGCCGCCGAACCGGTGAGGGCGTGGTTCACGGTCATCCCTTGGCCCGCCGAGCGTCTGGCCACCGCGGACGAAGTCGAGCAGTTGCGTCATGGCGAGGCGGTGGTCCTCGATGCCCGCGATTCCGAGCGTTACGCGCACGGCTCGGCGATCGACCCTCGTCCCGGTCACGTCCCCGGCGCCGTGAGTGCCCCGTTTGCCCGCAACCTCAGCGGCGGTCGCCTCAAGCCACCTGAGGTGCTGCGGGCACGCTACGAGTCGCTGGGGGTCGGGGCCAAACCCGCGGTCGTCTACTGCGGAAGCGGGGTCACGGCCTGCCACGACCTGCTGGCGATGCGTCGGGCCGGTCTCGGCAACGGGAGGCTGTTTGTCGGCTCGTGGTCGGCGTGGGGGGCCGACACCGAGCGTCCAACCGAGACCGGCACCGACCCGAGCCCCGGCTCCGGGGTCGACGATGACGGCGGCCCTGATTCAGGCGGCCGGCACTAGTTCGTCGACTTCGACGGAGCCGGGGCGGAGCCACACGAGACTGTTGAGGCACGACCCACTCGATGTCTCAGCGGTGTCTGTGTGGTGACCACGGATGCAGTTGGCGATTCGCTGGCTGGCGAAGGCGATTGCCAGCCCGGTGAGGGCGACGATCATGCCGACCACCACGTCTGTCACGTAGTGATTGGCGGTGAGCACGACCGCGGTGGCCATGAACACCGGACTGGCGAATCCCAGGTAGCGAAATTTGGAGCGCCTGGCGGCTCGGAAGATCATCAGCCCGACCAGGAGGTTCCAGCCGACGTGGAGGCTCGGCACGGCAGCGAACTCGTTGATGAGCTGCGGGGGCTGGAGTACCCGATACGAGGTCGACAGGTTGGTGACCGTGTCGACGTATCCGCTCGGCAGGAGGCGGGGCGGCGCCACCGGCAACAGGGCGAAGATCACCAGCCCGATCGCCCCAGATATGAACATGGCGTTGCGCAGCAGGAAGTAGTCGGGACGGTGCTTGCGGTAGAGCCAGACGAGGGTGGCGGTGATGACCGGCCAGTGGCCCCAGATGTAGACCCAGTTGGAAAGGGTGACGATCCAACGGTGATCGAGGATCAGGCTCTGCAGACCGGCCTCGATGTCGATGTTCAGCGAACGTTCCATGCCGAGCAGGCCTCGAGCGTGGTTCACGGCGGTGGATTCGCTGCCCTCGGTGAGACCCCGAACGCCGAAGTAGGCGAGAGCGGCCGCGAACACGAGAGCGAACTGGGTGGCGATGCCGAACGCGAACGATCGGGTGCTCTCGCTGACCTGTGGGAGCGATTGTGTCTCGTGTTCCTCGAATGTGATTGTGGCTGCGGCCATGCTGCTCGCCCCCTCCGTTGGTCGTGGTCTGTGAATGTGGAACACGCCGATGGGGCGGGCACAAGCCCGAAGTGAGACAATGCCGACAGTTGGCTGACGGAGGCAGCTCGGAGTCGAAAATGAGCAGTAAGCATCGATGGTTGTGGGTAGTCGTAGCGGTGGCTCTGGTGGCCACCGCTTGTCTGGGCGGCGGCGGAAGCGATCCCGATGTCCCCCAAGAGGGCACCACCACTTCGGAGGTCCCCTCCACGGGTCTCCCCTCGACATTCACGAGCCCCGTTTCGACCGCCGGCGGTGGGTCGGCGCCCGGCGCGACGATCCCCGGAGACCTGTGCGACACGAAACCGAAGGTCCACAGCTACCTGGTCGAGATCGGGCTGCTCGACGAGAAGGACCTGGCTGACCTACCGGTGCCGATCGAGTTCGAAAGCGACGGCTACTGGAGTGTCGGCCCGCTCGGATCGGACGGCGCCTTCGAAGTGGGGGAGTCGCTGTCCGCTGGATGGTTGTGCGACCTGGACGTGAGCCCTGAGGTGGCAGAGGCGCTGGCGAGCTACGTAGATGATCCAAACGGAGAGATCACGCCCGATGACATCTCGCAGATCATCGCCGAGGGTCAGACCGGCGGGGCAAACCAAACCTCGGGCGGTGGCGTTGAGGTGTTGAGCCCCGAGGACCTGCAGCAGAGATCACGGGACGCGCTGGCAGCCGCTGCCACGGCCGTGCTCGCCGGGCGAGATGGCGAAAGCGATCGGTTCATGAGCGACGCTCAGGACTACTTCTCTGCGTATGCCGAGCAGGTCCTCACCAGTTCCACCGATCCCACAAGACTGCTCGATGTGGCCGCGGCCGCCCTGCTGCTTGGTCTCGATGATCTCGGAGGGGACATCATGTCGAGGGTCGAAGAGCTGTTAATGGAGGAACTCGCCGAGGCGGCCTCGCTGTTCTCGAAGTGCACGACCAATGAGAGCCTCATCCGCAACTACGTCCGTGCACTGGAGCGGGCCAACGTCGTATACGGGGCATCGACGGCGACCCTGGAGGCTTGGCAGGAGGTGCAGGAGAGGCGAATGCTGGGAGAGTCGATACCGGAATGCGAAGGCGGCACCTGGGAAGCCCACCGGCCGATCGATGGGTGGGATGGTGAGGTCGTCGTGAGGCTTGAGACGTGTGGTTGGAAACACTGGACCGGCTCAATGACTTCGGTGGGTTCTGCAGGCGGTGCCGGTGGCACGATGACCCAGTTCTCCGAAACTCCCCTCGAGTTCGATCTGGTCGACGCCAAGGCACTTCCGAGTTTTGTGCTCCCTTGGGAGTGGGGCCGGGCCGGCAGTTCGATCATCGACATTGATCCGGTGGTGGATGTGACCATCACTGCCGAGGACGCCAGAGGATCCGGTACGGCCTCAATGAGTGGGTCGGCCATATTCGAAATGGACGGTTCGGCAGAGTCGGCGACGGCGACGTTCCACTTCGGCCCGGGCCAGTTCGACGTGACCATTGTTGTCGACGGGATGACCTTCCACAGGTCGCAGGTGATCAATTGGGGTGACTGGGAGATGACGGCACCGATCCAGAAATCCGAGGGTGAGTGCAATCCGGATGGCTGAGCAGCAGGCCTGACGGCTCCTGCTCAGAAAGTCTGAGGTCGCGCTTGTTGGCCGAGCTCGACGGTTGGTGATCGGGGGTGCTCCCGTTATCGTTGTGGGCCGCGGGGTGGAGCAGTCTGGTAGCTCGTCGGGCTCATAACCCGAAGGTCGCAGGTTCAAATCCTGCCCCCGCCACCACAAAAGCCCTGGTCACAGCGTTGCTGAGGCCGGGGCTTCGTCGTCCACAGGCCATTCTTCTAACGGATCTTCTAACGGACGATCTGACACTGGGTTGGGTTTTGGACCGGTTCGGGGTGGCTCTTCTGGCCGGGAGACTCCCGACGCACCGGAAGAGACTGAGCCTCCGTCAGCCGTCGAAGCTGCTTTACTGGTCTCGTGGAGCGTGTCCTATCGGCGGACGATGTCGCCTCAGCTTTCCCGAGCCTTCTTGACATCGAGCCGCTCGGAGAGCCGGGAGGGTCGGGCGAGTGTTGGCGCGCCACGTCCGAGGAATTCGGCGACGTCGCTTTGAAGGTGCTCGTCCGGCCTCACGATCCACGACGATTCGCCCGCGAGGTTGAGGGCCTGAAGCGCGTCGATTCGCCACACGTCATGAAACTCCATCAGTCTGGGGTCGTTGGGTGCGGCGGCGCGGAGCGTCCATTCCTGCTTAGTGGGCTCGTTGAGGGACCCAATCTCCGCACCGCGCTTCCGCCGGAAGGGCTGGGGCCAGCTCGTGGGGCTGAGTTACTCGCTGGACTCCTGCGGGGCCTGCGTGCGTTGGCTGACGCACACGTCGTTCATCGAGACATGAAGCCCGAGAAT
>JAJRXJ010000013.1 GCA_024276355.1 Actinomycetes bacterium | reverse complement strand
GCGGAACTCGGGGCAGATCATCGCGGCGCCGGCGTAGGCGGCGTCGACATGAATCCACATGTGATGTTCGCGGCCGATTTCGCCGACTCGTCGTACGGGGTCGATGGCGGTGGTGGCGGTGGTGCCGACCGCGGCACAGACGAACGCCGGAGTGAGACCCGATTCGATGTCGTTGGCCATGGCGCTCTGGAGAGCGTCAGTGTCGAGAGCGAAGTCCGAGTCGACGTCGATGAGCCTCACGTGGCCGTAGCCGGCGACCCGGGCTCCCTTCTCGATTGATGAATGGGCCTGCGATGATGCGTAGGCGACCATCTGCTCGGCGGCGGTGCCGGTTCGTTCACGGCAGGCCTCGCGGGCCACCACGAGAGCCGTGTGGGTCGAGTCGGACGCACTCATCTGGAGCACTCCGCCGCCTGCTTCGGTTGTCTTCCAGCTCTGGGGCACACCCATCAGGTCGACCAGCCAGTCGAGGACATGGGATTCGATTTCCGTGACCGCCGGAGAGGTCGACCACAGCATCCCCTGAACACCCAGACCCGCCGAGGCCAGTTCTCCGAGGATCGCCGCCGGCGACGACATGGCCGGGAAGTAGGCGAACCATCCCGGGTGTTGCCAATGGGTGAGTCCGGGCACGACGATGTTGTCGAGATCGGTCATCATGGCGCCGAAAGCCTCGGGTTGTTCTGGGGCCGCAGGCGGCAGCTTGGCTCGCACGTCTCCGGGTTCGACCGGCTCTCGTACTGGGCGGGACTCCAGCCCTTCGAGATAGTCGGCTATCCAGTCGATCAGTTGGTGGCCATTGCTGCGGAACTCGTCGAGATCCAGCGGATCGCTTGTCATTCTTGTCCGTAACGTCGGATGGGGCCGACGAAGTCGGTGAACAACGCGAGGACCTCGCCCGGTTCGGCGTGGCGACCGGTGGCGGCTTTTGAATAGATCAGTTCACCATCGACCCGAACGTCGAATACCCCTTTCGAGCCGGTGATGATGCGCAGCTCGTCGATCACATGCTGGTAATTGCTGAGAAGATCGGCCACCGCACTCACGGTGCGGCTCGAATAATCTCAAGGGACGCAGTAGGTGATCTCGATCGAATGGCTCATGGCCATGATGCTATAGCGGCGAACTTGGCGCCGAGAGCGGCTGTGAATGCCTCGGGGGCAACAGCGATCTCCAAACCCCGTCGTCCGCCGCTGCAATACACAAGATCGAGGGCGGTCGCCCATTCGTCTACGAAGACCGGTGACGGGTGCTTCTGTCCGAACGGGCTGATCCCGCCGGCCACGTAGCCGGTGCGGCGCTCGGCATCGGCCGGATCGGCCATGCGGGCCCGTTTCGATCCGGCGACCGCGGCGATGGCCTTCAGATCCAGTCGGGTGGCCACCGGCACCACGCCCACGACCATCGAGCCGTTGTCGAGGGTCACCATGAGGGTCTTGAACACGGCGTCAGCTTCGACGCCGGTGGCCTCGACCGCCTCGTCGCCGTAGGACGTGGCCGCGGGGTCATGGTGATACTCGATGATCCGATGGGGGATGCCGAGCCTTTCGAGCAGTTCGATTGCCGGTGTCATGTGTTGAAGCCTCGCATGTGACACCCGAATGATTGCCGAAATGGTGTCGGCAGCGGTAGACATCCATCGATACCTGACGCGATCGAGAGACCGGAGCAATCCAATGGCAGAAATTACCCTTCGAGGAAACCCCGTGCATCTGGCGGGAGATCTACCCGAAGTCGGAAGCTCGGCCCCCGACTTCACCCTGACCGGAGCTGATCTCGGACCGGTGTCATTGTCCGATCTGGCCGGCAAGCGTGTGATCCTCAACATTTCGCCATCGATCGACACCGGCATCTGCGCCACGTCGGTGAAGGTTTTCAACGAGCGGGTGGCCGACCTCGACAACACTGTTCAGATCTACGTATCCGCTGATCTACCCATGGCTGCCGGCCGATTCTGCGGAGCCGAGGGCCTCGATTCGGTCATCACGGGATCCACCTTCAAGAACCCGGAGTTCGGTGATGCCTACGGAGTGCGGATGCTTGACGGGAAGCTCGAGGGGCTACTGGCCCGCAGCGTCGTGGTGATCGACTCCGACGGCAAGGTCATCCACACCGAGCTCGTACCCGAGATCGCTCAGGAGCCCGACTACGACGCAGCCATCGCTGCGCTGGGCTGACCCGACTACATCTCGTCGAGATACTTACGGCCCTGCTCGAGTAGGTAGTCGACGGCAACAGCGATCTCGTCGCCGCGGCCCTCCTGATCGCCCATGGCTCCGGCCGCGTATCTGACCCGCACTCCTTCGGTGATGCAGGCCAACCTCCAGTGTTGGAACGCCACGTACCACGGGAGGTCCGATATGTCGCGGTCGGATCGTGCCGAGTAGCGGGCCAGAACCTCCTCGGAGGTGCCGAACCCGTCGACCCTGGTCGGAACATCCGAGAGCCTGCCGGCAACGTCGGGATCGTCTCCCCACCACATGATCAGGCCGCCGAGGTCGGCGAGCACGTCACCGAGGGTGCACAATTCCCAGTCGAGCACCGCGGCGACACTTCCGTCGTGGTTCATCATGCAATTGTCGAGCCGGTAGTCGCCGTGGACGATGCCGTACCCCTGCTGTGGTGGCATCCCCTCGGTGAGCCGGCCGTGGAGTTCATCGACCAGTGGGATCCGGCGATCCGAGCCTTCGTCGATCTGTCGCTTCCAGCGCCGCAGTTGTCTGGCGCAGTAGTCCTCGTGGCGTCCGAGATCATCAAGGCCGATCGATTTCGGATCTATCGAATGCAGATCGGCGAGCGTGTCGATCAACGAGTTGGTCATCACCGGCCGCAGCTCCGGGTCGACAGCCAGGCCGTCGTCACGGCTGAAAACGATGAGACCGTCGACATGGTCCATGACGTAGAACGGCGCGTCGTTGATTGACTCGTCGGTGCACAGTCCCACCACCGGTGGTACCGGGACCGATGTCGGGGCGAGTGCAGAGATGATGCGGTGTTCGCGGGCCATGTCGTGGGCGCTGGAGAGCACGTGTCCCGTCGGTGGTCGACGCAGCACGAATCGTTTCCCGGCATCGTCGGTGACCAGGAAGGTGAGGTTGGAGGCCCCGCCGGTGATCAACTCGAAACTCACCGGCAGCTGGAGGTCGGGGATGGTCTCGCTGAGCCAGCGGGTGACGTTTCCCGGGTGGATTCCGGTGGGGGCGTGGTTCACAGCGAGGCTCCAGTGGGGGACATGGCTTGCAACAGATTCCAGTCGGGTTGTGAACCGCTGCCCTCCACGGGGATCGGCTGAATGCAGACGTGGGTGGCGCCAGCCGCGGTGTGGGCGGCGATCCTGGCCGAGATCGTGTCGACGTCGCCCCACGCCATCACCGAGTCGAGGAACCGGGGAGCACGCTCGGAGATCTCGTCTTCGGTGAAACCGAGACGGATCCAGTTGTTTCGGTAGTTCGGCAGGTCGGCATACATGGAGAGTTGCCTGCGGGTGATTTCGTGGGCCACCTGTCGGTCGGTGGTGAGCACACATTTCTGCTCGACGCACAAGAGAGCGTCGGGCCCCAAGGACTCTCGGGCCATGGCGGTGTGATCAGGGGTGGTCCAGTAGGGATGCGCACCCGCTGTCTTTTCGGCAGCGAGGGCGAGCATTCTGGGTCCGAGCGCGGCCAGAACGGTGACCGGCGGGTCGGCCGGGGGAGGCGCGGTGTAGGGCGAGGATTCCATCTGCTCGAGGTAGGAGCGCATTGCGGACAGCGGCCTCTCGTAGCGTAGGTGACGGAGCCCTTCGACCATCGGGGCATGTGAAACCCCAAGGCCCAGAAGGAATCGTCCCCCGGACATCTCGGCAAGGCTCATCGCTCCCTGCTTCATCATTCCGGGGTGGCGCATGTGGATGTTGGCTATGCCGGTGGCCACTATCAGGTTCGTGGTGGATTCGAGGAGGATGGCCGCGTTGACCATCGGATCACGGCCGAGAGTGTCGGGGAACCACAGCGCCGAATAGCCCAGATGTTCCACCTTGGCCGCCAGTTCGCGCGTCTGAGCGGTGTCGAGGCCGTCGGTGAAGAACCAGACGCCGGTGGGGTTGAGCCGATCATGCATGTCGGGTGCCATGTCAGCCGAACGCCCCGGACGCGCGCAACCCGGCGATGGCGTTCTCGTCGAGCCCGAGCACCTCGGCGAGCACGTCGGTGGTGTGCTCGCCGACGGTCGGGGCCATAGTTGGATGGTCAGGTGGCTCGCCGTCGACGAAGACCGGCAAGGGCAGCTGTTCGGCCCCGACCTCGTCGATCGACAGGAACGGCATGCGGTGAGCGAACTGTGGATCGTCGCCGACGGTGGCCGGCGTGTTGACCGGCGCGATGGGGGTGTTGTGGGCGTTGCTGAAATCGATCCACTCGCGCTGGGTTCGGGCCCGGAATATCTCTCGTAGCTCGCCCTGGAGTTCCCGATTGCCCCGGGCATGATCGGCGATCGTCGAGCCCGGCCAGCGCTCGAACAGATCGGTGCGGCCCACGCCTTCGCAGAAGTTCTTCCAGAACGCCTGCTCGCTGGCCATGAACAGGATGTGGCCGTCGCTCGCCTCGTAGATCTGGTAGCGGACCCCTTCCCACATCCCGGCCAGGCCGGCGGGTCGTCGTTGGTAGTCGTCGCTTGGGTTGCCGGTGACCTCGTCGTCGGGTCGCAGGTAGGCCCTCTCGGTCTCGATCCGGTACCAGTCCATGTAGGCAGCCGTGTCGGACTGCGCCAGTTCGATCTCGCAGCCCTCGCCGGTCGAGCGGGCGCTTATCACCCCGGCGAGTATCGCGGTGGCCCCCAGCATCGGCCCCACGTTGATCCCTATGTTGGGCATGTCGGGTGGGATGTGGCAGAAGCCGTCGTCGTCGACCACGGGCTGCACGATCCCGGCCCATGTGTCGTAGGCAATTCCGTGGCTGGGCATGTCCTTGTAGGGGCCGGTGGCCCCGTATCCCGACAGTGTGCAGAACACGATCGCCGGGTTGACCTCGCGCAACTCATGAAATCCGAGGCCGAGTTTGGCCAGCGACCCTGGTCTCATGGCCTCGACGACCACATCGGCTTCGGCCACCAGGCGGCGATAGAGATCGACCCCCTGGTCGGTCTTGAGGTCGAGCGTGACGCTGCGCTTGCCGCGGTGGGTGTGGAGATGGAGGAGCGATGTGCCGTTGACGATCGGCCATGTCATCCGGCGTATGTAGTCGCCCCGCGGCGGTTCGACCTTGATCACGTCGGCACCGAGATCGGCCAGGAAGGTGGTCATGAGTCCCGGACCGAGCAGGCTCGATTCGATGACGCGTACCCCGGCCAGAAGTGGAGGGCGCTTGGTCATGTGGGGCTCCTGGCGTTGCGCTGAACGGTCGGATGGCAACCTACGACGACACGGCGGCCGAGTCGAACCACCCAACGATGGACTTTCCACGATCCCCATCAGGTTCAGGCATGATGGGACCCCCTGTCAGGAGTTGTGATGGAGATTGCAGAATCGGTACTCGACCTTGTCGGCAACACGCCGATGGTCAAGCTCAGGAGAGTGGGTGAGGGCCTGCCCTGCCCGGTGGTGGCCAAGGTCGAGATGGTGAATCCGGGTGGCAGCGTCAAGGACCGGCCCGCGATCGCGATGATCGACGCCGCCGAACGGGACGGCCTGCTGAAGCCGGGTGGCACGATTGTCGAACCGACCTCCGGCAACACCGGCGTCGGGTTGGCGATCGTCGCCGCCCAGCGTGGTTACAAGTGCATCTTCGTGATGACCGACAAGGTCGCTCCCGAGAAGGTCGATCTCCTGCGGGCCTACGGTTCTGAGGTCGTGGTCTGCTCGGTGGCCGTTCCGCCCGAGGACCCGGACTCCTACTACTCGACCGCGGCCCGGTTGGTGAAGGAAACCCCGGGCGCCTACCAACCGAGCCAATACCACAATCCGGTCAATCCGCAGTCCCACTACGAGACCACCGGGCCGGAAATCTGGCGTCAGACCGACGGCCGCATCACCCATTTCGTGGCCGGAGCCGGCACCGGTGGAACGATCAGCGGCATAGGCAAGTATCTCAAGGAGCAGAATCCGGCCGTCGAGATCATCGCCGCCGACCCGGAGGGGTCGGTCTACTCGGGTGGCAGCGGTCGCCCGTATCTGGTCGAGGGGGTGGGCGAGGATTTCTTTCCCACCAACTACCACCCCGAATACATCGATCGCACCATCGCGGTGTCGGATCGGGACTCGTTCCTCATGGCCCGCCGTGTCAGCGAGGAGGAGGGCCTCCTGATCGGAGGTTCGTGCGGCACCGCCGTGAAAGCGGCCCTGGAGGTCGCCGAGGGATGCAGCCCCGATGATCTGGTGGTGGTGTTGTTGCCCGACTCCGGCCGGCTCTACCTCTCCAAGGTGTTCAACGATTCGTGGATGGCGGGTTTCGGCTTCATCCGCTGCGACGGGCCGGTCGTGGCCGACGTGGTGGGCAGCCGCCGGGCCGATGTGCCCGACCTGGTCTACGTGCAACCCGGAGACCCGGCCAGCGATGCGGTCGCTCTGATGCACCGCCACGGCGTGTCCCAGTTGCCGGTGGCCAAGGGTGAAATGCCGCTGGCCGCGGCCGAGGTGATGGGGTCGGTGAGCGAACTCCGGCTCATGGATCTTGCGTTCGGCAATCATGATCTTCTCGACACGTCGGTCGAGGAGATCATGAGCCCGCCTCTGCCCACAATCGGTGCCGGGCAGCCGGTTGCGATGGCCGTGGAGTTGCTCGATTCAAACTCGGCCCTGTTGGTACTCGACGGCGGCCGACCCCGGTCGGTGATCTCATCGAGCGACGTGTTGTCGTTCCTGTCGAAAGGTTCCGAGAATGGCTGACGACGTGTTTGCCGATGCCGAATCGTGGGGGTTCGAAACCCGCGCCATCCACGCCGGCCAGCCCCACGACCCGGTGAGCGGGGCTGTGGTGGTTCCGATCTCGCTGGCGACCACGTTCGCTCAGGAGCAGGTGGGCGTCCACCGGGGCTACGAGTATTCGCGGACCGGGAATCCCACCCGAACGGCGCTTCAGGACTGTCTGGCTTCTCTCGAGGGCGCCAGCCACGGGTTGGCCTTCGCCAGCGGCATGTCGGCCGAGGACACGCTGCTTCGCACACTGTCTCCCGGCGACCACATCATCCTCGGCAACGACGCCTATGGAGGCACGTTCCGGTTGATATCGGCGGTTGTAGCCCCCATGGGTGTGGAGTGGACCGCGGTCGACCTCACCGATCTTGATGCGCTCGCAGGAGCCGTGACCCCGTCGACCAGGATGATCTGGGCCGAGACTCCAACCAACCCACTGCTGACCATCATCGACATTGCCGCGGTGGCCCAGGTCGCCCACGATGCCGGCGCCAGGCTGGTGGTCGACAACACTTTCGCCACCCCCTACCTCCAGCAGCCGTTGTCGCTGGGGGCCGATGTGGTGGTCCACTCCACCACCAAGTACTGCGGCGGGCACTCCGACGTGGTCGGCGGTTTCCTCGCATCGAACGACCACGAACTCGCCGATCGTCTGGCTTACCTGCAGAACGCCGTGGGTGCGGTGGGCAGCCCGTTCGACAATTACCTGACGCTGCGCGGCCTCAAGACGATGCCGGTGAGAATGGATCGACATTGCAGCAACGCGGCGGCGGTGGTCGACCTTCTCGACGGCCACCCCAAGGTCAGCGAGGTGTTGTACCCGGGGTTGCCGGGTCATGCCGGCCACGAGATCGCGGCCAGGCAGATGTCGGGGTTCGGGGGCATGGTGTCGTTCCGTGTGGCTGCCGGCCGCGATGCCGCCATGCGGCTGGCGGCATCGACCAGGGTGTTCACACTGGCCGAGTCGCTTGGTGCGGTCGAGTCTCTCATCGAACACCCGGGAGCCATGACCCACGCATCGGCGGCCGGTTCGCCACTCGAGGTGCCCGATGATCTGATCCGTCTCAGCGTCGGAATCGAATCGACAGTCGACTTGGTGGCCGACCTGGCCGAGGCCCTCGACCGTCTCTGACCGGGCGCGGCCACTCGGCGGCCGACCCGTCGCCCCACGACTCCTCTTGGTTGGATCACACTTTCATCACAACCGGTAGGCAGGATCGCCACGTGGACAAGAGATCAGAAATCGCATGGCTGGCCCGTCGAGCCGGCTGGGGCCTGGCCCCGGGGGAGCTCGACGAACTGACCACCCTCGGCACCGGCGCCGTCCTCGACCGCCTCGTGGCGCCTGATTCCTTTGGCGTTGCGCCCAACGAATCACCATGGAACGGGATGAAGTTCGCGGTTGATCCCAAGGGCCGGCAGCGAGCCGAGGAGAACCTGGAGGCGCTCAACCGGTGGTTGACCCATCTGGCCACCAGCCCCCGCCCGTTCGAGGACTCGATGGCGTGGTTCTGGCACGACCACTTCGCGGTGTCGTCGGCAGTGGTCAACTACCTGCCGGCAATGGTTGCCCATCTTGAGCTTCTCCAGCGGCGGGCCCTCGGGAACTTCCGGGAACTGATCCGAGCCGTGACCGTCGACGCCGCGATGCTGGTGTTCCTCGACGGCGCCACCTCCACGGGCAGGTCCCCCAATGAGAACTACGGCCGCGAACTGCAGGAGCTCTACACCCTGGGCATAGGCAACTACACCGAGGCTGATGTGAGGGCGGCGGCGGTGGCGCTCACCGGATACGTCGTGCGTCGCAGAGACGACTGGAAGGTCGGTTTCGTTCCGCAGCGCCACGACGACACTCCGCAGGTCCTGCTCGGTGTCGGCGGGGTGCACGACGTCGACACGGTGGTCGACACGGTTCTCGACCATCCGGCCGCGGCCACCCGCATCGCCGGGAAGATGGCCGCCCACTTCCTCGGTAACGCGGATCCTGCGCTCGTGAAGGAATTGGCCGGGGTGTTCTCCGATGCGTCGCTCGAGTCGGCTCCGCTGGCGAGAGCGGTTCTCGAAGCCGGCTTGGCCGGCGAGTCGGTGCCGATCGTGATGGCGCCGGTGCCATGGCTGGTGCAGGCGGTCCGCTCGACCTCGGCGGTCATCGAGCCCCGCGTCGCCGTTGCCATGCTGCGCAACATGGGTCAGATGCCCGGCCAGCCGCCGAACGTGGGCGGCTACCCGGGCTCGGCGACCTGGCTGTCGTCGTCGTCGACCGCAGCGAGGTTCTCTGCGGCGGGCATCATCGCGGCCCGGACACCCGACGAGGCTCCCGTGCTGGCGGCGGCGGCCGGCGGCGACTGGGCCGACCTGGCCGACCTGCTCATGCGCCCCGATGGTTTCTCCGCCGCCACCCGGGCCGCTTTGAGCGATGTTGCGGCGTCGACGGGCGGTCGTCCCGGCGAGGGCCGCCTAGCGGTCGCTCTTTCATCCCCCGACCTTCTGATCGCGTAGGAGCAGACATGCTGAACAGACGACAATTCCTGGGCGCTGCCGGTGGTCTGGCCGGGGCGGCCGTTGCCGGTGGCGGTGTGTGGGCTGCGCTTCTACGCGACAGCGTCGAGAAGTCGACTTCGCCGGGGGCCTCGACGACCACGACCACCTCAACCATTGCTGCGACCACCACCACAGCGGCACCAACCACCACTCTCCCGAGCGGAAACCGGACCTTGGTGGTGGTGCAGATGGCCGGTGGGAACGACGGCCTCAACACCCTCATCCCCGCGACCGGGCTCTACCGTGACGCCCGCCCGATCCTCGGAATCCCGGAGACCGACCTCATCGAGATGTCCAAGACCGACTACTCGATGCATCCTTCCCTCGAGCCTCTGGGCAAGTGGTGGGAGATCGGGTCGATGACCGCGGTCGAGGGTGTGGGCATACCTCAGCAGAGCCGTTCGCACTTCAAGTCGACCGACACCTGGATGGCCGGCGGTCCGAGCGCCACATCACGCTCCGGCTGGTTGGGGCGTTGGATGGACGCCACCCAGGATGGCGATCCCGATCCTCTTCGTGCCATCGCTCTCGCCGGAGGGGGTCCGATGCTCGTCGGGGAATCGAGTCTGGCCACGGTGATCCAGTCAGCGGAGGCCTTTCAGCTCCGGACGACCGACAGCACCGATGCCGAGAGCCTGATCGCTGCGTTTCTCGCCACGGCCTCTCCGGTCTCGAGCGACCCGGCGATGGCCGCCGCGCAGCAGGCCATTCCGGCCACCGTCGACGCGGTCGATCTGCTCGGCGAGGTGTTCAGCGAGAGCGCATCCGAGGGGAATGGCCGCGGGGTCTCGAGGGCCGACCCGGTGGCGGCGTTCAACGCGGCCGCCCGCATAATCGACCTGGGCATCGGTACCCAGGTGATAACGATCGGGCTGAACGGCTACGACACCCACAGCAACCAGCTGGCTCGTCAGTCGGAGCTGCTTGGCACTCTGGCTACGGGCGTATCGGGCTTCCTCGACCAGATAGAGGCTGATGGTCATGCCGAGAACGTGTTGGTCATTACCATGTCGGAGTTCGGTCGCCGAGTCGGCGAGAACGGTTCCGGCGGTACCGATCACGGGCAGGGCGGACTGCAGTTCCTGTTCGGTCGCGACGTCAACGGCTGGGACGTCCACGGCGAACTGGATCTGGCCAATCTGGCCAACGGCGACGTGCCCACCAAGGTCGACGAGCGCTCCGTGTATGCGGAAGTGCTCGACTGGCTTGGCGGGCCCACCGACGAGATCCTCGGTCAGTCGTTCGAGCGGATCGGTGTGTTGTCGGCCTGATCAGGCTCCGGTCCAGTTGGGTTCGCGCTTCTCGGCGAACGCCCTGGGTCCTTCCTTGGCGTCGTCGGAAGTGAACACCGACATTTGAAGCGGCCCCTGGAGTTTCCAGAGGTCTTCTTCGCTGGCCCCGACGCTCGATCTGATCATCTGCTTCGATGCGGCCACGCCCAGCGGGGCGTTCTTGGAGATCCTCTCGGCCAGAGCGATGGCCACCTCGAGGGCCTCTCCGGGCTCGGCCAGCTTGGAGATCAACCCGAAGGTGGCCCCGTCCTCGGCCGAGATCGGGTCTCCGGTGATGGCCATCTCCATGGCCTTGCCGTAGCCGACACGGCTGGGGAGCCGGATGAGCCCTCCGCCGGCGGCGAACAGCCCGACCTTCACCTCGGGGATGCCGAGCTTGGCTCCCTTGGAGGCCACCAGCAGATCGCACGAAAGTGCGAGCTCAAGCCCACCGGCCAGGGCGAACCCTTCGATGGCCCCGATGAGGGGCTTCTCGGCCCCGGCCTTGATGAAGTCGAACATCGGGCCGATGTCCTCGCCGCGTGAGAATGCCTTGAGGTCCATTCCGGAGCAGAAACCGCGTCCGTTGCCGGTGAGCACACCAGCGGTGAGGCCCGGGTCGGCGTTGAGCTCCTGCACCGCGGCCCACAGGCCGCCGGAGAGGGCTCCGTTGATGGCGTTCATCTGGTCGGGGCGGTTGAGACGAATCACCATCACCTTGCCCCGCCGCTCAACGATGACTGCGTCGTCGGTGGTCTCGGTCATCTGCTTCTCCTTGCCTGGATGTGGGAGGTCACTTCGGTGGCATTCTGATGCCACCGTCGAGACGGATGGTCTCGGCGTTGAGGTAAGGGTTGGTGATGCACTCCATCACCGCGAACGCCAGTTCTTCACCGGTGCCTAGGCGCTTCGGGAACAGCACCGAGGCCCCGAGATGGGCCTTGAATGCCTCGGATGCCTCGCCCTCACCGTAGATGGGGGTGTCGATCAGCCCGGGGGCGATGGTGTTGACCCGCACGCCAACGGCGCTCAGGTCGCGCGCTATCGGCAAGGTCATACCGACGATGCCGCCCTTGGATGCCGAATAGGCACATTGGCCGATCTGGCCGTCGAAGGCGGCGGCCGATGCCATGTTGACGATCGCCCCGCGACTTCCGTCGGCATCGAGCGGCTCGGTCACGGCCATGGCGGCAGCCGAACGGCTCAACATGTTGAACGAACCGATCAGGTTGACCTTCAGCACGAAAGTGAACTTGTCGAGGTCGAGAGGCACGTTGTTGCGGTCGATGGTGCGTCCGGCGTAGCCGATGCCCGCGGAGTTGACCAGGGCGCGAAGCGGGCCCATCTCGGAAGCCGCCGCGACGGCAGCATCGGCGTCGTCGGTTGACGACACATCGCATTTGACGAACAGGCCGCCGAGCTCGGAGGCGACGGCTTGGCCCTTCTCTTCGTTGAGGTCGGCGATGACCACCCGTGAGCCGGCGGCGGCCAACTGTCGGGCGCTGGCTTCGCCTATGCCGGAGGCACCTCCGGTGACTATTGAGGAGCTGCCCTCGAGGTTCATGCGTGGCATCAGGAATCGATCCTTTCGATGATGGTTGCGTTTGCCATACCGCCGCCTTCGCAGATGGCCTGGAGACCGTAGCGACCGCCGGTACGTTCGAGTTCGTTGACGAGTGTGGTCATGAGCTTGGCCCCGGAGCATCCGAGGGGGTGGCCCATGGCCACCGCGCCGCCATTGACGTTGACCTTGGAAAGATCGGCCCCGGTCTCCTTCTGCCATGCCAGTACGACCGAGGAGAACGCCTCGTTGACCTCGAACAGGTCGATGTCTTCGACGCTCAGGCCGGCTTTGTCGAGCACCTTGGCGGTGGCCGGGATCGGCCCCTTGAGCATGGTGACCGGGTCGGCTCCAACCACGGCAAAGGAGCGGAAGCGGGCCCGGGCCTTGAGTCCGAGCTCGGCGGCCTTCTCGGCGCTCATGATGAGGATGGCTGACGCGCCGTCGGCTATCTGGGACGAGTTGCCGGCGGTGATTCGCCCGTTTTCCTGGAATGCCGGTTTGAGGGTGGCCAGTTTCTCGGCGGTGGTGCCCGGACGGATGCCTTCGTCCTTCACCAGCATCTCGGTGGTGCCGTCGAGATCGATGGGCACCGGCACGATCTCGTTCTCGAAGCGGCCCTCCTGGGTGGCCTGTTCGGCTCGGCGCTGGCTTTCGGCGCTGAACACGTCGAGGTCCTCGCGGGTGATACCCCACTCATCGGCAATCATGTCGGCGCCGATCCCCTGGGGCGGCAGGCCGGTGTCGGCGTAGCGATCGAGCATGTCCTGGGGGAAGGGCCACTCCATGCCTTCGACGATGCTGGCCCCCATCGGAACCTTGGTCATCGATTCGACTCCGAGGGCGATGACCACGTCGTAGGCGCCGGCCATGACCCCCTGTGCGGCGAAGTGGACCGCTTGTTGGCTGGAACCGCACTGGCGGTCGACGGTGGTGGCGGGAACCGACTCGGGCCAGCCCGCGGCCAGCACGGCATTGCGCCCGATGTTGAGCGACTGCGGCCCGACCTGCATGACGCACCCGGTGATCACGTCGTCGACGACCGCCGGGTCGAGGTTGTTGCGTTCGGTCAGGGCCTTGAGGACGTGGGCTGCCAGATCGGCGGGGTGCCAGTCCTTGAGCTTGCCGTTGCGTTTGCCGGTGGGCGTTCTGACCGCGTCCACGATCACTGCTTCTGTCATTTCGGTACTCCTGTATCAGGGGGTTGTGGAGGATTTGAGGGGAGGCTCGGCGTGGTTGCCGCGGGCGGCGGCGATGTTGACCGACAGACGGTCGAGCAGCCCGGCGAGCTGGTGGCGATCGGCGCGGGATATGCCTTGGCGGAACTCGGCGCGTAGGCCCTGGTCGAGTTCGTAGAACCGGTCGACGAGGGTCTCGCCGGCGGGGGTGGTGGCCACCAGCCACACGCGACGGTCGTCGGGGTCGGGGCGTCGTTCGACGAGGCCCCGGGATTCGAGCTGATCGATCATGGTTCCGGTTGCGGCTCTTCCGAGCCCCACCATCTCAGCGAGTTCGGTCTGCGTGCTGGAGCCGAAATCGGTGACGTAGGCCAACAGCGTGGCTTGCGAGAGGTTGAGGTCGAGCACAGCGAGGCGTTCATCGAACGCAGCCCTGAGCTCGCGGGCGGTGGCGATGATGGCGATCTCGAACCTTTGCCACGATGGTGTGACGCGCGGAGCTGTCTGGGTGGTGGGGGATCCGTCGGTCATGGAGATCGTATGATGTCATACAATCTGGTGGTCTACGAAATCGGACTCCGAGGTTTCAGGTCTGAAGGCCGAGCGTCGTCTCCGCCAGCGCGTCCAATTCCGCGGTCCAGTCGTGGGGTTCCGTCACCGGGAACATCACGAACTTGGAGGCACCGGCGTCGATGAATCCGGCGATCATTTCCGCCATGCACTGGTGCGAAGTGGCGACCACCTCTTCGACGTCGGCATCAGGACGGCGGGCAGCGACTCGTTCGGCGAGCGGCTGGGGGATGGCCCCGTTGACATACGGGATCAGCACCCCGTAGTGGTCTGGGTCAATCGTGCGTCCGGCATCGGCGGCGGCCTGCTCGATGGCGGCGATGCCCTCGACAACATGGCGTGGTGTGGTGAACGACGCCAGCCAACCGTCGGCGAGGCGGCCGGTGCGCCTCAACTCCGAGGGGGCCTGCCCACCCAGCCAAACCTCGAACGGTTCGCGCCTGGGCTTGGGAAGAACCCGAGCGCCTTCGACGTGGAACCGTTCTCCATGATGATCGACCACGTCTTCGGCCCAGAGCCTGCGCATGAGGGGCATGGCCTCCTCCAACCAGGGTGCCCGCTCTCTGCGCTGCACCTGGAAGGCCTGATGCTCGGCGGCGTTGGCGATCCCGAGCCCGAATGCCGGAAGGCAGCGGCCGCCCGACACCAGATCAAGGCTGGCCAGAGCCTTGGCCAGCAGGATCGGGTTGCGGCCCGGAACCACCGAGACAGCCGGCCCGAACTTGAGCCGTTCGGAACGCCCGGCCACGTAGGACATGGCCACGATCGGATCGAGTTGTGGGCTGTTGATCCGTTCGGGAAACCAGATCGAGTCGTAACCCAGTCTCTCGAGATCGTCGGCCAATCGGCCCAGCCCGCCGACGTCGGAGAAGAGTAGGGGAGCGGCCCCGATGCCGTAACCGATGCGTACTTTCATCGGCCCAGCGTCGCACACGGGCCGTGGGTCATCACATCAGCGGATGCCGGTGTCGTACTCGACCTGGACCTGCAGGGCCTCGGACTCCGCCAGCACAACATCCACCGCCGGTGCAGTTCCGAGGAGTCCCTCCACCGGCTGGGGCACGATCGTGTAGCTGCCAGGGGAAAGACGCAGGACCACACTTCCGTCGGCACCAGTGACACCGGTGGCGGCTTCGTCGCCGTGCGGGTTGGTGGCGATGATGGTGGCACCGCTCACCGGTCGTGGCGAGCATTCGGAAGCTGGAGGGTTCTGGACCGCCGGGCAGACCGGAGCGGCCACGGCGCTCACCGTCACGCTGGCCGAGGCGGCTACCGGTGGGTTGGTGGACGACGGCGGCGGTTCTCCGGAAGTGCCGGAGCCGCATGCGGAGAGCACAACGGTCAGCGAAAGCACAGCGGCCGGGATCATGCGCATGGTGTTGGAACCTCGAGTTTGGATCTGACGGTTTCGGGCGTGGGATCGCATGGTGAAGGTTGACTCAGGCGACGAGACAACCCCAACAGTCGTTGGACAGTTCGATGTCGTCAAGATCGACGCGGATCCCGGTGGGGGATTCGGCGATCGCCCCGGTCAGCGAACCCGTGGCGAAACCATCCGGAGACTGCTCATCAATCGTGAGTGTGCCCCCGATGACCGCCCACGTCTGGATCGTGACCGGCGATGGATCAGATGGCTGGATCACGTCGCTGCACCAGTTGGAGAACAGATTGGTGCCGTTGACGACTTCGACGGTCCAACCCGGGTCGGGCAGCGTGATGGGGACCGCCACGTCGGGACCGGAACCGGACCCGAAGTCGTTGGACCTGATCCTGAGGGCCAGTCGCTGATCGACGCTGCCCTTGGCGAACCCGAAACCACATCCGTAATCGATGGTCAGGAGAGACGAGTCGATGGAATCCGGAATCGGATCGAGCGAAATGACATCGACGCCGTGTTCCTCGTCGGCCATCATCTCGCTGACATCGACCCACCAGCTGACCACCGCACCGGTGTTCGGGTCGAACTCAAGGTCGATGGTGGCGTAGCCCTCGGTGATGGCGGCCTCGATCTCGTCGAACAGGTCCTCCATCGTCCGGGCGCCGGGATCGAAGAAGGCGTCGTGGGAGGTGGGGTCGTGCGACACCACTGCGCCATCGATGACCGTGTCGATCCAGGTCTCCGGCCGGCAGAAGCAGGACTCCCGGGTCTCCATCGAGTACGCCTGCAGGCCGTTCACCGCCCATCTGTCCCGCGCCGCGGCGAGTCGGGCGCCGGGCGAGGCGGGATCCAATGTGGTTGTTGGGTCAGTTGTGGTGGTGGTCGCAGCCGTGGTGCCGGGCGGCTCACCACTCACCTCGGTTGGCGGCTGCGTGCCGCCGCAGGCCGCGGCGAGAATGACAATGGCAACCAGCGGGGCGAATCGTCGTGGGTTCATGTGGATGTGACGCCTGAGATGCCGGATTGGTTCCCGGTCGGCCGTGTCAGGGCCTAGGTTGGCCGCCATGACCGGAAACAAGTCGCCAATTCGCCGCGTTGTGGTCGACGGTTTGGGCCGTCTGCCCCAGTTCTGTCATGCGACGGTGGCCGACGGCTGGATTCACGTCTCCGGAACATTGGGCACGATTGGTGACTCCTTCGACCTGGCCGAGGGGGGTGTTGGCCCACAGACCACGCAGACTCTGCGAAACATCGAAACCATCCTTCGGGCGTGCGGGGCCGAACTCCGCGACGTGGTGAAGGTGTCGGTGTTCGTGTCCGACATGTCGACGTTCGCCGAGATGAACGCCGCCTACTCCGAAGTGATGGGATCTGATCCGCCCGCTCGTATCACGGTCGGCAAGGCCGGTCTGGCGCTCGGCGCGGCCGTCGAGATCGAATGCACGGCCTACAAGGCCGATGCCGAGCCGGTGGTCGACGACTCAGCTCCTCATTTTCACCGGGGTTGAAACCTCCGCGTAGAAGTCGTTGCCCTTGTCGTCGACGATGATGAAGGCGGGAAAGTTCTCGACCTCGATCTTCCAGATTGCTTCCATGCCGAGTTCGGGATATTCGAGCACCTCGACGCTGCGGATCGAGTCCTTGGCCAGCCGGGCAGCAGGCCCGCCTATGGAACCCAGATAGAAGCCACCGTGCTTCTTGCAAGCGTCGGTGACCTGCTGGGAGCGGTTGCCCTTGGCAAGCATCACCAGCGACCCGCCGGCGGCTTGGAACGGCTCGACGTAGGAGTCCATCCGGCCGGCTGTGGTGGGGCCGAACGAACCTGAGGCGTAGCCCTCGGGGGTCTTGGCCGGGCCCGCGTAGTAGATCGGATGGTCACGCAGATACTCGGGCATCGGTTCGCCGGCATCGAGGCGTTCCTTGATCTTGGCATGGGCCATGTCGCGGCCCACCACCACGGTGCCGGTGAGCGACAATCTGGTCTTCACCGGGTATTTCGACAGTTCGCGGCGGATGGCATCCATCGGCTGATTGAGATCGATCTGCACCGCCTCGTCGCTCAACTCGTCGATCGACGTGTCGGGTAGGAAGCGGGCCGGGTCGGTCTCGAGCTGTTCCAGGAAGATACCGTCGGCGGTGATCTTCGCTCTGGCCTGGCGGTCGGCCGAGCAGCTCACGGCCAGGCCCACCGGGTTGGATGCACCGTGGCGGGGCAGGCGGATCACCCGCACGTCGTGGGCGAAGTACTTGCCACCGAACTGAGCTCCGATCCCCATCTCGCGGGTGAGCTTGAGGATGCGGTCCTCCCATTCGAGATCACGGAAACCGTGTCCGGTGGCGCGATCGCCGGAGGTGGGCAACGAATCGAGGTAGTGGGCCGACGCGTACTTGGCGGTCTTGAGGTTGTACTCGGCTGACGTGCCACCGACCACCAGAGCCAGGTGGTACGGCGGGCAGGCCGCGGTGCCGAGCGAGCGCAGCGACTCATCGAGAAAATCGAGCATCGACTGCTCGTTGAGGAGAGCCTTGGTCTTCTGGAACAGGTAGGTCTTGTTGGCCGATCCACCGCCCTTGGCCACGAAGAGGAACTCGTAGGTGTCACCCTGCTTCGAGTAGATCTCGATCTGGGCGGGGAGGTTGTTGGCGGTGTTGTACTCCTCGAACATCGACACCGGAGCAACCTGTGAATAGCGCAGGTTGGAGGTCTTGTAGGTGTTGTAGACGCCGCGGGAGATGGCTTCGGCATCGTCGGCGAAGGTGACCACTCGCTCGCCCTTCTTGCCCATGATGATGGCAGTACCCGTGTCCTGGCACATGGGGAGAACGCCGGCCGCGGCGATGTTGGCGTTGCGCAACAATTCGGTGGCCACGAAACGGTCGTTGCCGGAGGCCTCGGGGTCGTCGAGAATCTTGGCCAACATGGCCAGATGGCTGGGTCTCAGGTAGTGGGCGACGTCGTGGAACGCCTCCTCGGCCAGCTTGGTGAGGGCGCTCGGCTCAACCTTCAGGAAGGTGTGGCCGTCGACTTCGAAAGTGGATACCCCGTCGGTGGTGACGAGCCGATATTCGGTGTCGTCGGGGCCGAGGGGGAGCAGGGGGGAATATGCGAACTCGGACATGCCGCCAACCTATCCGGCCGGCGCTGGGTGCGGCCGCTCGGGGGGTCAGCTTCCGACCGGGTGGCCGGAGAATGCGACCGGATCACCGGCTTCGGGTATGACCGGGCGGCTCCATCGGGTGAGCTCGGAGATGGCCTCGGCAACCTGGCGCCACGATTCGGGGTTCCAGCCCTCGGCCTTGGCGGCCACGGTGCCGTTCTGCTTGACGACGGCGAATGCCGGTGTGGCCTCGATTCCGAGACCATTCACGACCTCGAGCTTCGGATCCGAGAACGTGAGGAACTCGTCGGCGTAGGGGCCGAGGAATCGCCGGGTGTCGTCGGCATCGCTGGTGACAATCCAACATGTCCGACAGTCGGCGCCCTGGAAGCTGCTCAGGATGCGCCTGGCCGTGTCGAGAATCCACGCGCTTTCGTGGGTGAACGGGTCGAGCACGACCGGCACGAGCGGAAAGGTCGTGAGCCAGTCGGAGAGCGGGCGGCTGTCGCCTGAGAGGGGAGACAGCTGAAGGTCAGAAGATGGCGCTACCACGATCGGTCAAGCTAGCGCAGTGAACGCCTGTCGAGTCACATCGCGCTCGATGGTTGCCCTGTGATGGTTACGCTGCCCACCGTGCACCCCATCGAACGGCTCCGATATGTGGCACGGGCCGGCGATGTTCCCGCCGAACTGCTCGTGCGCGAAGCAGCCGGCGCGCTGGCCGGGTTTGCCTCCGATCCGATCGAACTGCTCACTGCGTGCAGGCAGCTCGTGAGACGGCGTCCGAGATGCGGACCGCTCATTTGGTTGGCGGCGCGCATGATCACCGGTCCAAACCCGGTTGCCGAGGCGAGTGACGCCGCGAGCTTGATCGAAAACGATCGGACCCCGAGCGAACTCGCCGCGGTTCTGCCGGACTCTTCAAGAGTTGTTGTGATCGGATCTCCGAACCTGATCGAGCGTGCCGTTCTCGACAGGCCAGATCTTCATGTGATGATCGTCGACGCTGCCGGTGATGGGTATTCGCTGCTCAATGCCGTCGACTCGCCAGGCAGGCATCACAGCGACGTTCCCGACTGGGGGATGGCCGCGGCCGTGGCTGAATCCGATCTCGTGCTGATCGAGGCCGAGGCCACCGGAGCCGACGGCACGGTCGCCCGGTCAGGATCGAGAGCAGCGACGGCAGTTGCTACGTCGGCCGGTGTTCCGGTGTGGCTGGTATCTGGGGTCGGTCGGCTGATGCCCCGTAGCATGTGGGACTCCATGATCAACTTGCCGATGTCATCAGACCCATGGTTGCTCCACACGGAGCAGATGCCGCTCGACGGCATAGAGATGGTGTGTACCAGATCCGGGCTGGTCTCGGTCTCGGATGCCGTCGTGGCCTCCGACTGCCCGGTCGCGCCGGAGCTGTTCCGGTGAAGATCACGCGTCCCCGGGTGGCGTTGCTGGCCGCGGCCTTCGTGGTCGGTGGCGCCGTTGCATGGGCCGTGGTCGAGCCAGATTCACCTCGGGCCACTGCGTCGGCGATCGGTGGTGACACGCAGAGTCCAGCCACAACCATGGCCCCATCCACCTCCACTACCACCACCTCGACAACCACAACGACCACCACCGTTCCACCACGATCGGCGGTTCTGGTGTTCACCGGCGACCTGCTGGCCCACCGTCCCGTGGTCACAGCCGCCGATGCTGCCTCTGCCGAAGGCATGGATTTCCGTCCCCTGTTCGCCGAGGTGGAGCCGATCATCTCCGGGGCCGATCTGGCCATCTGCCACATGGAGACCCCCATAGCCCCAGACAACACCCACCTCAGCAGCTTCCCGGTGTTCAACGGACCAAGGGCTTATGCCGAGGGAGCCAAGGCCGTCGGATACGACGGTTGCTCCACGGCAAGCAACCATTCCTATGACCAGCGCGAAAAGGGAATTGCCTCCACCCTTCAGGTGTTCGACGAAGTGGGTCTCACCGCGGCCGGAATGGCCACCACCCCAGAAGACGACCTCGCGCCGGTGCTGTATGAGGTCAACGGAATCACCATCGCCCATATTTCCGCAACCTATGGGCTCAACGGCTTCAAGCTGCCGGCATCCAAGCAGTATCTGGTCGACATGATCGACCCGGAAAAGATCATCTCGGAGGCCCGCTCAGCCCGGGAGGCCGGTGCCGAATTCGTCATCGTGAGCCTCCATTGGGGCACGCAATACCGTTCGAGGCCCAGTTCCCAGCAGGAGCAGTGGCTGCAGCAGATCCTCCCGTCCGACGAGGTCGATCTGATCATCGGATCCCACGCCCATGTGGTCCAGCCCATCGACAAGTTGGGTGGGGAGTGGGTGGTCTACGGCCTCGGCAATTTCCTGTCCAACCAGTCGGCCGGATGCTGCCAGACCACCCGCACCCAGGACGGCATGATCGTCACCGTCGATCTCAGCGAGATGGCCGACGGCAGCATCAAGGCCACCTCACTTCACTACATTCCGACCTGGGTCGATCGCCACAACGGCTACGTGATCAGGTTGGCGCTCGGCGCCGAGGACCGTACCGATCTACCGGCGTCGACGCTGGACGAACTGGCCAAGTCGGTCGAACGCACAAGTGAGGTGGTGTCATCGCGTCTCGGCCATGCCGACGGCCTGTTCATGAGCGATGAGATCAGCGGTGTCGCCGGTCGTTAGCGGGAGGCGAGCAGTCGTCTGATGATGACCTTCAGGCAGAGCGTCTCGTCGGTGCCCTCGAATATGGACAGGACCCTCGCGTCGACGTAGTAGCGCGACACGTCGTACTCCTCCGCGTAACCCATGCCGCCGTGGATCTGCATGGCCTCGCGAGTGACCCATTCCGCGGCGCGGCAGGCGTAGGCCTTCACCATCGACGCCTCAACGCCGGCCCGCTCGTCGCCCTCACCCATGAGCGTTGCCACCCGCAGAGCGAATTGCCGGCAGGCCTGCGTGAGCATCGCCATGCGGCCGAGCTTCGCCCTGGTCATTTGGTAGTCGCTTATGGGATTGCCGAAGACGATGCGCTCTGCCGCGTAGTCGCGGGCGGCTTCGTAGGCGGCCTGCATCACTCCGACCGCCCGGGCCGCGGTTTGCAGGCGTCCGTTCTCGAACCCGCCCATCTGCAGGTAGAAACCCCGGCCGAGGCCATCGGGTCCGCCCACCAGGGACTCTTCGGGAACCCACCAGTCGTCGAAGGAAACCTCGAAGGAGTGCATCCCGCGGTAGCCGATGGTGTCGATGGCGCGCCCCTGCATCCGTCCGCCCCCGGGGATCCCGTCGGGACCTTGCAGGTGGTCGAATCTGTGGCCCGAACTGCGGGGTTTCGGAAGCACGAACAGGCTCAGACCACGATGATCAAGCGATGACGGATCGGTGCGAGCCAGCAGCATCATCACGTCGGCGCGCCCGGCGAAGGTGCACCAGGTCTTCGTGCCGTTGATCAGCCACCCTCCGCCCGTGGACGGAGTCGCCGAGCATCGGATCCCGGCCACGTCGCTGCCATGGTCGGGTTCGGTCACAGCCACGGCCACCATCACCTCACCGCCGGCCATGCGTGGCAGCCACTTGGATTTCTGGCTGTCGGTCCCGCCGGTGACAAGGGCGCGGGTGAGAATCTCGGGTCGGGTAATCAGAGATCCGCCGGCACCGAGCGAACCACGCGACAGCTCCTCGGTGGCGATCACCATCCCCAGATAGTCGTTGGGTCCACCTTCGGCGAACCCTCCGTACTCCGACGGGATCGACAGGCCGAACACACCCAGAGCAGCCATCTCGTCGATGAGACTCTCCGGAACATCGGAGTTGGTGCGATGGATCTCCGCGGCCACAGGCATCAGGCGATCGTCGGCGAACCGCCTGAAGGTCTCGGCAACGAGCTCGAAGTCGGGATCGAGGTGGGGGGAGGTGCCGGCAGCGAGCGACGACAACACGGCCGGTGACCGACCGCTGCTCATCAGATCGTCGAGAGTCGACAGCGATGTGGTGTCGGCTCCCCACGATCGGGATCGCCCGGCGATCCTGCAGAAAATATCGTGAGCGGCCTCAGCCACGAACGCCGTGGCCAAGACCCTTTCGGGGTCGCCGTGGGCCGCGTACGCGAGAAGGCTTCTCGCGGCCGCCACTGCGGAGGCTGCATGGGCGATGTCGTAGGCGACGAGCTGGTGTTCGTCGAGATCGAGCCCGCTGATCGAATCGAGGGCCCGCTCGACGATTGTCTGCATGGCATTGACCGCGGCCACGAGTTGCTCATCGTTCATCGATTGGTTCATGCCTCGACGGTAGGCGTCCGTCATGTCGGAGGCACAACCGCTACCGGCATCTCCTCAGCTGGAGGTCGAGACCCGATGGCTGTCGAGGAAGGTGGACAGATTCGCACGCGACATGGGGTGGGCCAAGTGAAATCCCTGGGCCCGGTCACAACCGAGATCCTTCAGGCGCTCGAGCATCTCACTGCTCTCGATCCCCTCGGCAACCACGTCGAGTCCGAGGTTGTGGCCAAGAGCCACGATCGACTTCACGATTGTCGCAGACGCCGCGTCGCCATCGGCCATGGCCAGGACGAACGACTTGTCGATCTTGACCTCTCCAACCGGAAGACTTTGAAGGTTGGACAGCGACGAGTGTCCGGTACCGAAATCGTCGACCGAGCCCCGCACACCGATCAGACCGAGCCGGCCGAGGACATCGTGGGCCAGGATCGGGTCGTCCATCACCTGGGTTTCGGTGATCTCGAGAGTGATGTTGCTTCCGGGCAGGCGGGCAGCGGCCAGGCTTTCGCTGAGGGCGCTGACGAAGGACGGCTCGTAAAGATTGCGAACCGAGATGTTGACGGCCAGACCGATGTCGTGGCCTGCCCGGCGGAAGTCGCTCAGGTCGTTGATGGCTCGTCTCATCACGAACTTCGTCAAAGGCCGGATGATCCCCGACACCTCGGCCACATCGATGAATCTCGACGGCTGTATCAGACCACGGGTGGGGTGATCCCAACGCACGAGGGCCTCCACGCGATCGACCCGACCCGTATGGAGATTGATCAGCGGCTGGTAGTGGACCACGAGCTCCTCGTCGTCGATCGCGCGCCCGAGTTCGCCGACGATTCCGAGACGGTCATCATGGTCGGTGCCGTGATCGGGGTCGTAGATGCTCACCCCGCCGCCGCGTTGCTTGGCGATGTACATGGCGGCGTCGGCTCGTTGTTGAAGCGTCATCGACTCGCCTGCATCCTCTGGATGGAAGGCGACACCGATGCTGGCGCCGCATCGCACCGCCATCCCGGCGAGGTCGACGGGGTCGTCGAAACAGTCGAGGATCCGCTCGGCTGCGGTGATGGCGCTGGACCGGGTGACATCCTCACTCAGCAGAACGGCGAACTCGTCGCCTCCGAGCCTGGCGACCGTGTCACACGACCTGATCGCCGCACTCAGTCGCCTCGACACCTCGACGAGCAGGTGATCGCCGTGGGCGTGCCCGAACGTGTCGTTCACATCCTTGAACTGGTCGAGATCGATGACGAGAAGGCCCACGGTTCGGTCGGCTCGCCTCGACGCATCGAGGGCGTGTGCCAGTCGGTCCTCGAACAGGGCACGGTTCGGCAGACCGGTCAGGCCGTCGTGCAGGGCGCGGTGTCGGATGGCCTTGGCGGCATTCACGGAGTCGCTGACGTCGGTGATGCTCGCTCCCACCATCCCGTTAGAGATCCTGAAGGTCTCGATCGACAGGGCGCGTTCCCCACCGGCAACGAGATCGTGGGCCTCGTCCATCTTGGCACCCTCACCCGTCTTGGCGGTGAGACGCATCAGTTCCACCATCTCGAGTCGGCCGGGACCGTCGATCGGTTCGGTGACCGGCGCACTGAGAAGCTCAACCGCGTCCCTGTTGACGAGACGCTCGTATCTGGGATTGACCGTCACCGCGGTGAACTGGTCGGTGAGGTCGTCGTGTTGGGCCACTATCAGACCCACCGGCACCTGCTCGATCAGCTCGGCCAGATTGCGGTTGGTCTCCCCGACCATGATCTGATCGGTGACATCGACAATGACGCCTCGGGCCCGAATCGGCCGGCCGGTATCGTCGAGCTCCACCCGCACACGGTCTCGCATGTGTCGTATCTCGCCGAGGGAGGTGACGATCCGGTAATTGAGTTCGTGGTCCTGTCCTGAGTCGATGGCCGCCTTCGACTTCGAGGTGATTCTCATGCGGTCGCTGTCGGGGAGCCGCGCCAACCATGCCCCCGGCATCGAGAGTTCGCTCTCCGACACGCCGAGGATGTCATCGGTCCGGCCCCGAAAATCGGCTTGTACGAAGGGGTAGGGAGATGCCTGCCAGACGATGGCGTCGAGACCATGGAGCATTTGGTCGCTCTGGCGTCTCTCGTGTCGTTCCGATTCCGCCATGGCGGACACGAAGACGGTGACTGATGCCGACGTGATCACGTAGGCGAGAACGAGCACGGCCGCATTGTCGGGGCTGTACCGGGCAAGCGCGAAGGTGACGAAGGGGAGACCGACGAGGCCTGACAGCAAGGTCGGTCGCCAGCCCACCAGAGCTGCCTGACAGTTGGAGGCCATCAGGATCAGGCCCGCCACGGGTGCCACCACCGGATCGATGCTGATGGCGACAGCCAACATGGCGGCATCGAGCGCCGGAGTGAACCATGGCACCGTTCGCGTCCGTACCAGGACACCCATCTCGATGAGATTGACCGGAATCCCGACCGCCAGGATGAACCAGACGATCCGCTGGTCGACGCCGACCGCGGGTATGAGGGCGGCGGCGGCCAGCATTATCAGACCGGTCAGGCGAGATCTGAGGAACAGGCGCCAGAGCCCGTACTCCAGGTCGCTCACCTCTTCTCGCTGCATTTCTTCTCACCGTCCGTCGAGTCGTGCCCGCAGTCGCGGGCCTTCGGTCTCTACGGCTCAGAGAGCAGCATGTCTTGAAGCAATTGGGCCCGGTGACCCATCAAGATGGGCCGGTGAGCGCACCTATCAACTCGTCGATCACCTGATCGGCGATCTCGATCATCTCGTCGTCGGTGCGGTCCTGGATCGGATGTGGTGTGAGCACTCGGGCCACGTCGAGGCCGAGCGCGTCGCTTTGGGTCTGGGCAGCGTCGCGAAATTGGACCGTGGCGGTGAAAACCCCGGGGATGCCTCTGCGTTCAAGATCGTTGATGTCGTGCACACTGCACGTCGTGCAGGAACCTCAATCGGCGAGCGCCTCGATCACCGCGTCGCATTGGCTGGCGATCTCATGACGAAGGTCGACCGGGGCCGGCTTGGTGAACGTGGGTTTGCGGTAACGGTTGACCTTGGCCCCCATTTCGAGAAGTTTGGATTCGACACGATCGAGGAAAATGTCTCCCCGGGGTTTCGAGATGTCGAGCAGACCGACGGTGAGCCCTTGGAGTGATTCGGGCCGGGCCACTCGTTGACGGGTCTGCGGTGCCGACTCGCCGGTGGGGTCGAGAACGATGGTCATGCTGTGATCTCCCTGGTGACGGGGTCGGTTCCGGTGGCTCCGTTGACCCAGCCGGCGATGATGGACGAGAATAGCCCTGCCCCGCCGCCCGCGTGAACGACGAGCAGGCCGCCGGGTCTGAACTTGGGGATCGGTGTGCCGGCCATGGCGGCCGGTAGACCTTCTTCGATGCCGCCGGCGCCGCGCACCAGCTCGTCGCCGGGGATCATCAGAAGTTGGCTGATCTCATCGAGGAATCGGGAACGATCCCACCCGGCGTCGCGATAGCGGGACATGTGTTCGGGAGAGAGCACCAACATCGAGTCGAACACCATCGCGAGTTTCGGGCTGATGTTCGATCGCAGGGCCAAGGCGAGATGACGGGTGAGCGACTCGGCGCTGCGCGACTGCTGGTCGACGACGATTCGGGGGCTTTCCCCGGGGAACAGGGTGACCGTGGACTGCCCGGCATCGAAACCCCGGCTCTGGGCAAGCGAATCCCACGGTGATCCCTCTTCGTCCTCGGGAAAGCACAGCCCGTACTTTGCCGGGCTGCCATGGGTGGCCCGGTCGACCCCACCCGGCCGGCCACCGCCGACGTTGCGGATAACGAGCTGGAGGGCCCGCCCAATGGTGCTGTTGGCACGGTTTCCCTGTCCGAGGACATTGATCCCCGAGTTCATGCCGATCTGTTGCCGTATGGGGCCGTTGACGATGACCACCGGGCCGACAGGCATGGTGGTGGCCAGAAGGCCGTGCATGTTGAACTCGTCGGTGCACGCGGCCTCGACCGCGGCTATCACCACCGGGAGATAGTCGGGTCGGCATCCGGCCATGACCGCGTTTACGGCGACCTTCTCGACGGTGCATTCGACCAGGTCCGGGGGAACGATCGCCACGATGTCGTCGGGCGACCGCGTGGTGCCCTCGAGCATTCTGAGCACGCGAGCCTCGGTGGGTGGCACCACCGGCATGCCGTCGCTCCAGCCCCGGTCGGCCAGCGATTCCCATTCGTCTTCCAGCGCCGCTATCTCCACGCGGCGGCTCTTCAGTATCGAACCCGAGAATCTGACCGACAGCTCGTCGGTGAGCGTCGGGTCTACGCTGAGCGAACCGCAGCCCGGCCTCCAATCGGGCAGATCGCCCCCGAGGTTGTCGACACCGGTGAACTCCTCCCACTCCCGGCGGTTCCATCCGACTATGCGATCCGTGGCCACGCCGCCGCTGACCTTCAACATGGTGGGGACGGTGTCGATGTCGTGATGCCAGGAAAGCGCGAGGTCGGAGTCGTGGATCACCCAGTTGGCCGGCTCAGGAAATTCCGGATCGTCCTGGGATATCACCGTGAGACCGGCCCGGTCGGCCAGGTCGGCGAGCACGGGGGCGGTGAGCACACAGGTGGGGCAGTCGCGTTTGACCACCACGACCAACCCCTCGGGTAGCGGGGGTGCGGTTGCTGGCGAAGCTGCATCGGACGGCATCGGCCCACTCTTCCACAGGGGGGTCTGTTGTGTGAAACGACGCTGTTGGGTGCCCGGGTTTCCCAACCACTTCGGGCATCTCATTGAGACATGAGTCACATCGCTATCGACGATCGATGGAATCGGATGTAGGTTCGAAAGCCATGGGGGATAACGAGACCGGCCGCGACGACGTTTGGTTGTCGTTTCATGGTGTACGGGGATCAACGCCGTGCAGCTGCCCCGAGCTGGCCCGGTTCGGGGGCAACACGAGCTGTGTTTCGCTGCACTGCGGCGAACATGTTCCGATCGTGTTCGATCTCGGTACCGGTCTGCGGCTTTGGGGTGCCGACATCGTCGACGAGCCCGAGCTGGAGATCCATGCCCTGGTTTCCCATATGCATTGGGACCACGTTCAGGGACTTCCCTTCTTCCTGCCTCTCCACAAGTCCGACACCAAGATGCACGTCTACGGCCCGGGGCATCTCGACGAGACCATGAGCGCCGCGTTCGACAGGTTCATGGCGCCGCCGTTCTTCCCGATCCATTTCACGGATCTCCCATCCGAGATCGTGTTTCATCACGACGACGGCACCCGATTCGAGATCGGAGACGCGGTCGTCCGCTCGGCCCCGGTTCCCCATACCGGCCTCACCCACGGTTACCGGGTCACCATCGCGGGTATCACGGTGGTCTACATCCCCGATCATCAGCAACCCGTCGACGATTCCACCAGGGTCGACCCGAAAGTGCTCGACCTGTGCGCGGGTGCCGATGTGTTGATCCACGATGCCCAGTTCACCGCCGACGAGTTTCCGGATCGATCCTCGTGGGGCCACTGCACCATCGACTATGCGGTCGAGGTGGCAGCACAGGCGGGTGTTCGCGATCTGGTGTTGTTCCACCACGATCCCTCCCACTCCGACGACCAACTAGACCGGATGCGAGAAGACATCGTCGATGTGGCCAAGTCCCGGGGAATCGAATCGGTGATCACCGCCGGAGAGGGCATGAAACACATTGTGAGCAGGTCTCTCTGATCCTGCGTGGTCGACGGCGCTCGGATCCGACCGTGGCGTATCCCTGCGGAGGTGTCCGCTACCGTACGCGGCGAGACAAGGAGACCAGACAGCATGGCAATCGACGGCAGCGAGTTCAGGCGCGTGCTCGGACACTTCCCGACCGGG
>JAJRXJ010000302.1 GCA_024276355.1 Actinomycetes bacterium | reverse complement strand
CTTGTCGTGTTCGAGGCTGTGGAGGAAGCGCACCGACACCCCGGCAAGGTCGGCCAGTTCCGTCTGCTGCAACCCGAGTTCGCGGCGTCGATCGCGCACGCGTCGGCCAAGCGTGGGGGGTGGAGATGGCGGTTGACTGGGCGGTTGATTCACGAGGGTCCGATCTGCATGATCGTGCTGATCTACTTAGCGTAGTCCTTGGAATGGGCCCATACGGCATGTATCGGCATGATCGTGCAGATACGTGGTATGGGCCTCGGAATTTCTGCGATCTTGATGGAAATCGGCACGATCTTGCCGGTCGTCGGGCTAAAACATCCCCGCGGGGACGTTCAGACTGGCTGGTCCATGCGGATGCAGTCGGCGGCTTGACGACCGAGCCAGGCGGGACCGAGCCGTATCTGCAGGAAATCGCCGTTGGTGGCCGGCCTCGACTGGCGGTCTTCCCATATGCCGACGATGCCGGATGCGAAGTGTGATTCGTGGACCGGCACCAGGTGGAGGTCGAGATGTTCGAGCAGCTCGGGCCGGATACCGCCGCGGTCGCGCACGTCGGCGATCAAGTCGGCGACGAGCCGGCCCTGCACTTCGAGCGGCCCGTCGACGATCAGCAGATCGGGGTGGTCCCAGCTTTCGGCGACCCCGACCGTGTAGGTCCACTCGTCGGGGTCGTCGGCCACCGGTTGGATCAGGTAGCCGTTGACCCTGATTGTGAGGTCGACGTGGCGTCGGAACTCTTCGAGGCTGTATCCATCGCATCTCAAGCACATGCCGACAGCCTGGCCATGGGGTGTGACAATTCGGGGCTATCTCGGAGCGGTGCCGTCCCGGTGTGCAAGTTGTTTTCGTTCTTCGCGCTCGGCTTTTCTGCGGGCACGGAGCTCTCGGAGTCGTTTCTTGTTGGCCAACTCCCGCGGAGTCAGAGGTGGCGGTGGTGGCGCTGGATAGCTCTCGGGCCGGGTGTCCCAGCGTTCGTGGATGTCGGCGAATGCAGCCCGGGCCTCGGCGGCGCCGGGCCAGCGCCGGTCGAGGTCGAGAAACTTGTCGTTGTGGCTGTCGGCGCGGAACAGGCGATGGAGAAGTTGGTGGTGGACCAGATAGCCGATCATCGAGTCGGTGACGATTTCGGGGTCGGTGCAGATGAGTCGATTGATTACCGGGATGTCGTTGAGGTGGCTGGGCTGGGTAAGGCGCAATACGAGTTGTGCGAGCCGTCCGTCGACCACCTTCGGGGTCCAGTCGATCATGTGAAAAACCGACATCACCCGCTCGGCGGTGGGAGCGTCGTATGTGTCAATGAGGGTGTCCAGCACCAGATCGACGACCGGGCTGAGGCTTCGCTCGACCCTCGGCAGGGTCGGCAGGCCGGCTGGATCGGGGATGCGGCCCAGCAGGTTGAGGCGGAGATCGAATGGGCCGTGGTCGGATTGGGGATGTTCGGTCATGGCGGAGGCGACGGCAGCCCGGAACTCGCTCATGCACACGAATGGGCGACGGGCCATGAAGGTGGAGTAGAGGTGGGCGATCTGCTGTCGGCGTTGTTCGGGTGTTGGTGACGGTGGGGTTTGCGACACGGTTGCTGCCTGGTTCGACAATGTGGATTGCGAACGTAGGGCGGTGCTGTGAGGTGCCGCCTCGCTGGTGTCGCGTATCGGGGTCAGTGGGCTCCGTACACGCGGTATCCCTCGAGGCTGAGCTTGGCCCCCAGGTAGACCTCATAGGTCTCGGAGGCGATCCTGCTGTGGTGCACGGGCAATCCGGACATCAGGTCGTGGCGCAATCCCAAGCCGTGTTTGGCAACGACCTTGCTGGCTGTCTCGGCTCCCTCCAGGTGGACCTTCAGCCGGTCTTCCGGGCTCTTGGAGGTCTCACCCACGTAGACGGTCTTGCCAGGTGGGCCGTCCTTGTTGAGTTCGATCACGTAGCAGCGGCGGGCTTGCCGGTCGGGAAACGATTCGGCGTCAAGGCGGGCCTGCAGGTGGTCGCGCCAGCGCTCGACCATCACCCTTTGGGCCGGTGGGAGCTTGGTGGTCGGCTTGGCCGACTTGCATCTCGGGCAGACGACGGCCAAGTGCTCCACTATCGACCCCGACCTCTGCCTGCGGATGTCGGAGAACAGTTCGTGGGGGCTCCGGCATGAGGCACACAACAGTTCGGTGGGGCCGAGGTGGAGCCACCCCCGGTGGCGGAACCGCTTCAGCTCGTCCGGGACGCGGAAACCGAGGGTGGCGTCGATCGCATCTCCGAGTGTGTGAGGGGTCAGGGGCACGGAGGCTTCGCCGTGTCGGCGCGTCAGGGCACATCGGTGTTCCACCCCCCGGACGGTGATCCTCTCGGCGTCGATCTCGAGGAACGCCAGTTGATCGTGTTCGTGAGCGAATGACCGAACCCGCCGGCGCCCGCCCCCGACGATGGCCAGCGATTCCGCGAACCGTGTGTCGGCCGAGCCGGTGCCGATGGCGACGGCCCACTCAATACCGGCTGCCGAGAGCTGTGCCGCGAGCTTGTCGTTCCGGTCCCGATTCTCAGCGAGGTCAAGCACCTTCGATCGTGGGTTCCAAGCGGTAACCACGAAGAGGGGGACGCCGAGCTTCTTTGCTGCGGTGGGCGCGTCAAGATCGGCCCCATCAAGCTTCACCGTGATCCGGGTGCGAAGGAAGGTGTGGCGAAGCGTTGGGGTCAGGTAGTTCCTGGCTGCCGCGAATGTCGGCTTGGTCGACATCAGCGTGGGTTGCTCGGTCTCTCGGGTCGGCCTTGTTGACTTGGCCGGCGGCGATCCCTCATTCGGTACTGGCCGGTTTGGTGGCAGGTTCGAGCATCTATCGATCCCTTCAATCCGCGAATCGGTCTTGGATATCACGGATTGAGGAGCCAGTGTCCGCTCGCGCTTCAACGCCCTGTGTCGTATGGTGTCGCATGGCGAGTGTGGGGCACCTCTTCATCATCAATGGTGACCTGAATTCGCTGGCTTGTGATGCGGTGCTGGTGCCCACGGATCAGAATCGCTCAATCCGTCGGAAGTGGGGTCGACTCGTCGGGTGGCCCGACCACGAGAAGGGGCCTCGACCCGATCGGCCCGAGGGTTGGTTCAGTGAGCGTGAGCTGACGTTCAAGCTGAGCGACAACAAGTCGGGCAAGCCGG
>JAJRXJ010000301.1 GCA_024276355.1 Actinomycetes bacterium | reverse complement strand
TGCTACAAGTGCGTCGAGGCCTGCGGCGACGATGCCCAACACACCTACGCAATCTCGGTGGCCGGCCGGGGCTACGGAGCCCACATCTCCACAGAATACGACGTGGCCCTCCCCGAATCGGCCTGTGTCTACTGCGGAAACTGCATCGGCGTGTGCCCGACCGGGGCCATCCAGTTCAAGACCGAATTCGATCTACGGCGGGCCGACAACTGGCGTCCCGAGGATCAGAGTGTCACCCGCACGGTGTGTTCGTATTGCGGTGTCGGGTGCAACCTCGAGGTCCACACCCAGGATGATCGGATCGTGAAGGTGACCTCGCCGGCCGATCATTCGATCACCCTCGGCCACCTGTGCATCAAGGGTCGGTTCGGCTGGACCTACGTTCAGCCCGCATCTTCGACCAGCTCCTGAATCCACCGACAAGATCGGTGGCCGGCCGACCCAGATCGAGCAGCACCGTCGCCGCGAGACTCGATGCGTAGGCATCGTTGCACATGAGGATCACGCGCCGGTCGGGCCCGATCCCCGGCAAACGGTCGGGGCTGTCGGGGGCCAGGCGCCACTCGAGCACGTTGCGTTCCATCACGACCGCGCCGGGCATGTGGCCCTCGGCAACGCGGTTGGCCTCGGGGCGGATGTCGACCAGCAGATCACCGGCCGACAGGGCATCATCGAGATCCGCGGGCTCGACCCGGTCGAGACGGGAGCGGGCCGCGGCCAGGTATTGGTCGATCGTGGGGAACTCGTCGCTCATCGCCCCGACGGTATTGGACCGTGCAGGCCTTCAGTCGGCGGCTATCAGGGCCACGCCGGTGATGGCACCGAAAAGGCCGAGGACCTGCCACCACCGAAGCCTCTCTCCCTGCAGGAGCCAGTTGAGCGCGATACCGACCACCGGGTAGAGCGAACCGGTGACCGTGACCGGTCCGATCGGACCGCGCTGGGCGCCCAACACGATGGAACCCACGCCGGCAGCCCCCGCAGCACCGCTGATCGAACTCCACTTCACGTCGTCCCGCTCGGCGAACGGCTTCTGGCGCATGCCGATGGCGAGGATGGTGATGATCAATCCGGCGGTACCTCTCTGGGCGACGATGGGCCAAACGCCGCTCTCGATCGAGGTGTCGCCGCCGACCACGAACATCACCGCGAACATTGCGCCGGCGGCGAGGCCGTGAACAATTCCGAGAGAGGGGGAGCGGTCGCCGCGCTGCCAGGAGGTGAGCAGGAGGGAGGCGACCCCCAACGCCATGCCGATCACGCCGAGAGTGCCGGGACCGTCGCCGCGTGACACGTCGACGAGGACTGGGAGAACCGCACCGGTGACCGCCGCAACCGGGGCGGTGATGCCCATGGTCGACACGACGTAGCCGCGCCACAGGGTCCACAGCGCTCCCGTGACGGCCACACCGGAGATCGCGCCCTTGAACATGTCGACGGCAGTGATCGATCCGGTGAACGGCGCCACCACCAGAGCAAGAAGGGCACCGGCCCAGAACGCGGCGTTCACGGTCTGCATGGCGGTGGAACGTCCGCTCGATCGGCCACCGAGGAAGTCGCTCAGGCCGATCAGGAACATGGCCGCGAGGCCGAAGGCGATTCCTTCCATTGGCAGCCTTTCGCTTGGGTGGGGACCAGTGCGGATGACCCGGCGGGCCCATCGGGTCCGAGCAGCGGGACCGCCGGACGATAGCGGCATCTAGTGTTGGGCCGTGTCACCGGAGATCACCGATGTCCATCCCGACCCTGAGCCCCCGGGCAACCCTCCACCGCGTCGGCCGGGACGGTTCCCGAAAATGGCCGCGGCGTTCGCAGCCATCGCAGTCGGGTCGGTCCTGGCTGTCGCAGGTTTCCCCGGCGGCGACGACTCGAGCCGGCCGCCCGACACCAGCGAAGAGACGGCATCCACCGTCGTGTCAACCGTGGTCCCGACCACAACCGTGGGCGACAGGTACGCCCAGCTTCTCCCCGACCTGCGGGCCCGGGCATTCTTCGAGATGGTTCCGCCCACGGATGGTCGAAGCGTGGTCGCGCTCACCTCGCAGCAGATAGATGCCATCAAGGGGGGTTTCAAGTTCTCCTATCAGACAGAAAACGGCATCGCCGTCCTCAACACCGCTGATGGCACGGTCGGCGTAGCCGAGTCGCTTGGTCGCCCCGACGTGTTCCTGCCCCCGATCGGCGAAAAGCGGGTTCTCCCGAGCGTTCTGGTGTCGCCCGACGGGACGTATTCGGTGGTGCCGGCGGTGGGTGCGGGGCTTCCGGTTCTCTACAACGCCCTCACCGGGGAGACCCGCGACCTTGACCCCCGCGTGGGAATCAACTCGGCGGTCTGGTCGCCCGATTCGACGATGCTGGCAATCCTCGACACCAGGTTCGATCGCATTCTGATCGAGTTCGTCGACGGCAGCATGGGGGTGATCGCGCTCGACTTTCTCGGGGCGAAACCGCTGGCCGGCGCGAGCCTCGTCATCTACCACTGACCCGGACGCGGCGCGGTAACCTGCCCCGACAATGTCTGACTCCTCTGGCTGGCAGTTCTGGATCGACCGCGGCGGCACATTCACCGATGTCGTGGCTCGCCGTCCGGATGGCACCACCCTCACCCACAAGCTCCTGTCCGAGAATCCGCGCCGCTACCGCGATGCGGCAATTCAGGGGATCAGAGACGTTGTGGGTGCGGCACCCGACGACCCGCTTCCGGCTGATCTGATCGACATTGTCAAGATGGGCACGACAGTGGCCACGAACGCGCTGTTGGAGCGACAGGGCGAACCCACGCTGCTGGTGACCACCGCCGGTTTCGCCGACGCTCTTCGCATCGGCTACCAGGCCCGCCCCGACATTTTCGCCATCGACATCGTTCTCCCGGAAATGCTCCACACCCGCACGCTCGAGGTACGCGAACGGGTGGCTGCCGACGGCACGGTCATCGTCCCGCTCGATGAGGACGCGGCCCGAGCCGGACTCGTCGAGGCCCGCGACGCCGGATTCGACTCGGTGGCCATCGTGTTGATGCACGGCTACCGCCACACCCGCCACGAGGAACGCCTCGGGGTGATCGCCCGCGAGCTGGGCTTCTCGCAGGTGTCGGTGAGCCACGAGGTGAGTCCGCTCATGAAGTTGGTGAGCCGCGGCGACACCACGGTGGTCGACGCCTACCTGTCGCCGATTCTTAGCCGCTACGTCGACCAGGTGGACACGAGTCTGCGCCCCGGCGGCACCGGGCCGCGTCTGATGTTCATGCAATCCAACGGTGGGCTCACCGATGCCTTCAGATTCCGCGGCAAGGACGCCCTGCTTTCGGGGCCGGCCGGTGGGGTGGTGGGCATGGTGGCTACCGCGGCGCAGGCCGGGTTCGATCGCCTGCTCGGTTTCGACATGGGCGGCACATCCACCGACGTGTCCCACTATGCCGGTGAACTGGAACGCACCCACGAGACAACAGTGGCAGGGGTGAGAGTCCGGGCTCCAATGATCCTGATCCACACGGTTGCCGCCGGCGGCGGCTCGGTCCTCCACTTCGACGGCGCCCGCATGCGGGTGGGTCCCGATTCCGCCGGCGCCGATCCCGGACCGGCGTGTTACGGCAACGGGGGCCCCCTGGCCATCACCGACTGCAACGTCCTGCTCGGCCGGGTGAGACCCGAATTCTTTCCCCGGGTGTTCGGCCCGGCGGGCGACAGTCCACTGGATGCCACCCGATCACGAGCCGGCTTCGAGGAACTGTCGGTCGAGGTCACCCGGGCCACCGGCGGTCGGCGCACCCCCGAAGACCTGGCCGAGGGTTTCCTGGCGATCGCCGTCGACAACATGGCCAACGCCATCAAGAAGATCTCGGTACAACGAGGCTACGACATCAACACCTACACCCTGGTCTGCTTCGGCGGTGCCGGCGGTCAACACGCCTGCATGGTCGCCGATCGTCTCGGGGTGCGACGCATCCACATCCACCCCCACGCTGGGGTTCTCTCGGCGCTGGGCATCGGCCTGGCCGATGTGAGGGAGGTCCGCGACCGGGCCGTCGAACAGACCCTCGACGACAACGCTCTGGTGGCGCTCGAACCCCACTGGGCCGAGGTGTCGGCGTCGGCATCCGAAGTGGTGGTCTCGCAGGGGATCAACTCCGGCGACGTGAGAGTGGTCAGGCGCCTGGCGTTGCGCTACGCCGGTTCCGACACGGCATTTTATGTGGAGGCCGGTTCCGAAGCCGAACTGGTCGACAGGTTCGAGGAGGTTCACCGGGCCCGATTCGGGTTTGTCTCACCCGAAAAGCAGATCATCATCGAGTCGTTGCAGGTGGAGGCGATCGGGGCCGCCGCCCGGGCCGAGATCGCATCGCCGGTTCCGACCACCAGCGGCCCACCCCTGGGCACGCTGCCGGCGTTCGTTGCCGGCGAGTGGCGGGAGATCCCGTTCCTGGCCCGGGAACGACTGTCGGCGGGTTCACCGGTCACGGGTCCGGCGGTGATCGTGGAATCCACGGCCACGACGGTGGTCGACCCCGGCTGGACCGCAACCATCACCGACATCGGCGACATGATTCTCGACCGTGTCGAGGCTCCCGTTCATGAGGCGTCGGTCGGCACCGAGGTCGATCCGGTGCAGCTCGAGATCTTCAACAACCTTTTCATGAACATCGCCGAGCAGATGGGGCTGGTGCTCGAAAACACGGCCGCGTCGGTCAACATCAAGGAGCGACTCGACTTCTCGTGTGCCGTGTTCGATCCCTCGGGCGACCTGATCGCCAACGCCCCCCACATGCCGGTTCACCTCGGTTAGATGGACGAATCGATCAAGTCGATCATCCACGACAACCCGGTCATGTCGCCGGGCGATGTATACGTGATGAACGCGCCATACAACGGCGGCACCCACCTCCCCGACATCACGGTGATCAAGCCGGTCTTCGACGACGCCGGCGACAGGATCGTTTTCTACGTGGCGTCGCGGGGCCACCACGCCGACGTGGGTGGCAGCGTGCCCGGGTCCGCCCCCGCGGGATCCACGACCGTTGATGAGGAAGGCGTTCTGATCGACAACGTCCTGCTGGTGAAAGCCGGGAGGTTCCTCGAAGACGAACTGCGTGCGCTTCTGGCCTCCGGCCCGTGGCCGGCCCGCAACCCCGACGACAACGTCGCCGACCTCAAGGCTCAGGTGGCCGCCTGCGAAAAGGGCACCATCGAGCTTCGCCGGGTCATCGACCACTACGGGCTCGACGTGGTCCACGCCTACATGGATCACGTGAAGGACAACGCCGAGGAGTCGGTCAGGAGGGTGATCGACGCCCTGGCCGACTCCGAGTTCGCCTACTCCACCGATGATGGATGGACCATCCGCGTGGCCATCTCGGTCGATCATCAGACCCGGTCGGCCAAGGTCGACTTCACCGGCACCAGCGGTCCCCACCCGGGCAACTACAACGCGCCATCCGCGGTGTGTCGCGCCGCCGTGCTCTACGTCTTCCGCTGTCTCGTCGACGACGACATCCCCCTCAACGCCGGGTGCATGAAACCGATCGAGGTGATCATCCCGTCGCCGAGCATCATCAGCCCGGTCTACCCATCAGCGGTGATCGCCGGAAACGTCGAGACCTCGCAACTGATCGTCGACACGTTGTTCGGTGCGGTAGGAGTAGCCGGAGCTGCCCAGGGGACCATGAACAACACCTTCTGGGGCAACGACCGCTACCAGTACTACGAGACCGTGTGCGGAGGGGCGGGTGCCACCGCCACCCGGGATGGCTGCGACGCCGTCCACACCCACATGACCAACTCGCGCCTCACCGATCCCGAGGTTCTCGAATGGCGTTTCCCGGTGAGGCTCGAATCGTTCCGGATTCGCCGCGGATCAGGGGGCGCGGGAGCTCATCGTGGAGGCGACGGAACCGTCAGACGAACGCGATTCGACGACCACATGGAACTCAACATCCTGTCGTCGCATCGGGTGGTTCCGCCATACGGAATGGCCGGAGGAGAACCCGGTGCACTCGGCGCCAATCGTGTGATCCGAGCGGATGGAACGATCGAGGAGCTGCCGGGAGTAGCCGGCACGAAGCTCAGACCCGGGGATGTTCTGGAGGTGTCGACCCCCGGAGGCGGCGGGTTTGGATTGGTGGAGTCCCCGGAGGCGGATACTTCTGCATCTACACCTCCGGGTGACTCAGGATCCGCCTGGAGGACGGATTGACCAAGCCCGGGTTTCGGTGCTACCCGACCCGGTGTCTATATTGATACACAATATATCGAGATGGAGAGTCTCATCCAAGTCAATCCCGAAACGAATGACGAGGCACGGCGGCCGGGGCCCAAGCCCACCCACGACGAGGTGCGGGCCAAGTTGGTTGGCACCGCGCTCGAGATGATGCTTCAAGAAGGCGTGACACCGTCGTTGAAGGCCCTCTCCTTCTCCGATGTGGTCGATCGTTCCGGTGTGGCCAGAGCCACCGCCTACCGGGCTTTGAGCGAAGGGACCGAGGTGAGCCCCTCGGAGTGGATCCGCCAGGAACTGCTCAGGGCCACCATCCGAGCAGCCCCGGGAGGCGACGAATACCAGGGAACCGCCGCGGCCGCGCTGAAGGTACTCAAGCGCAGCAGCGAGATCCTCGACCACGGCGACACCCGCCAACTGACCGACCTGATGCGTGAGGTCATCCGGGTTGGGTGCGAAGCCAACTACGAAGCACTCCACAACTCGGTCTTCTGGCGTGCCAGCATCGCCATGGAGTGCTCGATCGCATCGCAGGGAGACAACGCCGACCCCGACCTGCTGGAAGAATTGCACAAGAGTGAGAACGACTCGATCGACGATTTCGCGGCGCTCTACGAGGCCCTTGGGGCGGAATTCAATCTCCAGATCAAGGAGGCCTATTCGTGGCGTCAGATCGCGGCGGCTTCGGCATCCCTCGTGGAGGGCATCGCCATGAGGAATCGTTTCAGCGACGACGTCGGATCCACCATGCGACGCACCGGCCCGGGTGGCACCGAGGTCCCGTGGACGCTTCTCGGCATCGGCTTCGAAGCGTTGGTACTGGCGATGACAGAACCCGGGCCGGGGAAAGTCTGGGCCAATCTTGCCCTGCCCGATTTCGATGAGGACGACGCCTGAACGTCCGGCTCACAGAGTCGGCCGCTGCAGGTGCCAATCGGTTGAGAGTTCGAACGCGCCCGCCGTTGACAACACGTGGCGCTCGCCGAGCAGCCGACCGGTGATCATCAGGCCCACAGGAAGGCCGGACGGGGTGAACCCGCACGGCACCGAGATCGACGGATGCCCGGTGAAGTCGAAGATGGCGGTGTTCTTGCCGGCGTGGTGGCCATAGTCGGCGGGACGGTCGAGTATCGGCGCCGCCGAGATCGTGGCGGTGGGCGCGACAATCACATCGCAACGGTCGAAGAGGCGCTCAACACGCGATGTGAACCCCCGGCGGAATTGCTGGGCCGTGATGTAGTCGGCCGTGGTCACCAGTTGGTCGCGCGACAGCTTTCCACGAACCTCATCGCTGAACTTCTGAGGCCGATCGCGCAGGTCGTCGGCGTGGACAACCGCAGCCTCGGCCGACATGAGGTCGAGCATTTCG
>JAJRXJ010000300.1 GCA_024276355.1 Actinomycetes bacterium | reverse complement strand
TGGACCCACATCACCGAGGTTGAAGACCTCGGTGGAATGGCGGCGGCGATCGAGGCGGGGATACCGAAGCTCCGCATCGAGGAGGCTGCGGCCCGCACCCAGGCTCGCATCGATTCGGGGCAACAGACCGTGATCGGGATCAACAAGTACCGGCTCGACGAACCCGAGCATGTCGACGTGCTGAAGATCGACAATGCTGCGGTCAGAGCCTCACAGGTCGAGAAGCTGCAGCGACTGCGGGCGGAGCGCGACGCGGGCGCGCTCGACCGGGCTCTGACGGCGCTCACCGCCGCGGCCGAATCCGGTTCGGGCAACCTCCTGGCGCTGGCTGTCAACGCGGCCCGGGCCAAGGCCACGGTGGGGGAGATGAGCGACGCCCTGGAAACCGTCTACGGTCGTCATGTAGCGAGCATCCGAACGATCGAAGGGGTCTACAGGTCCGAGGTGGGTAGCAGCGCAGATTCAGTGGCCGCCGTGCGCGGAAAGGTCGAGGCGTTCGCCGCCGAGCATGGGCGCAGGCCGCGCATCCTCGTGGCGAAGATGGGTCAGGATGGTCACGATCGCGGCCAGAAGGTGATCGCCACGGCTTTCGCCGATCTGGGGTTCGATGTCGACATTGGTCCGCTGTTCCAGACACCCGGTGAGGTGGCCCGCCAGGCCATTGAAGCCGACGTTCACGTGGTGGGGGTGTCGTCATTGGCCGCGGGTCATCTCACGCTTGTGCCACAGCTGCGCGACGCCCTGACCGACTTGGGCAGAGCAGATATCAAGATTGTGGTCGGCGGGGTGATTCCTCCCGACGACGTTCCCACACTGCTCGAGATGGGTGCGGTTGCGGTCTATCCGCCCGGCACGGTGATTGCCGAAGCTGCCCTGGAGCTGCTAAGCCAGCTGGAGTGAGATCCAAGCTCGGCGGGATGTCGGTGTCGGTGACGGCGTTGATTGCTGCTTCGTGTGGCGGAGGCGCTGGCGTCTCCGTGGCGCCGATTTCCGGGTTCCCGCGAACCACACCGGCCGGGGTTGAGCTCACAGCTGTCGGCAGGGTTGAGTCCATGCCGTTGACCGCTTGCTTCACGCTGCCCGAAGGTACCGACTGCGAAGTGGACGTTGCGGTTGTCATCGTCACCGCGGCTGCCGGTGATCAGATCGTCCGTTTGAGACTCAGAGGAACTCCGGAGGCCATCAAGCCTCCCAACGATTTCGGCGACCTGGGGTTTCCGATGTGGGTCCAGGTGATTGAGACGGATGGTGACATGGTGGTGGCGGCAGTGTCCGTGCGCCCCCGCGGGCAAGCAATCGTACGCCTGATCGCTGACGGGGAAATCGTTGACGCGGCCAGGCCATACCGTGGGCTGGCGGTTCTGGCTTCCTCGGGGGGCTATGACGACATTCAGCTCATCGATGGCGAAACCGGGGATCTGATCGCCACATGTCCGCAGGGGGGCCTGCTGGTCGGTTCAGTGAACTATCCGTGCACGCCCCCGGCAGTGCCTCCCGAAACCACCGTCCCGGCTTCTTGACCATCTGCCGGGATCCGCTGCCGGCCGGTGTTACCGCGGGTCGATGGGAGTGATGATTCCGCGGCTGGCCTCGACCGCCTCGGCGGCTTCGAGGGCCAGGTCCTCGCGCCACTTGTCGGCGTAGATCTGCACACCGGCGGCCAGCCCGTTGGCGGCGATGCCAGTGGGCACGCACACGCTCGGCAGGCCCAGCAGATTGCCGGGGGTGATGAAACGCAGTCGATCGGTTGAGGTTTCCACACCGGTATCGGGATCGAGATCGGCATCGTGCTTGAACGGCTCGTTGGCCCATGTCGGGCCGACCACGACCGGATGGTCGACGAAAAACTCGGCCCACAGACGTTCGAGGCGACGTCGTTCGAGATTGGCGAGTTGAGCGGGCATGGTCGACGACGGGTAGGAGGCGATCAGCCGTTCGAGCAGCCCGACGGCGTCGTCGGACAGGAACTCGGCCAGCAGTGGGAGAGTGAACTCGAGATCGAAGCTGAGGGTGTAGGCCCAGAGGTCGTTGACGAGTTGGAGCTCGGGTGGGGTGGCCTCGATCACTTGCCATCCAGCGGCCTCGAGGGCCTTTCCGGCCGCCGCGATGGCATCAAGCACACTGTCGCCGATCGGCCCCCCGGGGATGTCGGTGACCAGAGCAGCCACGCGCCGCGTGGGAGGGGGACCTTCGAGGGGAGCGGTGACCGATCCGGGATCTCGTGGGTCGTATCCGGCCAGGACGCTGAGCGCGGTCTTGAGATCGGCGACTCGCCGGGCCAATGGTCCGCCCACCGCCATCAGCTGGGCCGACAGCCCGGGATCCTGGGGAGGGAGCGAGTCTGCTCGCGCCACCCGGCCGCGGGTGGGCTTGAGCGAGCAGATCCCGTTGCAGTAGGCGGGGTTGCGGAGTGATCCACCGATGTCGTTTCCGAGACCGATCGGGGACATGCCGGTGGCGATGGCCACCGCTTCACCGCCGGATGAACCGCCGGCGGTGAGGGTTGGGTCCCAGACGTTGTTGGTTCGGCCCCGGAGCGGGTTGTCGGTGCTGATTCTCAGCCCGAACTCGGGGAGGTTGGTGCGGGCAAGGGGGATCGCCCCGGCTGCCTTCATCTTGGTGACGGTGGGGGAGTCGACCGGGGGGAAGGCCTCGGCGAGAGCCGGCACTCCCTGCGTGGTGGCCGAACCGCTGCAGTCGATGTTCTCCTTGATGGTGAACGGCACGCCGTGGAACGGCCCAATGGGCTCGGTCGCATCGGCGGCATCGGCCGCGGCACGGGCGGTATCGGCCAGCACCACGGTGACGGCGTTGACCGGGCCGTTGGCCTGCTCGATCCGGCTCAAATGCGCTTCGACGACCTCTCGACTGCTCACATCGCCTTGCCTGATGGATCGCGCCAATTCACCGGCGGACATCCGCCACAGTTCGTTGCTCATGGTGGACGAACATACTCCCATCGATGGGGTCGATGGGGCACTCCCCGCGCCCGGTTAATGTCGGGGCGATGAGCGGCAGCGTCGGCAATGATGATCGCCAACTGATCGATGGCGTCATCGCCGGTGAGCGCACCGCCATCGGCCGGGCCATCACCCTCGTTGAATCCACCCGGCCCGATCATCGACGGAGGTCCGCGGCGCTGCTGTCGGAGCTGATCGAACACAGCGGCACGGCGCAGAGAGTTGGCATCACCGGGGTCCCCGGCGTGGGTAAGTCGACCTTCATCGAAGCGTTGGGCCTTCACCTCGTCGAATCCGGCGAGAGCGTGGCTGTACTGGCTGTCGACCCGTCGAGTTCGCGTTCGGGCGGCTCGATCCTCGGTGACAAGACCAGAATGCCGGGCCTCGCTGCGAGCGACCGGGCGTTCATCCGGCCCTCCCCGTCGGCCGGAACCCTGGGAGGAGTGGCTCGGGCAACGAGAGAGTCCATGATTGTTCTCGAGGCCGCGGGCTACAGCGTGATCCTGGTGGAGACGGTGGGGGTAGGACAGTCGGAGACAGTGGTCCACGCGATGGTCGACCACTTCCTGGTCCTGATGCTCGCCGGTGCGGGCGACGAACTTCAGGGGATCAAGAAGGGAGTGTTGGAGCTGGCCGACATGGTGGCCGTCAACAAGGCCGACGGAGCCAACACGGATGCGGCCGAGTTGGCAGCGGCCGAGTACAGGCGTGCGCTCCATCTGCTCACCCCGGCATCGGCATCATGGGCGGCGCCGGTCGTCACCTGCTCGGCACAGACAGGCGTCGGGATATCCGAACTCTGGGATCGGGTTGTCGAGCACCGAGACATCACGACCGCCTCGGGGGAGAGGGATGCCCGACGTCACCGCCAGCAGGTCGACTGGATGGAGTCCATGCTGGCGACACGGGTACTCGAACGTTTCATGTCCGACCCCGACGTGGTGGCGGCGAAGGCCAGGCTCGAGGCTGAGGTGTTGGCCGGTCGAATGGCCGCCTCGACGGCAGTCGATCAGCTGTTGGGGTCGAAGCAGCCGGATTAGCCACAGCGGTCGACTGTCGTACGGGATCCTCCGCACCTAGTATCCCTTCGCAGGAAGATATCCGGGGCCGTTGACGACCCAGCCGCAAGGAGAACCAGCGTGACCATTGATGTCGATCTTTGGGACATGGACGCATTCCAGCGTCAGGAACACCACGCCATGCTTGATCAGCTCCGCGAGACAGAGCCCGGAATCCACTGGGTTGAGGAGGGTGAGCACGGTCCCGGCTTCTGGGCCATCACCAGGCTCGAGGATCTACGCGAGGTGAACCGCCACGCCGAGATCTTCTCGTCCAACAAGGGCGGCACCCAGATGCAGGAACCCGACGAAACCGACATGGCCGACGCTTTCCAGCGCGACAGCCTGATGCTCTCCATGGACCCGCCCAAGCACACGCGTTACCGACGCCTCGTGAGCCGCGGGTTCACCCCTCGAATGATCAGTCTTCTGGAGGACTATCTCCAGAACCGCACCGACATGATCCTCGACGCGGTGGTCGAGAGGGGAAGCTGTGATTTCGTAACCGACATCTCGGCAGAACTCCCCCTGCAGGCGATCGCCGAGATGCTGGGGGTCCCGGCTGAGGATCGACAGAAAATCTTCGAATGGACCAACAAGTTCATCGGCACCGACGATCCCGACTTCGTGGCCGACCAGGACGAGGTGATGGCGGCGTTCACCGAGCTCTACATGTATTCCCATGCTCTGCAGCAGGAGCGTCGCAACAATCCGGCCGACGACATCATCACCACGCTGCTGCAGGCCGACGTCGACGGCGAAAAGCTCGATGAGACCGAGTTCGACATGTTCTTTCTTCTGTTGTGCGTCGCCGGCAACGAGACAACACGCAACACCGTCACCCGGGGCATGCACGCATTCTTCGATTTCCCCGACCAATGGCAGAAGTTCGTGGGCGACCCTGATCGCTACATGGACACCGCCGTCGAGGAGATCGTCAGATGGGCCACGCCGGTACTGAACTTCAGACGTCAAGCCATGTGCGACACAGAGATTCGTGGGGTGAAGATCAAGGAAGGTGACAAGGTCGTCATGTGGCACATTTCCGCGAATCGTGACCCCCGCGCCTTCGATGAACCCTGGAAGTTCGATATTGAGCGCAGCCCCAACGATCACGTCGGTTTCGGCGGCGGCAGTCCCCACTTCTGCCTGGGTGCGAACTTGGCGCGGATGGAAATCCGCTTGATGTTCAAGGAGCTGGCCACCCGGCTTCCGGACATCCATCTCGACGGCGAAGTCGCGTATCTTCGGTCGAACTTCATCGGGGGCATCAAGCGGATGCCGGTTGCTTTCTC
>JAJRXJ010000299.1 GCA_024276355.1 Actinomycetes bacterium | reverse complement strand
TCCGACTTCGACATCGTGCGCCAGGCTGCACAAACGCTCGGGATCACCGATCCTCCGTGATCCACTGACCTGAACAGCCACCGACCGCCACTCCACGAATCCCGGGTTCTGCGATGATCAAATTCGAAAATGTCTCCGTCACATACCGCGGCGGTGTCAAGGCATTGCAGAACCTCGATCTCACGATCGAAGACGGAGAATTCGTGGTGGTGGTCGGTCTGTCAGGAGCAGGGAAGTCCACCCTTCTCAGAGTTCTCAACGGTCTGGTCCCGGCCACCGAAGGTTCGATCCTCGTGGATGGAACCGAGGTGGTCGGGGCATCAGCCCGCACCATGCGCGAGGTCAGATCCCACATAGGGATGATCTTCCAGACCTTCAACCTGGTCGAGCGCACCACCGTCCTCAACAATGTTCTCATGGGCCGGCTCTCGGCAGTGCCGGCCTGGCGATCCACGTTCGGCCTTTGGCCGGCGTCGGCCCGAAACGACGCCATGGAGGCCCTGGAGCGGGTCGGGATCGTGGAGAAGGCCTACGTGAGAGCTTCCAACCTCTCCGGCGGCCAGCAGCAGCGCGTCGGCATCGCCCGGGCGCTCGCACAGCGCCCGACGCTCATGCTCGCCGACGAACCCGTGGCTGCTCTCGACCCGGTCACCAGCCGCCAGGTGATGGGCGATCTGCAACGCATCAACCAAGAGCTCGGCATCACCACGCTGATCAACCTTCACTATCTGGATCTGGCCCAAGAGTACGGTCGCCGCCTCATCGGTCTGCGAAGTGGAGAGCTGGTCTACGACGGCCAAATCGAAGACGCCACTCCCGAAGTCTTCTCGGCGATCTACGGCCGCGAAATCTCATCGGCTGATGTGCTCGCCGACGACCCACAGCTGTGACCTCTCCAGCATCTCCGGCCACCACCTGGCCCAAGAAACCCCGCCCCCAGCTTTCGATCCTTGTTGGGATTCTCGCGGCCGTGGCCTTCACGGTTTTCTCGGCACGCCAGATAAACATGCAGTTGTCGACGTTCATCGACCTGTGGACCAACCCCCTCTGGGAGAAGTTCTGGCCGATTCCGTGGGAGTGGGTACTCAACCGCCACAACGTCATCGATCCGCTGATCGAGACCTTCCAGATCGCGATCGTGTCCACCCTCATCGGATGCAGCCTCGCTCTACCGGTCTCGTTCGCAATGTCGCGCCTGACCTCGCCGAACAAGGTCGTCTACTACTCGAGCCGCACCGTGATGAACATAGTGCGGGCGGTTCCCGACCTGTTCTGGGCGAAGCTGTTGGTCACCGCTGTGGGTATCGGAGCTTTCGCCGGTGCATGGGCGCTGTCGATTTTCTCCTTGGCGGTCATGGTGAAGCTGTTCAGCGAAGATGTCGACGGTGCCGACCCCCGACCTCTCGAAGCGGCCAAGGCCGCTGGTGGTCGCCATGTTCCGTCGGTGGCCACCGGGGTCCTTCCAACGGTCTTTCCGGCCTACGTCGCCTATGCGCTCTATGTGTTCGAGCTGAACATCAGGGCATCACTCGTGTTGGGGCTCGTGGGCGCCGGCGGTCTCGGGCGGGTGATCGAGGCGCAACGCCAGTTCTTCCGGTTCGGTCGAATCCTCGGAATCCTGGTCATCATCTTCGTGGTGGTGTTCGTGCTCGAACAGATCAGCGTCGCTCTCCGCAAGAGGCTTGTCTGACATGACCGCCGACTCGCACATCTCGACCGAGGCCCGACCCCAGCGTCCGGTGGCCGCCCGGCGATGGAAGTGGGCGATTGCCACTGCCATCATCGGCGCCACCATCTGGTCCGTCAGCGGCCTCGACGTGAGCATCGAACGGGTGATGAGCGCCCCCGGCGACGCTTGGGCCATCGTCCGTCTCATGTGGACCCCCGCTTTCTCGACGGAGATCAAGCGTGGAGTTCTGGGCAAGGTCCTCGAGTCGGTCTACATCGCCTGGATCGGCACGGTCATTGGCGCCATCATCTCTCTGCCTCTGTCGTTTCTAGCGGCCAGCAATGTGACTCCCCGAGTCGTCCGGCTGCCGATGCGGCAGCTTTTCAACGCAATCAGGTCGGTGCCGGAGTTGATCGTGGCCGTGATCCTCCTGGGCGTCACCGGGCTGGGGCCATGGGCTGGAGCCTTGGCGATCGGCCTTCACTCGGTGGGCACTCTCGGCAAGCTGTCGAGCGAAGCCATCGAGAGCATCGACGCCGGCCCCATCGAGGCTGTCGACGCTGTGGGGGGACGTTGGGTATCGGCCATGAGATGGGCGGTGCTGCCCCAGATCCTTCCGGTGGTCGTGTCCTACTGGCTGTTCCGGTTCGAGATAAACGTGAGAGCCTCCGCGGTGCTCGGCATGATCGGGGCCGGGGGCATCGGCGCCGAACTCGTGGCCCAACTCAACTTCCGGAATTTCCCGGAGGTGGGTGCGGTGTTGTTGATCACCATCGTCACGGTGGTCACCATCGACCTGCTGTCGTCGGCCCTGCGCCGGCGAATCATCCAGGGGGGGACGGGCGAGGATCGATCCAAGTCCGGCGAGTTGATCGACGACCTCACCGGCATCGCCCTCGGGTGATCCCGGTCACCGGATCTCAACCGGCGGGGGGCGGACCGGGCACGACGCGGCCCACACCTTCGACCCAGCGTGAGTTGGGCGGGGGCTCCCGGGTGTCATTGGGATCAAGGACCCATCCGTGGCCTTCAACCCACTTGGGGGGCAGTCGTCTCGGGGTCTGGGCCTCGCCGGTCCACGCCGGTAGATCGACTGGATCGGATGCGTTCGCCCGTGTGGGCAGCACATCCGGCTCTGACTGCTGAAGGGCGGATGGTGGCGGGACGATCTGACCCGCCGTTCCCTGCTCCGGCAACGGCGGTGGAGCCATGGGAGCGGGAGCCGGGGCCGGCGGCGGTGGGGCCATGGGGACGGGCGCCGGGGCCGGCGGCGGTGGGGCCATCGGAGCCGGGGGCGGCGACGCCAGCGGCACTGCAGGGGTGGGCGCCGCCGGAGGATCCGCCATGGGTGCTGCAGCGCGCTGCTGGACCGGTGGCATGGTCGGCCACGGTTCGGGGCTGGACGGCGCGGCGGGACCGGACTGGCGATGCTGCAGCGGTGGCTGCACCCGCGCTGGGGCGGCAACCGCCTTCTCTGACTGTTGGGGCCAGGCGAATGCCACCACGAGCAGAACCGCCCCGACTACGGCGAGGATGATGGAAGGCGTGAGGGTCGACCGCAAAACGGCGGTCAGGAGCGCGGCGACAACCTTGGCCTGATCCGGCGCGAAACGACGGATCAGCTCCGGGATACCGAGCCCGATGATCAAGTAGACAGCGGTGGTCCCGATCGCCCATCCGGCCGCCCTCTTGAGCACCGCTGGCCTGTCGCTCGTGGCCAGCAACGCTATGAGAATACCGACCAGTGATATTGCCGCCAGATATGGCACCGCAGTGCGCAGGAAGTTGCGGACCGGACTGGCGTCGGGGATCTGATCGGTGGGCAGCGTTACCACGAGAGGTTGCGAAGCCGGAAGCTTCGCGTCAAGAGACGGAACCGCGGCCACCATCTGATCTCTGACCATCGCCGCCATCGGGGTGAGGTCGATGGTTCTAGGGGCGTCGCCCTCACCGAGGAACGCCCGATGGGTGGAACTGAAGGCGGTGATTATGAGGTCTTCGACCTCGGGGTCGGCCAGAACCTTCTCAGCGGCGGCCGACACCTCGGCTTTGTCGACGGTGACGCCGTCGGGCAGGGCTGCCGCGACCGCCGAACCGATGTTGTCGGCCAATTGCGCCCTGACCTCTTCATTGTCGAGAAGCTCGTGGGCGATCTTGGTGGACCGTCCGCTGTCGAAGACCGTGCGAGTGGCGATGAACCCGGACCATGCGAATGATCCGATGAGAAGAGCAGGGCCGAGAAAAAGTCCGGCGATCAGGCGTCTGAACATGGTTGTTCATGTTGGCACGCAACTGCCACAGTTCCACATCGCGCATCTCGGGCCGCGGCGGCCAACCCCAGCAAGTCGAGCCCATCGATGTCTTCCAGAATCCAATCAAGCTCCCGCGGAAGGCGGCCGAAGGGGACCATTCCGGCCTCGGCTTCGGACAGGTCGGAGACTTCTATCCCCACCAGGCCGGCAAAATCTTCCCGATCGAGCCCGAGATGTCCACGAGCCGCCAGCGCGACCGCCCCGGCTATGGGGTGAGGTGCCCCTTGGTCTGCGAGCCGTCTGCCGAGAAGCTCGCACATTGCGGTGGCGTCGCCCCGCATGCTCGGAGTCATGCGGCGAACCACGAGATCTCCCGCAGCTGTTCGAACGCATCATCGCTACGGACCAATTCGAGGACCTTGGCCCGATGGCGGCGAAAGATCTGGCGGATGTTGCCGGGCTCGAGATCGAACATGTGGCCGACAGTAACAGCGGGGGAAGGATCGCCAAGGGCCTTCTGTATCCCGTATTGCCAGCAGATCCGCCGATTGCGTTCTCCTCCCACCGCCCGCATGGCCCGGTCGAGCAGGCCAGCCCTCGGATCGGCCCGGACCAGAGCGGCAATCTCGGCGACCAGGGGGTCGGTGTCGAGAGTCAGGTCAGCAGCCCCCGCCGCTCGGCTGCTGGCCTCACCCTCGACACCGCCGGCCTCGAGAATCGGGGCATGCGAGATCGTGTCGTCGCCGTCATGTTGATCGTCGAACTCGACCAACCGATGCCCGATCCCCGCCGCCACACGGCTTCGAATGGCACGGCTGGCCCAGTTCCACGGAAGCGCCCCGCCCGAACGCCAGCCGGCCGCCCTCTCGAATATGACCTCGCAGGCATCGATGACGAGACCGTCGATCTCGTCGGGGTCGGTGGCAATGTCGAGGCGCCCCATGCTCTTCACCATGTCGCGCACGATCCAGGTGAGCTTGGTGGCAAACCGCTCATGGAACATGAACAGGAAAGCGGCATCGCCTGCTGCCATGCCCTGCATGCAAGTACAAAGATCATCATCGTCGGTATCCATTGCGCCCTCTCAGTCGGGGAAGTGTGTGACACCTGTTGGGTCACGTTCGCAATGATGACGAGGGGGTGTGACATTCTCGGATGGGTTGCCGCTGCAGACGCGACGAGGCCCCGGATCCGGGGGGATCCGGGGCCTCGGGCAACAGCCGGAAGTCAGCCCTTGACGGGAGATTCCCCGAATGTGCCGCCGTCGGGGACGGTGGTGGCGAACTCACCGGCGTCAAACTGAACGTCGGCCGGGAGGAACTGATCACATGCCGAGGCCGCCTTGTCGAACTCGGCCCATTGGGCATCGAGCGCCGCCTCATCGAGCACCGTCGCGTCCCCGGTCGATTCGACACTCACGGTTGTGCCGTCGCTGGTGATCGTCACCGTGGCCGGACCCGAGCCGAGATCGATGGTCTGGAATCCGTCCGGCGTGTCGATCGAGACCACCGACAGGCTGTCGAAGGCGGCGTCATCGGGGAAGCCAATCTCGGCCATGCATGCGTCGTAGTCATCCCACGCTGCCATCTCGGCCCGCAGATCAGCGGGGAGCTGATCCCTGCACGCAAGATCAGCTGCCTGGAACTGGGCGTCGATGACGTCCATGGCTGCCTGGTCGACAGGACCGGCCGACTCGCTCGGCAGAGTGCCGTCGAACTGCTCGTCGAAGGAGTCGAGCATCGCCTTGGCTTCCGCCCCGAGATGAGCATCGAAGCACGCGTCGTAGGCGGCCCACGCGGCGTCGTCGATCGGAGCCGACGGGTCGACCGTGGTCGCCTCGGAAGGCACCGATGCGTCCGGCGCGGGGGTGGTCGGCACAGTGGTCGGTTCCTGAGCACCGGCCCCCACGAGGCCGAACCCCGCCACCGCCAGGGCAACCACCGCTGCGCCGGCGACGCCAACGGTGAACGCCCTCAGCGTCGAGGTGTTACGGGGTTTGGGGGGCGATTGCGATGTCGGTTCCATTGGGGGCTCCAGTTGGGCTTGGGGTTGATGAGGCAACTCTGCGCCTTCGTCCCTGTGAGGTTTCTGAGAACGCTGAGAACGCTCTCAGGCGGAGCACGGCGGGTCAGGTCCTCGTGCGGCACACTGTTGGCCATGCGAATCCTCGTTGTCGACGACGAAGAGCGCCTCGCTCTGTCGGTGGCGCGTGGCCTCGAGCTGGAGGGGTTCGATGTCGATGTGTGCCACAACGGAACCGATGGGCTCTGGCGAGCCACCGAGATCCCCTACGCAGCCATCGTCCTCGACATCATGCTTCCCGGGCTCAACGGCTACGAGGTCTGTCGAAGGTTGCGAGCCGAGGGAATCGGCACACCGGTTCTGATGCTCACCGCCAAGGAAGGCGACTACGACGAAGCCGAGGCCCTTGAGCTCGGTGCCGACGACTACCTGCGCAAACCCTTCGCCCATGTTGTCCTGATCGCCCGTCTGCGGGCCCTTATTCGACGCAGCTCATCTGGGTCCGGGGCGGCGCTTCAGGTCGGCGATCTCGTCCTCGACCCGTCCACCATGCGCTGCGCACGCGGCGACATCGAGATCGACCTCACTCCGCGGGAGCGATCGGTGCTGGCCACGCTCATGAGGAGATCACCCGAGGCTGTGAGCAAGACCGACCTGCTCAATGAGGTCTGGGGGTTCGAGTTCGAGGGCGACCCCAACGTGGTCGAGGTCTACGCCGGCTATCTTCGCCGCAAGATCGACAAACCGTTCGGGGTGACGACGCTCAACACGGTACGCGGAGTCGGTTACCGACTCGATGCGGTTCCCACATGAACCGGCTGCGCCTCTCGATGCGGGCCAAGCTCACACTTCTCGTCACCATCGTGGCCGCGGTGTTGGCCGTGTCGGCGGTGATGTTCGGCACCGCGAGAGTCCGCAGTTCGATCGTTGGCGATCTCCTCGACAGCAACGCCGACCAGCAACTCGACGACATCGACAGTTCTGCGTTCACAACCATCGATTCCGGGTCGACCGGACCCTCCGATGTCGGCTACGAACCCGGGTTCGAAGCCGAGGACGCGAGAGTCGCCGTCAGTGACCTCGACGCGGCCGGGCTCTACCAGCCGCTTGCCTCGCGTGCCGGGGTCGATCCATCGGAGGGGATCACGGTCATGGGTTCCTTCGGGCAACTGCTACGGGTGTCCCCCACCCATGCCGAGGTTCTCGACATCTCCATCGAGAACGCCGGTCCGATCATCTCCCTGTTCTCGATCTACGACCTCTCGTTCCTCACGGTCGATGCCGAAGCGCTGATTCTTTCCGAGAGGTTCGACCCGGCCTTCGACCAGGCGCCGCTCCCCGAGCCGATCGGCCCCGACCTGTCGAAGGCCAAGGCGATCACCTTGGCCACCGGACTTCGCGACCGCTCGGGCGTCACCATTCTCGCCTGGGCCGACACCTCCGATGTGCAGCGCAGCGTCGACCGGTTCAAGTCGGTGCTCTGGTTCGTCACACCGCTGGCCCTCCTCGGTGCCGCGCTGGCCACCTGGCTGCTGGCCGGGCGCGCTCTTCGGCCGGTGGCGGAGATCGCCGACCGGGCCTCCCGCATCTCAGGCGGAAACCTCCACGAAAGAGTCCCCGAGCCCGGCACGGGAGACGAGATCGACCATCTGGCCGTCACCGTCAACGCGATGCTGGCCCGTCTCGAGCGCGACGACACCGCTCGCCGGCGATTCGTGTCCGACGCCTCACACGAACTTCGGTCGCCGGTCGCCGTGCTGCGCAGCCAAGCCGAGGTGGCGATGAAGTCCCCGGGCGAGGTGGCGGTGACCGACTATGCGGCCGACGTGGCGGCCGAGAGCGAACGGCTCGGTCGGATCGTTGACGACATGCTGGTGCTTGTGCGTGGCGATGAGTCCCGCGGCTCTGCCGCCACGGGT
>JAJRXJ010000298.1 GCA_024276355.1 Actinomycetes bacterium | reverse complement strand
TGAGCCGACCCCAGGTTCTCGGCATCGCCGCGGTGCTCATGGGAACGGTGGGCGTGGTGATGGCCTGATCAACCCACCGGCGGGTGGGTCCAGATCAGGTAGTCAGCGGTGGGCTTGTTCAGGTTGATCGGTACGGGGATCGAGCCGATGGCGATGATCGAACCGTCACTCGCCACCCCGATCCGACTCACAGACGTGGGGCCCTCGGGCACTGGGCCGAAGGCCGGGTCGAGTTCGACCGGGATCCATGGCGTGTCGGGGTCGGCCACCCAGAAGTGTCCGGTCGACGAGTAGTCGGCCGAATTCCACAAGACGGTGACGTCACCCAACTGGGCGGCGTGAACGTGGTTCAGGTCGGTGAAGTCGCAGTCGCAGCCGAACAGGTCGGGGGGTGGGCCCGGGATCTGTTCCCAGCTCTCGCCATCGGTGGTGCGGTGGGTGCCGGCCGATGTGAATCTCATCGCCACTCCCTCGCCGAAGAGGACGCTTCCGCCCCCGAACTCACCGAGTTGGTCGGTCCACGAGACTCCGTTGTCGGGCGACTGGAACAACGGGTAGCCGCTGTCGGTGTGGACCACCAGACGATCACCGATCCGGTCGACGCTGGTGGGCTCCTCGGACATGCCGGCTCCGAGCACGTCGCTGATGGCTTGGCTCACATCGATTGAGTCTTGTGGCGTCCATGTGGACCCGCCGTCGCTCGACTCCCAGATCTGTATCCCCCGGCGATCGAACTGCACGGTGGCGATCAGAATCGAACCGTTGGAAACCACCGAGTCGAACCGGAAGCCGGTATCGGTCATCACCATGGGGGTCCACGTGCGCCCGTCGGAAGAACGCCAAACGGTGGGGGTCAGGAGCTGGTCGGGTTCGTCCTGCGTGGCGCCGACGGCCAAGAAGTCGGTTCCGTCGATGGTGAGATCCCATACTCCTCCGTCCAGCGTGGGCACGGGGCTCATCGTCGGGGACAGACCCAGATCGGTTGTGTCCGCCAGGTCCTGCCATGTGCCCGAATCGTTCACGAACAACGCTGTGTGCTTGAAACAGCATCCGCGGAGCGCGTCGCCCACGACCACCTGGGTGGACCCGTTGTCGGCCCACAGTGTGGGTCCGCCGTTGTCGTTGGCGCGCAGTGTTGTTGCCGTCCAACCGGATGCGAGAGCCGCGGCGACGTCGGTGGCGGTGAGCCCGGCCGGGGCTGCCGTGGTAGACGGGGCCGCGGTTGTCGTGAAGGCCGTGGTCGAGGGAGCTGTGGTCGGCTGGGCCGTGGTTGTGGTGGTTGTTGTGGAGGTGGTGGCGACCGTCGTTGGTGGCGACGTGCTGGTCGTGGGGGATGTTGAGGTCGTGATGCCGCTGGATCCACCGCAGGCCGCGGCCGTCATGGCGACCACTACCAGAAGGTGAGTCAACCGAAACGGTCCGAAGCGTGTGGGTCCACCCGACATGGTGCGCGATGGTAGTGAACGTCCCGCTCTCATGGCATGCTCGGCGCTGACCGACGCATCGCACCGAATGGCTGATCAGGCCGCCAGCGGGGCGGCGGTGAGCACCTGAGGAGACGTGGGGGTCACGGTCTCGACCGTCGGGTCACCGCGGCGGATCTCGTGCCTGCCCAGGTAAGCCCCGGCGGCCACAGGCAACCACATGTCGAACACCCGGAACAGCCCCACGGCGAGGGCTGCCGCCGGCACTGATGCGCCCACTCCGACCATCATCGCCGCGGTCGAGGCCTCTACCGGGCCGACCCCACCGGGAGCCACCGACACGAGTGAAGTGGCCAAAGCAGATGAGTAGAGAATCATGGCGGTGACCGGCGACATCGAGATTCCTGCTGCCGCAGCCGCCGCGAAAAGCGCCGCAGCACCGAGAACTTTCGACATCACTGCGTGGGCCAGGACCCGCCGGGTCTCGTCCGGGTGTCGCCGGGCGGCGGCGATCGATCGGTGGAGGTCGTCGGCCGCGGTCACCGCACGACCGGCGGCCGTGAGGGGGCTGCCGCGGGTGACCCGGGCCTTCAGGCGCCAGCCGAGAATGAAGATCTTCCGGGTGATCATCGGGCTTCTGACCACGGCCGCGATCAAAGTGGCCAGAAGCACTGAGTAGACGCTGAATCCGATTGCCGCAGCGACCCACCAGCCGGCCAGCCGACCCGACAAGGCCAGCAACGCGACGGTGCCGGCCATGAGCAGGCCGAGAGCGGCGAACGATGCCACCGACGCGACGGCACACGCCCCGACCACCCGCCCCGGCGGGAGATGGCGGCGTTTACCGTCACGGACGTAGACGGCCAGTCCGGATGCGCCACCGGAGCGAAGAATCTTGTTGGCTGCGAACCCCACGGTGGCGGTGCGGGTCATCGGCATCACGTCGACATCGAGGCCCACTCCGCGATGGGACCACGTTGACAGGAGTCCTCGATTGAGAATCGCCGCAACCGAGAGAATGATGCCGATGACGGCAGGCAACGGTGATACCTGGCCGACTCCTGACACGATGGTGGCGAGGATCGTAGATTCGGTCGCTGCGAGAACCAACAGGCCACCTGTCAGCGCCAACGCGACCAGGCGCCGGGTGGGATGACTGGCGGATTTGGTGGGCGTCGCGGTATCACAGTGCACGCCGCCAGCATGAACCTCCAGCCTTAAGGAGTGCTGAAAGAACCTGAATCGCCGCTCAGGGACGAGGTATCACTGGTCGGAGATGAGCGTCGAGTGGGTCCAGATCATGTAGTCGCTCAACGGCTTGTTGCCCTCGAAAGGAACGGGAACCGTGCCGATGGCCTCAACTCTTCCGTCGACCCCGAGGATCATGTCGGTGATGAAGATCGGGCCTTCGGCCACTGGCGCGAACACCGGGTCGACCGGCACCTCGAGCCATTCCGACGACTCATCGGCCACCCAGAAACGGCTTCCGCTGGGACCGAAGGGATCGCCACCGGGCCACAGGATCGTGGAACTCCCGATGTCGATGGCCACCAATCCGAACGGATCGGTGCTTACTCCCGAATCGCTCACCAGAGGTGTTGGAGTGCCGCCGATCGGTGTCCAATCGGTCCCGTTGGATGTGCGCCAGATCTGGTCCGGTGTGAGCACCAGCGCGCCGCCGTTGGTGACCACGAAGCTGCCGGCTGACATGGCGGCGTCGGGCGAATGCCATGTGATCCCGTCGTCATCCGACACCAACAGGGCCGGCCCGACGTCGGAGCTGATCACGATGACTTCACCGACCCGGTCGACCCGATCGGTGGAGCCGAAACTGAAATCGCCCGACGACTTGTCCTCGGCGGCGGTGATGTCGATCGTCGGGTCGACTGCCCAGGTCTGGCCATCGGCAGATCGCCACAGGGAGTTGGTTCCGGCGCCGTCGTCGATGATGGCGATCTCACCACTGGAGGTGCTGACCACCGAGGTGACGGTTCCCTCGCCCGCAATCCGATGAGACGCCCAAGCGGTGCCGTCCGGACTGGTCCAGATGCGTGGCGACGGGACCGGCTGTTCGCCGGTGCCGGGATCGAAGATGGTGGCGCCGGGAGCCACGAACGAACCGTCGATCACCGTGAGGTCGTAAGGACCGTCGCCGATGAACGGCTGGGCGTCGGCGGGGAGCGGGTCGAGCGGTTGCATGGCCGGGTCGGTGACATCGGCCCACGTGCCGTCGTCCTGGAGCACGAACAGTGAGCCGTACTCGAAACAGCACCCTGAGAACGAACTCCCCACGATCACCTGCAGGCCGGCGTTGTCGACGATCCTGTCGGGCATACCCGTGTCGCCCGGCCTCAGCGTGACCGCGTCCCATCCGCTCGCCAGAGCGGTTGCCACCGCTGCGGCATCAGGCCCGGTAGGGGGGTTGTCGGGAGTGGAGGTGGTGGTCGATGTGGTGGACTCCACGGGCGCGGTTGTGGTCGCTTCCGTCGTCGGGGCGGCGGTGGTGGCGGTCTCGGATTGGGCGACCGTTTCGGTCGTGGGCGCCAGAGTGGGTGGGGGGCCGCTGCCGAGGGGCTTTCCGTCCTTGCCACACGAGGCCGCGACCAGAGCGAGAGCGGCGACGATCATCAGAGCCTTGATCCTGCGCATGGGGTCGATGATATTCGTGCCGCCTGAATGGTCCCTCACCGGGTCACGAGAGCGGCCCGACCTCCACCAGGTTGTCGCAGAAGGTGGGTCCGTCGGCGATGTCGCCGAGCAGGTCGCTGGTCAGCGAGTTGGCTCCGGCGGACCGGTGCTGTCCCTGCCCGCGTCCGAACGGAACGGTGACGGTGCCGGGTGTGACCTTTTCGGTGAGCGAGGCGACGCACTCCATCTCGCCCAGGCCGTTGACGACCCTCACGTGGTCGCCATCGTTGATCCCGCGTGGTTCGGCGTCGTCGGGATGGATCTCGCAGAGCGTCTCCGGTTCAGCGCCGAGAAACACCGGAAGGGACGTGTATGACGAGTTGATCGAATGGTGGCGTTTGAGGGTGAGGAGTCGCAGCGGGAAGGACCCGTCAGGTGTGGGGACGTTCGCGGGTGGCCGGTATTGCGCGACCGGATGGATCCCGGCCGAAGCCAGACCCTCGGCCGAGAACGCGAACATGAAATCCGGCCCCACGGGTTCACCGCTGGATGGTCCGACCCTGGCGAAACCGTCTTGCCTCAGCGTCTCGGGGGTGATGCCCTCTCCGGCAGCGGCCGAGTCGGTGAGCGCCAGCTCCATGAGTTGGTGGTCGTCGAGCTTGAACAGTTCGTCGTCGAGCCCGAGCCGTGATGCCAGGAGCCGGGCGACCTCGGCGTTGGACCTCGACTCGCCGACGGGCTTGATGGCGGCCTCGTTCCACGAGATGTAGGAGAACCCCCACGATCCGACCAGGTCGGCATGTTCGAGCATGGTGGTGGCCGGCAGCACGATGTCGGCGTGGCGGGCCGTGTCGGTGAGGAACTGGTAGTGAACGACGGTGAACAGGTCGTCGCGGCGGAGCCCCTCGAGCACCTTTTGTTGGTCGGCGGCGATGACAGCCGGGTTGCTGTTCCAGACGTGGAGCGCCCTGATCGGAGGATCGAGATCAGCATCGGTGAGTGTGCGACCGAGCTGGATCATGTTGACCGAGCGGGTGCCGTCCAGGGTGAAATCGGGCCTGGATATGGAGTCGAGATTGAAGGCCCCGATGGAGACCGCATTGCTGATTCCACCCGCGGCCCAGCGTTGTTGACCGGTGAGCGCGGGTAGGCATTGGATGGCCCGTAGTGCCGACCCTGATCCAGCCGAACGCTGCATTCCCACCCCGTACCGGATGGCGGCGGGGCGAGCAGTGGCATACAGGTGGGCGAACTCGACGATCTCCGCGACCGACAGTCCGGTCTCCTCGGCTGCACGCTCCGGTGTCCAGTCGGCGACCGCGGTCCGGTAGTCGTCGATATCGGTGGTGTGCCGGGCGATGAACTCGTCGTCGGCCAGTTCGTCACGCAGGATCACATGACCCATGGCGAGGGCCAGTGCGCCGTCGGTGCCGGCATGGGGTCGCAGATGGATGTCGGCGTAGGCCGCGGTGCGGCTGCGGTACGGGTCGATCACCACGAGCTTGGCATGGTTGTGTTTGCGGGCTCGGCGGATCAGCTCCCACGTGTGGATCGAGGTTGAGACCGGGTCCATTCCCCACACCACGATGGTTTCGGCATCGGGAAGATTCTCGGGGTCCGACCATTGAACGCCGGCCCCAAATGTGACCGCGAATCCCTGCGGTCCGCAGATCGACCGGTCGAGCAGGGTGGCTCCGAGTCGGTTGAACAGGGCGTCGCAGGTGCCGAAGGCATCAAGCATCCCCATCGAGCCGAGGTAGGAATACGGCAGGATCGCCTCCGCGCCGTGGGTCTCGATGATCTGCTGCCAGCGGGAGGCGATCTCGTCGAGAGCGTCATCCCAGGTGATCGGCTCGAACCGACCCTCGCCCTTGGGCCCGGTACGTCGCAGCGGGGTCATGACACGGTCGGGGCTGTAGACCCGTTCGAGATACCGGTCGACCTTCACGCACAGGTGACGGCCGGTGATCGGGTGCGACGGGTCGGCCCGAATGTCGACGGCCCGGCCGGAGGCGTCGACGCTCACGATGGCGCTGCAGGCGTCGGGGCAATCATGGGTGCAGGTGACCCGCGTTTCTTGGTGCGCCATCAGTGGCTCCTCCGTCGAGAAGCCCACATGCTGTCACAGTGTGATTGTCGGGGATACTTGGTTCATGAGCCACACGATCCGCCCACGCAAGCTCACTTCTGGAACCACCGCTCTATTGGCCGGATTCGTGCTTCTGGCGGCAGCCTGCTCCTCCTCTCCGCCCGATTCCGAGGAGGGCGCAGCCGACGTGGTTGCCACGACGACAACATCTCCTCCGGCCGGGTCGTCGGTGGTGCCGACCACCACCGTGGACACGGCCCAGGCGCCGTGCCCTGGCACCGCGACAACCGCTCATCGCGAGCTTGTCTACGACACGATTCCAGGAGTCGACCCCAATCTCCTCAGCCTCGACATGTACGTACCGGACACGACGGCGAATTGTCCGCTGCCGCCGGTGATGGTCTATGTCCATGGCGGTGGGTGGGTCCGAGGGGACAAGTCCCATGCGGTCGCCGACAAGGTCAGCTGGTTCAACGAGATGGGCTGGGTGTTCGTGAGCGTCAACTACAGGCTGACGCCGGACAGAGGCGACTCCGATCCGTCGCAGCTTGATCCGGACCGGATCATGTTTCCGGTGCACAACAACGACGTGGCCAACGCCATTTCATGGGTCCACGACCACGCGGCCGAGTTTGGTGCGGACGGCGATTTGATTTCGATCATGGGTCATTCCGCGGGCGCCGGAATCGTCGCCGCCATCGCCACCGATGAGACCTATCTCGGCGGCCACGGACTTGAGCTCGGCTCGATCCGGTGCGCCGTCCCGCTCGACACGGCCGCGTACGACATAAGAGCACGGGCAGAGAGCAGCCTCACGGCGGATCTTTACCTCAATGCCTTCGGTGACTCGCCCCAAGACTGGGACATCGCCTCGCCCCTCAACCATGTGGAGGCCGGCAAGGACATCCCGAACTTCTTCGTGGTGGTGCGAGGCTCGGCTCTACGTCTGGCCCAGGCTCATGAGTTCGCCGATGCTCTCACCGGTGCGGGGGTGGCAACCGAGTTCCTGGAAGCCACGGGTCTCAGCCACGATGGAGTGAATGATGCAGTCGGTGCTCCCGACGACGACCTGATCACGCCGAACCTCGGCCGATTCCTCGAGGGATGTCGGTGATGTGGCTCAGCCCAACAGCGACAGGAATTCCTGATGCGAAGGGCCGATGAACTCATCACCGTCCAGTGAGTCGAGCAAACCCGCGATCAGCGTCTCCGGGTCGTCGACGTAGAGCGGAAGGTGACCGGCCCTGATCGATACGGGGTCGAGTTTCTCCACAACGGAAACGGTCTCGCGAAACTTGACCGGATCGACCACATGGGCCCATGGGGTGTCGATCGACACCCACCACGACATCGCATCGGTGAATTCGCAGTCGGGAAGGCTGCGGGGTTGACGGTCGGATTCGGGTTCGATGGCCCCGAAGCAGTCGGCCGCGAACAGGTTGCGGCTGCCGTGATCGAACCAGGCCAGAGTTTCGGGAGCGTCGTACAGGGGCGGCCGCACTGCGGTGACCCTTCGATCGCCGAGCCTGATCTCGTCGCCGGAACGCACCAAGCGTACACGGCGAGGATCCACCGGCGAGTGTGTGGAGAGCTTGATGAAGCCGGTGTAGTTGGTGACGAGTGTCGCGTTGGGGGCCAGGTCGAGCACGGTGGCGAGATTGCCGATGTGGTCGGCGTCGGTGTGGGTGATGGCAACCCAACGGAGGCTCTCGGGGTCGACGAGTCGGCCCAGAAGTTCCACGAATGACACCTGTTCGGATGCCACCTGGGTGTCGATCAGGGTCGGTTCCGGCCCGTTGAGAAGGAACGAGTTGATGGTGAGATGGCCGACACCGGGCAGATGATTCCGCCCGGAAATCGCTGAAATGCCATCGGAGAGTTCAATCACATCAAGGGCCATCGCCGGACCATAGTGCACGGTCGGGTGATCAATTGCATCTCCATCAGAGATTACATCGTGCGATGCGACCGCTGTCACAGATACAGCAGGACCTAAGACCCTTACCGCAAAATATGTACGGACTTATGTTCAATACATGCCACGCAACATCGTCATTCTCGGTGGCGGAACCGGTGGAACTCTCACCGCCAACCGCCTACGCAAACACTTCAAGCCCAGCGATGCCGTCATCTCGGTCGTCGACAAGAATCGTTACCACATCTACCAACCCGGGCTGCTCTTCGTGCCCTTCGGGCTGGCCTACGCCGATGATCTGATTCGACCACGCGAGCGCCAGTTCAAGAAGGGCATCGACTTCTACGAAAGCGAAGTCGACCATGTCGACATCGAGGGCCGCAAGGTGTTCCTCGACGACGGCCGGGCGCTGGCCTACGACGCCCTGATCATCGCCACCGGCGCTCGGATCGTTCCCGAGGAGACCGAAGGCCTCACCGGCGATGGCTGGATGGAGAAGATGTTCACCTTCTACGACGCCCCGGGTGCAACCGCCCTCGCCAGGGCCTACAACGAATTCGAAGGTGGACGCATAGTGGTCAACGTTGCCGACATGCCCATCAAGTGCCCGGTGGCTCCGCTCGAGTTCTGCTTCCTGACCGACTGGTACTTCCAGGAGAAGGGAATCCGGGACAAGGTCGAGATCACCTACGTGACCCCTCTCGACAACGCATTCACGAAGCCGCGAGCTGCCTCGGCGCTCGCCGGGCTGCTCGACGAAAAAGGGGTCAAGCTCGTCACCGAGTTCAACACCGGTGAGGTTGATGGGCCCGGAGGCCGCCTCATCAGCTACGACGAGCGAGAAGTACCGTTCGACCTTGCTGTCGTGATACCGGTTCATTCGGGCGCCGAGTTCGTCGGTAGGTCCGAAGGTCTCGGTGATGCCCTCGACTTTGTCGAGACCGACAAGCACACGCTCCAGTCGAAGGCATCCCCGGCCATCTTCGCCATCGGCGATGCGGCCAACCTCCCGGCGTCAAAGGCCGGCTCGGTAAGTCACTTCGAAGGCGAAATCCTCGTCGAGAACGTGATCAGATTCCTTGCCGACAAGGAGCTGGATGCCAGCTTCGACGGCCACGCCAACTGCTTCATCGAGACCGGGTTCTCCAAGGCACTGCTGATCGACTTCAACTACAACCAGGAACCGGTCGAGGGGCACTACCCAACCAAGGTCGGGATGCCGCTGTTGAAGGAATCACGGCTCAACCATCTCGGGAAGCTCATGTTCCAGTGGTTCTACTGGCACAGCCTCCTCCCCGGTCGCGACATTCCGGGAATCAATCCCGACATGCCGACCTCCGGCAAGCACCTCAACTGATCAAGAAGGGAACAATCATGACAACCACGACATTCGCTGATCGACAGGTCGAACTCACCGACGACGGTTTCTTCGCCGACCCGTCCCAGTGGAGCGAAGACCTGGTGCCAGCACTCGCCGCCGCCGACGGAATCGACGAACTGACCGACGATCACTGGACGGTCATCCGATTCATGCGCAAGGAATACCTAGAGAACGGGACGGGACCCAACGTCAGGGCGCACGGCAAGACATCAGGATACACCGAGAAGCAGCTCTACAAGCTCTTCCCGAAGGGCCCGGCCAAGGTCGCCGCCCGGCTGGCCGGCATCTCCAAACCACGCGGCTGCATCTGAGAGTGCCCGACAGCCACCGATGAGAAGGGAACCACCATGGACCTCAGCAACGACAAGATCTCAATAGTCATCTCCCAAGGAAGCCTCGAGGGGGTCTACCCGGGCCTGATCATGGCCAACGGAGCCCGAGCCGAAGGCATGGAGGCGAATCTGTTCTTCACATTCTTCGGTCTGGATGCGATCCACAAGAAGCACCAGGAGCACATCAAGGTGGCCACTGTCGGCAACCCGGCGCTCCACGTGCCCACCTGGGCCGGCGGTCTACCGGGCGTGTCGTCCGCCATGACCCAGGTGATGGAACACAAGATGGAGAAGCTCGACATACCGTCGATTCCCGAGTTCGTCGAACTCATCTCCGACACCGGAGCCGGCCTCTACGCCTGCAAGGCATCGGTTGACCTGTTCGGCATGGACAAGTCCGACTTCATCGAGGGCGTCGACGACATCATCACCGTTGGCGAGTTCTACGAGATGGCTCACGGCGGCCACATCGTGTTCACCTGATACGTTTCGGCGATGACCGAGCCCGACCGTCAGGCGATCGCCGGCCAGCACGACCACTGGGATTCAATCCTGTCCGACAACCCCGACATGTACGGGTTGGATCCCAGCGAGTCGGCTTTGGCTGCCTCTGCACGGTTCGGTGAGGTCGGGGCGGTGACCGTGTTGGAATTGGGGGCCGGACAAGGGCGCGACACGTTCCACTTCGTCCGCCGCGGATTCGACGTGACCGCACTCGACTTCTCCCATCGAGGCTTGGCATCGATCGAATCGCGAGCCGATCAGATGGGGGCGGTCGTTCGATGTCGGCGCCACGATGTGAGGTCACCCCTCCCATGTGCCGACGACTCGTTCGACGCCTGCTATTCCCACATGCTGTTCTGCATGGCGCTTACCACTGACGAGTTGGTGGCTCTGATGGCCGAGGTCAGGCGGGTTCTAAAACCCGGCGGGCTCGTTGCGTACACGGCCCGAAACACCAGCGACGCCCACTACGGCGAGGGCATCGATTGCGGCGACGACATGTGGGAGCACGGTGGATTCATCGTCCACTTCTTCAGCCCCGAACTGATAGAACGCCTGTCCGACGGGTTCGAGATCATCGATCGCTTCGAGTTCACCGAGGGCGGATTGCCGCGACGCCTGATCTCGGTCACGATGCGCAAGACCTGACCGGGCCGGCGGCCTTGACCCGGATCGCTCCACGCAGGATCGGTTCAACCGTCGTAGCTGTAGATGTTGGGTTGCGAGTTGTAGTAGGTCTCCCAAGCGGCAACGACCTCGGGGAAATCGGCATACACGATGCGGCCGTCGGCGGCGAGTGGCTCCAGTTCATCGAGAAGAGCTGAGATCCGGGGCAGCAGGTCGTTGCTGATGAGGGTGTCCTCGTTGAAGTTGATCGTCTCGGTGTAGATGCGTCCTGGTTCGGCTTGTCCACTGGCGAGTCGATCCACCAATCCGGTGGTGAACTCCAGCGGCGTGACATCGCTCATTGTTACGTTCGAGAACGCCCCCAAGCTGTAGCCGCGGCCGACATTCACGATGCTGCCGGTCGGATCGTCGGTGAGGAATCCAACGGGGTCGAAGCCTGAGGGGCGCCATACGCCGGAGTGGTGATCGTCGCTCTGGTGGCCGCCCTGAGCGCCGGCGAACCCGATGAGGATCGTCGGACACCATCGGTAGTCGAACACGTTGCCGTCGATACATCCGGCGAAATCGTCGACCGTGCGCTCAGCCTCGCTGCTTCCCCCGATCACCGGGGCGGGCTTCACCCCTCCATAGGTCTCGATGGTGTACGCAACATCGGCGTAGTTGTAGGGCTTGTCGGTGCAGTCACCAAGGTCAGGGAGCCGGCATTCGTGGGCGTGTGGCTCGATCGACACGCCGAGAACGTCGGCGAAGTACTGCAGAATCGGCAGCCCATCGGTCTCGGTCGGATCGGCGGCGAGAGCGTCGGATTCGAACGCGTAAATGGCCTCCATCATCAGATAGTCGCTCTGCCAGCTGTAGTGGGCACCGCGATCGTGCAGCAGCCGGGCGACGTCGATCATCGCCGATCGCCAGATGGCGTACTGCGCCGGGTCGGAGCGATACTTCTCGTATCGCTGGAGCGTGCGTTCGTTGTGAGAAAAGATCGTGACGTAAACCGGCGTGATGTCACCTTCGCCCAACGCTGTGGGAGGCGCCACCGATTCTGTGGTGGTGACCGTTGACGGTGTGGTCGATGCTGCCAGCGTGGCGGACGTCGGCGGAGCGACCCGGTCATCGCCAGCCGGCAGCGAGCCGAGCGATTTGCTGTCGGAGCAGGAAACTGCAACGAGCGCCAGCACGCTCAGCAACGCGGAGATCGCGACGGAAGGCTTCTTGATCATCTGCTGACCCCCTGGCGGTGTCTGGATGCCGACGGTCCATTGATCGGTGGGAGCACTCCGAACATGAGCTCTTGTCTCGTGTCCAAGGGTTGGTCAGTCCGTTGTGTTGGCTCGATAGACCCTCACATCGATCTTTTCCATGGTGACCAGCCCGCCCTCGATCATGGAGTCGAGCTTCGGGAGAATCGCCTCGATCTTCTCTGAGGAGTCGACACATTCGATGACGATCGGCAGGTCGTCGGACAAGCGCAGGATGTGGGCGGTGTGGAGCTTGCTGGCCTTGCCGAACCCCTCGATACCACGGAGCACGGTCGCTCCGGCCAGACCTTCGGCCCGGAGCGCGTCGACTATGGCGCGGTAGAGCGGCCGGCCGTCGAAGCGATCCGACTCGCCGATGAAGATCCTCAGAAGTCGATTGTCGGGTCCGCTGAGCATGTGTCCGGTCCTTCAGTTGATGGGATGGCCTTCAGATTGTGAGGTGGAATCCGGCCGCCGCCAGTGCGACACCCAATGCTGCCATGGCGGTGAGGTTGATGACAGCCCTGGGCGTGGGCTTGGGCAGCAACCCCAGGCGGCTCGTTTCGACCATCCAGGTGGAGAAAGTGGTGAACCCTCCCATGAAACCCGCTGCTGCGGTCGCCGGCCCGTGGGAAAGTCCGTCGGCGCCGGCCACCAGACCCAGCAGTAACGCCCCGATCAGGTTGACGGCCAGCGTCCCGAGAGGCATCGAGGATTCGGTGCGGCGTTGCACGAAACCACCGGCGGTGTACCTGCACACCGCTCCGACCGACCCGGCGAGCGCGGCGATGATCACGTCGCCCATCGAGCGCTCCCGATGCGGTCGCCGAGAATCGCCGCGACGAGCCCGAACAATGTCGAGGCGACGACGTAGATGATCGCGGTTCCGGCGCTGCCGGCGTCGATGAGTTTCACCACTCCGACGCTGAACGTGGAGAAGGTGGTGAACGACCCGAGGCCACCGATGGCCCAGAACTCGAGCGACCATGGGCCGCTGATCGCCCGCTCGCGGCGAGCGAGGTAGAGGCCCAGGGCGAACGCCCCCACGATGTTGACGATGAACGTGGCCGACGGGAACGCCCCCGGGGTGGTGTGGAATGCTTCGCCGATCCCTGCCCGGGCGCCCGACCCGACGAACCCGCCGGCGAGCACCGCGGCCAGTGGTGCGAGGCGGTGGGGGTCTTTCACGGCTCCGAACGGTAATGGACGGGATCGCTGCCGACGAGCCGGCGATCGCGATGCCGGGTAGCGTCGGGCGATGTTTCGCCGCCGAGCCAGACGAGGACTCGCCGACAGCGACCTCGCGCTCGTGGCCCGGGTGGTGCCCGGCTGGCGTCACCTCAACGATGATCAGCGCAACATCGTCATAGCGGATGCCGATCAGCTCCTTCGCCGGTTTCGTTGGGAAGCGGCCCGCAACTTCGAGCTGACCGACAACATGCGGGTGCAGATAGCAGCCCAGGCGGCGCTGCCGATTCTGGGGCTGGACCCTGGTGCCTACGCCAAGGTTGGCACGGTTGTGGTGCGACCCACCACCGTGCGACGGACCCGTGTCAGCGACGGACCCGTGCCCGGAGTGGTCGAGGAATCATCGATGTATCTCGCGGGTGAAGCCGACGAGGGCGACGGGCCGTTGGTATTGGCTTGGGATTCGGTCGTGTCGGACACCAACCATCCGGCGCGTGGCCACAACGTCGTCATTCACGAGTTCGCCCACAAGATCGACCTTCTCGACAACGGTTTTGACGGAACCCCGGCGATCCTCGACCCGGGGCAGCGTCTCCGATGGATCGCCGTGTGCACGGAGGTGTACGAACGGCTGCGCCGAGGGGAGCAGCCCACGGGACTGCGAGATTATGCGGCCACGAATCCGGCCGAGTTCTTCGCGGTGGCAACGGAGACGTTCTTCACCGTCCCGGTGGAACTGGCCGGATCCGAGCCTGACTTGTACGCAGTTCTTTGCGACTTCTATGGCCAGGACCCGGCGTCTCGCGTCGTGTCCTGATGGGGCCCGACCCGCGCACTGCCGGCTGGCCGTCCTACCATCGGGATTCGGCCGCTGACCTGGATGAAGCGTCGTGAGCAACAAGAAAATCAGATTGGCGACCGTGATCAGGCTTCTGATTGTCGCGTTCGTGATCCAGGTTTTCCTGATCCCGCAGATCGGCGGCGCACGCAAGGCCCTGCATACGGTTGGTGACATCAATCCGATACGGGTGGTGTTCGTGGTGCTGCTGGAGACGCTGGCGATCATCGCCTACGCCGAGCTGACCAGGGTGTTTCTCAGCGACGAACATCGACCCGGTCTGGGAACCTGCACGGGAGTCACTCTGGCGTCACTCGGATTCAGCCATGTGGTGCCCGGCGGCGCCGCCACCACGGTCGCCGTCAATTACCGGCTGTACGGACGTGCCGGTGTGCCGGGAACGGAGCTGGGATTCGCGTTGGCGGCGCAGGCGATCGGATCTGCGATCATCCTCAACCTGATCCTTTGGGCGGCACTCGTGTGGTCGATTCCGGTCAGGGGCTTCCAGGCGGGCTATGCGGCCGCGGCCGCGGTAGGAGCGATCCTCATGGTCGCATCGGCAACAGCGGTGATCGGCCTGATGCGGGGCGAGGACGCGTTTGCGTTGAAGGCGGCGGCGTTGCTGTCGCGCCTCCCCAGGATCGAGGAGGCCGCGGTTGAACGGGGAATCCGAACCGTTGCCACCCAGCTCCGGAACCTGCTTGAGGATCCCGTGAGGCTCCGGCGAGGATCGGTCATCGCGGCGATCAACTGGTTGCTTGATGCGGCGGCGTTGTGGGTTGCTCTCACTGCATTCGGCCATTCGCCCGGGATCGTCGGACTGCTCGTGGCCTACGGGCTGGCCAACGTGATGGCTGCGGTGCCCGTCACTCCGGGCGGCCTGGGCGTGATCGAAGCGGTCCTCATCCCGACTCTGGTGGCTTTCGGCGCGCCGGCGTCGGTGGCGGCCGTCGGGGTCGTCGCCTACCGTTTGGTCAACTTCTGGCTACCGATCCCGGTCGGCTTCATCGCCTACACGATCCTCGACCGGCGCCTGGCGTTCGACTCTCCCGACCACGGCGTGCGCCCAGCCCTCGACGACCTCACCGAATCCTGACCCCGCCAGCCGGTTTTGTGAACGTTTGGACTCCCAAATGGGACTCCAAACGTTCACAAAACTGGCGGTGGAGGGTCAACTGGCTCGCATGGGGGTGATTACCTGCTCGGCGAAGCGCAGGATCGGTTCGGTGTCGAGCGGGTTGCCGAAGTCCAGCACGAAGTGGCTGATGCCGAGGTCGCGGTGACCGGACAGGAGCTCAAGCAGTTCGGCCGACTCGGAGTCGGATTCCGGCAGCGCCTTCTCGACGGTGGTGCTGAGCGCGATGTCGTCGGGATCGCGGCCGGCGGACTCGGCGGACGCGCGCACGATTCCGAGCTTGCGCTGCCAGTCGGAGGGGGATCGCAACGAGCAGTTCCACATGTCGGCTTGACGCCCCACGAGGGGCAGCCCGACCTTCTCGCCGGAAGCGCCGATGCAGATCGGCGGCACCTTGTCGGGCAGCGGGGGAGCGGCCGCTTCGGTGATCCGGTAATGCTCACCCTGAAAGCTCGGGAGATCCTCGGTCCACATGCGGCGACAGATCTCGATCACCTCCTCGAGCTGGGCGAAACGAACCGACGGCTTCGGGAAGTCGTAGCCGTAGGCCTCGTATTCGTCGCTCCGCCAGCCGGCGCCGATTCCCAGGATGAAACGACCCTTGGAGAACACCTGCAGTGTGGCGGCCATCTTCGCGGTGAGCGCCGGCGGTCGGTATCCGTGACCCAGTACATGATGGCAGAGCTCAACGTTGTCGAACCTGGCGGCGATCCAGGTGAGGGTGGTCCATGCCTCCATGAACGGGTCGGTCCTGGCGTCGAATCCGTAGAAGTGATCGGCGATCCACACCGAGTCGAAGTGTTGGGTGACGGTCGGCAGGATGTGGTCGACCTGATGGACCACGATCGGCTTGTGATCGCTCCAACGGTTGCCGATCACCGGTGAGAGCCATCCGAACTTGAGGTCGTGTTGCATGGTCAAGTACTAGCCCAACTCCGTCATGACGTGTACTTTGCGCCTGTTGCATGCATCTGTTGGGGGGCGTTGGTGCCGTACATCGACATTGCGACGGAGAGAACCCGGGAACAGGTCAGCCGCGAGATCGAGGGGTTGGTCGTGGCTGCCCATAAAGCTCGGGGGATCAAGAGATTCTCGCCCACGATCGTCCAAGCCTTCGGCCTGGAACGTAGTGCGCAGAGGCTCTTTATCTCTGCCCTGGTGAGTCCCCTGTTGTTGCTCCGGAATCTGGGCCGAGAGAAGAAGCCTCATTTCTACGCCGAGTACAAGGTGACGTTGGCGGATGGCGGCGTGCGTGTGAACAGCAGGGGCCCTCGAATGATGGAGCAGTACGAGCTGCTCGTTGCTCTGCTTGAGCGCGCCCTCAACAGGGGCGAGATCAGCCGTGAGCACTTCGAGGGTCAGATTCACCGACTCCAAACCGTGCCTCCGGAATAGTCCGGCCTCGCCGGAGCCTCTGACTGACATTCCCGGTGCGCTACCCTCGGGCCGTGTCATCACCGGAGGCCATCCTGCGTTATCTCGCAGGACTCGCCGGGCGATGGTGTCGGCCTCCCTCGAGGCGGTCTCTTCGCCTCGCGACTACGTCTGGCTGGGCAAGCATTCCCTGATCGACAACTCTCACGTGCGCCCGCCGCCGCGTGGATGGTACGGGCGTGGGTCAGTGGAGAGGTTCGCCGATGGTCTGGCCTTCGCGATGGATGATTCCGTTCCGGGATTCGACCCCTATTCGTATCCCCAACAGATGCGGGTCGAGGGTCTGGAAAGATTGGCATCGATCGATGCGCTGGATCCTCAGCAGGACTCGCTTCGTGCCGGTGCCATGTGGCTGGTCGGCCGACACCGCGAGGGTGCTTCACTGGATCCGATCCTGCTGCCGGTCATCTCGAGGCGCGTGCGAATACATCCTGCTGCCGGGCTCAACACGGTGCAGCCCGAGTGGATGTCCGATGTTGAGGTGCACCCGATCTTCGCCGAGGTGATGACCGAAGACGAGCTCGACAAGGTGGCCGCACGTGGAGTCGGCACCGTCGTTGTCGAAAAGCTGTGCGCCCGATTGGGTCTGCCCCATCCTGAACTGATCGGTGTCGACACGAACCCACTCTCGCTGGCCCGCCAGGTCAAGGCCAGGTCGCGTCATGAATCCGACGTGTTGTATCTCGGTCCGGGCACCGCCGTCTTCGTGGTTGCACCTGACGCCCCGACGACCATTGCCGCGGGCCTGAAGCGGTGGACCGGTGAGGTGTCGGACGGCACGGCGTTCGCCCACCTTTACGGCAAGGATCCGATAAGTGCCGAGCTCGACGAGAGCGGCTCGGAACTCCAGACGACTCTGCCGACCAACGCTCGCCAGCGCGCTGCGATCGCCCAAGCCCGCTGTGCTGAGGTCAGCGTGGTGTCCGGGCCACCGGGAACCGGCAAGACACACCTGGTGGTGGCCGCGGCGATCGACGCGATTTCTCGTGGAGAAGCGGTTCTCATCGCCACACAATCCGACCACGCCGCTGAGAGCGTTTCGGAGGTTCTCGACCGGTATCCGACGCCGCCCCACGTGAGATTCGGTCGCGCCGAGCATCGTCTCGAGGTGGCCGAACGACTTTCCGCTGGTCGGCTTCAGGCCCCCTCCGATCGTCTGGTCGCTGAAGCCGAGGCCCGGGAGTCCAAGTCACGGGAGCGTCGGGACGAGGTCCTTCGGATCATTCGTTCGGCACTCGAAAGAGAACTGGTGATCGACGAGGGGCTCCGTCACCGTGATTCGCTGGCGATGTTCACCGCTGATGCCCCCGGAGTATTGCGTTCCGGCACCGACCATCAACGGCTTGCCGAGTTGCTTTCCCGCATCGACGACTCAACGAGCCGAGTTGGGCGTTGGCGATCAAGGAAGGCGCAACGCGAGCTGCGCCGCCTCGTCGATGCACGGTCGTCGGCAGAAGTCGACGAGATCACCAGAGCCGTGCGGGCCGCTCTGGCCGCCAGGGATGTCGAGCAGGCGTTGGTTGCGGGTGGTGTCAGCCTCGACGCATTCTGGGCTGATCTGGCCGAAGCCGACGATGCCTGGCGCTCGGATCTGGCCGACCTGGTGGACCTGCGACGGCGACACACGGGCCGGTTGCGCCGTCGCCGGGCGCGAGCCAGCGTTGCTGCGTTGGCCAACGTCCTGCGGACGGGTCAGGCGCGCCGATCCGCGCTGCTGTCGGACATCGAAAGTGATGACTTCCTCGACCTTCTTCCGCTATGGGTCGGGACCGTCAACGAGGTTGAACACACGCTGCCGGTGATTCCCGAGCTCTTCGATCTGCTGATACTCGACGAGGCCAGCCAGATCGATCAGATCCACGCGGCGGGTGCGTTGTGTCGAGCTCGGCGGGTGATGGTCGTCGGCGACCCCAAGCAGCTACGTCACGTGTCGTTCGTCGCCGACGATCAGATGGAGAATCTCTTCGACAGGGTGGGTCTCGAAGATCCCACGCTTCGGCGCCTCCTTGATGTGCGCCGCAACAGCATCTTCGATGTCGCCGCGGCGGCTTCTGAGGTGGTATGGCTCGATGAGCATTTCAGGTCGGTGCCACATCTCATCGACTTCTCGGCGAAACACTTCTACGACGACGAGATTCGCCTGATGACCCAGCATCCGGCGGTGGAGGGTCAAGACGCGATCGACCAGATTCGGGTGGAGGGGAAGCGTGTGGATGGGGTCAACCAAGCCGAAGTGGACGTCGTTCGCGATCTGATCCTCGATCTCGGCTACCGGCTCGACACCGGCACAATCGGAGTGGTCACCCCCTTCCGCAAGCATGCCGACGCGATGGTCGAGATGGTGCTCGACCGGTTCTCGCTGGCCCAGATCCGACAGTTCGGGCTGCGGACCGGCACCGTCCACAGCTTCCAGGGAACCGAGAGGGACACGGTGATCATCTCGCTCGGAATCGGCCCTGACGATCTTGGTCAGGCGCTTCGGTTCATCGAGGACCGCAACCTGTTCAATGTGATGGTCACGCGGGCGCGGCGGCGGATCGTGCTCATTCATTCGTTCGACCCCGGCGACCTGCCGAGGGGCTTGCTTGCTGAATATTTCAGGTTCGTCGACGACCCACCGGTATTCGTGGAGCGACGTGGTGAGGCATCACCGTGGGTTCGGCGAATGGCCGATGCGTTGAGTGGCCCGGACCGCCGGGTGGTCGTCAACTATCCGGTGGCGGGCTGGACCGTCGATATCGCGCTCGGTCAAGGGGCGGCGGCCTTCGGAATCGAATGCACCGTCCACCCGGATGGTGTTGACGCCCACATCGAGCGTCACCTCACCCTGCTGCGCGCCGGCTGGACCCTGACCGACGCGTTCCAGAGTCGTTGGATAGACGACCCGGAACAGGCCGCGGTCCACCTTGCCGTCGAGCTCCAACACCGCACCAATCCGGATTTGTGAACCTTTCGAGTCCCAAACGGGACTCCAAACGTTCACAAAACCGGGGAAGGGTGGTGGTGGAGGTGGGAGACTTGCTGAATGACGGAAACGACCGGGCCGCGTGAGTTGTGGGGCGAGGGGGTGGCAGCCGATTACGACGCCTCGTGCCACGAATTGTACGAACCGGACGTTCTGGGCCCTACCGTCGAGTTCCTGGCGGGTCTGGTAGATAGCGGTCGAGCCCTCGAATTCGCGGGTGGCACCGGGCGGGTGGCGTTGGCTCTGAGTGCTCACGGCGTGGATGTGCACGGCATCGAGATGTCGCAGCCCATGGTGGATCAGATGATGACGAAGCCAGGTGCCGAGCTGGTTCCGGTGACCATCGGCGACATGGCGAACACGCGCGTCGACGGTGAGTTCAGCCTTGTGTATCTGGTCTTCAACACGATCATGAACCTGCGTTCCCAGGACGCACAGGTTGAGTGTTTCCGCAACGCTGCTGCCCATCTTCGCAGCGGCGGGTGCTTCGTGATCGAGGTGATGGTGCCGGCCTTGCGCAGGCTTCCTCCCGGCGAGAGATTCGTGCCGTTCGACGTGTCTGCCGACCACATCGGTATCGACGAGTACGACGTCGTCAACCAGATGTTGACCTCACACCACCACTGGATCTCCGACGGGAAGGCCGAGATCTTCGACTCACCCCACCGCTACGCCTGGCCGGCCGAGTACGACCTCATGGCCCGCATCGCCGGACTCGACCTCGCGGAGCGCTGGAGCGGTTGGCAGCGCGACCCGTTCACCAGCGAAAGCACGTCTCACGTGTCGGTATGGCGAAAACCGTGAGCGGCGCGGTGCGATCATCTCCGCGGTTGGCCCCTCACGCCGCTGGGTTCACCAGTCGGCCAACGAACACCAACGCGCCGGTCTCCTTGTGGACTATCGCCCAGAGGAAAGGGTGGTCGGCCACAACTGTCAGATCGGCTGGGGGAGGACCGGAGACTGCGAACGTCATTGAGGTCACCGCAGCGGCTTCGGTGCCCTTCTCATCGACGATCACCTTCGCGCCGTGTACTGCGCTGGTGATGAACAAGCCTGGGGCTATGCCGTCGAAGCCGGCGCCGGCACAAAACCCGAGCGGGCAGAGCCATTCGAAGAGGTCGCTCGGAGGCAGAGTTTGCTCCCACTTCGGCAGTGAGAGATCGACCATCCCTTCCTCGGAGACTGCGGAGAGATCGGCCAGGGCCCCTGCATCGAAAGATGCTTCCACGACGGCGAGGCCATCAGCCTCGTGCGGGACCACGATCCACATGGCCAGGTCGTCTCCCTCGTAGGGGAGTTCGACCGCGTCGGCATTGTCGAGACGCACGAAACGCCTCATGACGGGAACGAAATCGTGCATGAACATCGCGGCAACAGTCGAACCGTCGCCGGTGGTGAACGTCGAGTCGATGGTGAGATCGGGTGGAAACGGATTGGCCCAGTCGGCCTTGAGATAGACCGTGTTGACCAGAGCAAGCTGCTGATCCTGGATGGCACTTCCGTCGACGATCGTAGGAATCAGCCCGCGAGTGGTGTCCGACACCCAGTTGTTGATTACCTCGGCTGCAGCGGAACCGTTGCTCGTAGCGACAGTTTCGATGGTGGCCCCGTAGTCAGAGGCGGCGGTGTCCATGAAAGCCGGCAGCGGGGAGAAACCAACGTCAGGGAAGAGACGGTTGGCCACCTCAAGGGTCGTGGGTTGAATCGACGAATCGGCCAACATGAGATCCGCCAGGTTGGCGGCGGCGTCACGTCGCTCGGCGGGGAAAGCGAAGATTTTATCAAGCACGACCGCGGTGGCCGGCGACGCGCCCGCACGAGCCAGACTGAATGCGATACCGATACTCACCGGGCTAGACACGGCGTTGCCCTCGAGGTGCTGGTGAAAGTCCCAGCCGGCATCGTTGATCCCGGCGATCCACTGGCCGATCGGGGCATCAGGGTCAGGCGTTGCACGAGTGGCATCCGAAGCCACGGGTCCAGCCGCGTTGGTCACCTCCGTGTTGGTCGACCCGCAAGCCGCACCGATCACCGCCAACCCGAGCAGCAAGGCAATTGATCTGGTCATGGTCATACGACGACCCCGATGTCGGGTTGGTTCCCGGCGAGCCGCCCTCCCGGCCGGTTTTGTGAACGGTTCGAGTCCCGTTTGGGACTCCAAACGTTCACAAAACCGGCCGGGTTTGCTTGGAGCGGGTGACGGGAATCGAACCCGCGTTATCAGCTTGGGAAGCTGATGTTCTACCATTGAACCACACCCGCGGGCAGGGCCGATCGTAGCGCTGTCAGGCGTCGATCGTGTCGAGAAGCGGCTCAATCAGATCACGCATCGATGTGATGCCCAACACGCCGTCGCCGCGATCAACCGCCAGGTGACGCACTCCGGCCTGATGCATCGTGAGAGCCGCGTCGGCGATGGTCATGTCGCCCGGCACCACGATCAGATCGCGGGTCATCAACTCGAGCGCAGGGGAGTCCGTCGACTCCGAGGCCAGGGCCCGCACGACATCGCGTTCGGTCACGATCCCGGTCTCACCGTCGGGGTCGTCGACCAGTAGCGCTCCGCAACCGGCATCGCGCATGCGACGCGCGACAGTCAGCGCGTCGTCGGCGGCATCGCCGCGAAGCGGATCGAACGAAGTGATCGCCCGCACCGGGCTGTGGGCATCGACCGACTCGAGATCAGGATGGGTCATGGCGACAGGTTCTCCCGGAGCTGACGGTTCAGGGCAACTCTGCCCCCGTCCCATCATGCCCGCAAGCGCGACCCAATGATGAGCCGTAGATGTCGTTCCGTCGGGGAACGGGCCAGCCGATCCGTGTACAGTCCGCCCAATGGCTGAACTGCGATTCACCTTCGGAACAATGGGCTCGGGAAAGTCCACTCAGGTACTGCAAATCCACTACAACCTGCGGGCCCGGGGCCTGTCCACCATCCTCACCACTCAGCTCGATCGCAGCGCGGGCCAGGTGTCGAGCCGCTTGGGTGTCTCGGCTGACGCGGAGATCGTCGACTCATCGACCGACCTGTTCGATCTCGTGCGTCAAAGGGTGGCCGCCGATGGCCATGTCGACGCGGTCATATGCGACGAAGCCCAGTTCTACGATCCGGTGCAGTGTGAGCAACTCGCGAGGGTCGTTGACGATCTGGGGGTCGATGTATACGCCTTCGGGCTGCTCACCAGCTTTCAGGGTCAGCTCTTCCCGGCCACGGCCCGTCTACTCGAGCTGGCCGACATCCGCACCGAGATCCAGGTCGAGGCCCGCTGCTGGTGCGGTGAACGGGCCACCCACAACGCTCGTTTCGTCGATGGTCATCAAGTGGTGTCCGGTCAGCTCAAGGTGGTCGGGGACACCACCGGACCCGCCGCCGGCGAGGTCACGTACGATCTGCTTTGTCGCCGCCACTGGATGGAAGGCGCCAAGGCCGCAACAGGCGATCAACTCGAACTCCTCGATGATGAGGCCGCCCGCCAGCCGGGCCACCCGGACCGCAGCGGACCCGTCGAGGTTCACCCGCAATCAGTACCCACCCCTCTTCACGCAACCCGATCCGGAGCAACCCAGTGATCCTCTCCGACCACTCGATTCGCGAACAGCTCGATGCCGGCCGCATCGTGATAGATCCGCTCGACCCCAAGGGCCTGCAGCCGTCGTCGGTCGATCTGCGCCTCGACCGGTGGTTCCGGGTGTTCCGCAATCACACCATGGGCCACATCGACGTGAAAGAGAACCTCGAGGAGCTGACACAACTCATCGAGGCCGACGACGAACATCCCTTCATGCTCCACCCGGGCGAGTTCGTGTTGGGGTCGACGCTTGAGCGAGTCGAGGTGCCCGACGATCTCGTGGCCCGGCTCGAAGGCAAGTCGAGTCTCGGCCGTCTGGGTCTGCTGATCCACTCGACCGCCGGATTCGTCGACGCCGGTTTCGCAGGTCAGCTAACCCTTGAACTCTCCAATGTCGCCAACCTTCCGATCACCCTCTACCCCGACATGAAGATCGGCCAGATCTCGTTCCAGAGGATGACCACACCGGCCGACAACCCCTACGGCTCGGGCAAGCTGAGCTCGAAGTACCTCAACCAGCGGGGGCCGATGCCCAGCCGCTACTGGGAGAACTTCGAATGAGCGCGAGCGACTGATCGCCCGTTCGACCGCAAGAACTCAGCGGTATTGAGTGGCAGTGATGATCCCGCCGAGAATCATGCCGAGACCCACCAGCAGAATGCCGTTGTTGGTGGTCCACAGCGAACCGACGTAGTTGAGCAGGATCACCGCCACACCGAGACCCATCAGCCCGAACATGAGAACCGGCACCCACATCGGGCTTGGTGGCTGCATGTCGTAGCCGGTGTGGGTGACCGAACTCGGCGTGTAGCCGTCGGGGTGGGTTCCCTTGGGGGTGACCCGTCCGCTCTGAACCCTGCGCTTTGTCGGCTTCTCAGTCATGGCGACGAGGATAGAGGGTGTGGGGCCGGTCGGCCATGCGCGCCCGTATGCGGCCCGGTGCACCTACTCGACCGGCGTGATCAGGTCCATGTCTTCCAGGCAGTGGCGCGGGGCCTGCGGCTCCTCGTCGGGAGCGATGGTCATACGCACTTCCGAGCCGCAGATACTGCACCGGTAGCCGATCTTGACCTTGCGAAGCTCACCGGCGGGCGGCGGCTCCGGTATCGGCTGGGCCAAGCCACGCAGCATCGCCAACCCGATCTTCAGCATCACCACGGCAGCAGCCACGGCGAAGATGATGTTGTAGATGCTCATGGCCGTTTCCTCATGACCGTTTCAGCCTAAGTGTCAGCCGCCTGATCTGGTGGGCGCACCCGTTGGCCGGCCCCCAGCGGCTAATACGGTCGACACCGATACCACGATCTACCATTCGCGATGATGAGGGAGACACCATGCTTGTAGCACAACTCACAGGTGACACCTTTCAATTGCCGTCCGACCAGATCAGCATCGCCCTGCTGATGGTCCGGATCGTGATCGGTGTCACCATCGCCGCCCACGGTTACGGCAAGGTCTTCCGGGGTGGGAGGATCGCCGGCACCGCAAGATGGTTCGACTCCATGGGCATGAAGCCCGGCAAACTCCACGCCTTCATGGCTGCCTCCACCGAGATCGGAGGCGGGCTCATGTTTGCTGCCGGGTTGCTCACTCCTCTCGCAGCGGCGTCGATCGTGGCACTGATGTTTGTCGCTGCCTGGACAGTCCACCGCGAGAACGGGTTCTTCATCGTGGGTGACGGCTGGGAATACAACTTCGTGCTCGCAGCCATGGCGGTGGCGGTTGCCGTTGCCGGTGCCGGCCGTTACTCGCTCGACAACTCCCTCAAGGTGGTCGATGATCTCGATGGCTGGTCGGGCCTGATCATCGCAGTCGGGATCGGCCTTGGGTCGGCTATCGGGCAGCTCGCCATCTTCTTCCACCCACCGGCACCCGATCCCGACCCGGTCGAACAGGAATCGGAGTCAGAGGCGGCCACCGGGGAATCCGAATCGGAGAGCTGATCCTTGACCATGGCCGACTCCACGGCGACTCTCACGCCGAGCTCACGTGACGGTCTTCTCGACACCCTCGAATCAGAGTCGTTCGACGTAGTCGTGATCGGAGGCGGCATCACCGGCGCCGGCGTGGCCCGTGATGCCTCCGCCCGTGGCTTGAGCGTGGCGGTGATCGAAGCCGACGACTTCGCCGCCGGCACCTCGTCGCGCTCCTCGAAACTGATTCACGGTGGGTTGAGATACCTGGCCATGGGCGAGGTCAACCTGGTCCGTCGCACGGCACTCGAACGCAAAGCGGTCCATGCGATGGCCCCACATCTCGCGGAGCCGTGCTGGATGGTGGTTCCGGCCAAGGGGAGGGCATCGCTGACCACTTTCCGGACCGGTATCGGAACCTACGAAAAACTCGGTGCGGTCGAAGACCGGGATCGCCACACCACCTGGGATGCCGACGACCTGGCGGTTGAGGAGCCGCTGCTGAGATCCGACCGCTACCGGTGGGCGATCGCCTATCGCGAATATCTCACCGACGACGCCCGGCTCGTCATCGGAGTGCTGCGCGCCGCCGCGGCCACCGGGGCCGTCGCCGCCAACATGCTGAGGGTCACCGGCCTTCGCCGGGAGGCGGGCCGGATCATCGGGGTCACCGCGGAATGTGCCATCAGCGGACGGGTCGTCGATGTCGCCGGCAGCGTCATCGTGAACGCCGCCGGTCCGTGGGTGGAAAGCCTCGCCCGCATGGAGGTCGACCCGCCGCGAACCCGTCTTCACCTCTCCAAGGGCGTCCACGCGGTCCTGCCTCGCGAGCGTCTACCGGTCGAGAATCTCGTGATTCTCAACACCACCGACAAGCGTTCGATATTCGCCATCCCCCGAGGCGATGTTGTCTACATCGGCACCACCGACACGAGCTACAACGGCAACCGTCCGCTGTGGCCCGAGATCGATGCCACCGACATCGACTATCTGCTCGATCCGATCACCCGCTATTTCGACACCGACCCGATCGATCCGAGCGAGGTGATCGCCGCCTGGTCCGGAGTGAGGCCGTTGGTCGCACAGGACAAGAAGGACCCGAAGGAGATCTCCCGCAAGGACGAAGTTTGGGTCGGGCCCGGAGGAATGATCAACATTGCCGGCGGCAAACTCACCGGATTCCGACACATGGCCGAGGAGGTCGTCGAGCAGATCGGGAAGGCGCTCGGCACATCCCTGCGCGGTGGCCCGGGAAATGCTGCGATACCGGGTGCCGGCACTGGCCGCGATCTCGAAGCCTGGGCCGAGGGGCTTCAAACCCGCACCGGGGTGTCGTCCCCGGTCGCCCGACGACTCGTGCGGTTGTACGGCTCCGACAGCGATTCCGTGCTGGCGATGGGATCCGAACCGGTGGTGACGGACGGACGTGTGGTTGTCGGCGAGATCGACTGGGCCATCGACATCGAGGCGGCTACCAGGCTCGAAGACGTTGTCTACCGACGCACGAGAGCGGCCTGGTTCGCACCCGCCGAACGAGCCCTGTTGTCGATTGCGGTTGCCGACCGAATGGCCGCGAGACTTGGTTGGAGCAGCGAGCAGCGCAAGTTCGAAATCGCCTCCACCGAGCAACATTTCGCCGATGAGATGGCGTTCATGACCAACCACGCAGGAACGGATACATCCGATGAGTGATCTGATCGAACAGCTCGAAGGGGTGCTCGACACCGGTCTGATCCGCGGCGACGCCGAGCGTGCCGCGCGGGCCCGCGACACATGGATGCGTTCCGAGATGCGCAGGGAAGAAGGCCACCTCGAACTTCCTCTTGCCGTGGCGGCCCCGGCCGACACCCAACAGATGTCGCAGGTGGTGGAGATCTGCCGTGCCCATGGTGTGAAGATGATCGCCAGGGGAGGCGGATCGGGTGTGGTCGGCGGGGTGCTGGCATCGGCCGATTCGGTGGTGATCAGCACCGAACGCATGACCGGGATGCGCTCACTCGATTCCCACAATCTGTTGGCCACGTTCGGTGCCGGCACCAACGGCTACGAAGCCGAGATGCTCGTGCAGGCCGAAGGGCTCACGATCGGAAACTGGCCACAGTCGATCGAGCTCTCGACCGTGGGAGGGTGGGTGGCCACCCGGGCTTCCGGGCAGTATTCAACGGCTTATGGCAACACCGAGGATGTAGTGCATTCGCTCAAGGCGGTCCTGCCGGATGGTTCCATCTACCGAAGCCGTGCCACCCCAAGAGCCTCGGCCGGGCCCGATCTTCGCCAACTGTTCCTTGGAGGCGAAGGCACCATGGGCATTGTCACCGAGGTCACCTTCTCGCTTCGCCCGCTCCCCGAACCCGGGGTCAGGCAGGCATTCCATTTCGATGACTTCGAGGCCGGGCTCGAAGCGATCCGCGAGGTCATACGGCCGGGGTGGCGCCCTCCGGTGGTCCGCCTCTACGACGGTCGCGAATCGTGGCGCCACTTCAGGGATCAACTGCCGAAAGGCAACGCCATGTTGATCTTCCTCCACGAAGGCCCCCCGGGGCTGGCCCCGCTGCAGGCCGCGGCGGCCGAGAAGGTATGCGTCTCCCACGGAGGTGTGGCGGCAGCCGCCGATGTGGTCGACGCCTGGTTCGACTCGCGCAACTCGGTGCCGTCGTGGGAGGAACTGCTGAGCCAAGGCGTGCTGGCCGACACCATCGAGGTGGCCACCGACTGGACCAGACTGCCGGCGCTCTACAAGGCGGTCACCGAGGCAATCTCGGCTGTGCCCGGGGTCATCGCGGCCACCGCCCATACCTCCCACAGTTACCGATCCGGTGCCAACCTCTATTTCACTTTCGCAGCCATGCCCGCCGAACGCGGCGATTTTGTCTCCACCTACGACCAATGTTGGCGGGCGGCCATGGAGGCGGCTGCCGAAGTGGGGGCCGGGTTGGCCCACCATCACGGCGTCGGACGTGTGAGACGCGACTGGATGGCGGTCGAACTGGGAGAGACCGGCCTCGACATGCTTCGTTCGATCAAGCGGGCCCTCGACCCCAATGGTCTGATGAACCCCGGAGTGCTGATCGGCGACGACACCCCATGACGGTTGTCGCCGGGATCGACGTCGGCACGACCAGCATCCGCGTGGGGCTGTTCGACTCGGAGGGAACGCGGGTTGCCGTTGCCCAGAAGCGACTCTCGATCAGCTATCCGTTCGACGGTGCCGTCGAACAGGACCCGATCGAGATGCGCGACGTGTCGGTTGATCTTCTCCTCAGGGCACTGGCCGACTCTCGGCTGTCACCCGACGATGTGGCGGCGGTGGGTATCGCCAACCAGCGGTCGACCGTGGTTGCGTGGGATTCGGCCACCGGGTTTCCATTGCGGCCCGCGATCGGGTGGCAGGACACCCGTACCGCGGCGCGCGTGGCCGAGTTTCGGGCCAACGGAATCCCGCTCAACACATCGGCGTCATGTTCGAAGGTCGAGTGGCTGCTCCAGAACGACGATGGGGTCAAGGAAGCCCGGCAGGCGGGGACGCTCAGGATCGGCACCGTCGACTCGTGGCTCACCCACGCCCTCACCGCGGAGCGGTCGTTCGTGACCGACCCGTCGAATGCCGGTGCCACCGGTTTCTACGACCTTGCATCGGGTGACTGGTCCGACTTCGTCGTCGAGATGTTCGGTGCCGACGTTTCGCTGCTTCCCACCGTGGCCGCGACCAACAAACTTGCCGGAGCCATGCCGGCAGACCTGCTGGGTTCTCCGGTCCCGGTGGCGGCCAGAGCCGGTGATCAGCAGGCGGCCGGCTTCGCCCACGGCCTGACGGCAGGTGCCGCCAAACTCACTCTTGGCACCTCGGCGATGCTCGACCTGAGCACCGGCTCCACCGTGGCCGCCGCCCCCGACGGAACCTACGCCCTGCCTCTGTGGCGCCTTGATGGTCCGTCGGCTCCGCCGGATCAGTTCTGTCTGGAAGGTTCGGTCAACACCGCCGGTGCGACCATCGAATGGTTGGTGTCCGTCGGACTGCTGGCGGAGCCGTCGGCGCTCGATCGTGTTGTCGCCGGGTCGCGGAGTCCCGTCGGGTTCGTACCGGCGTTGTCGGGCCTGGGGTCGCCGGCACTCGACCCGGAGGCTCGGGGCTTGATTGGTGAGATCTGCCTCGACACGACCGCGGCCGATCTGGTGGCCGGCGCGGTGCAGGGAATCGCGGCGCGCGTGGCCATCATCGCCGACACCATCAACGTGGGCGACACGGTCATCGTCGACGGAGGCCTCAGCAGAAGCCGCCACATGCTGGCCGCGGTGGCCGACCTCACCGGTCGCACCGTGCATCCGGCCGCCGATCCCGAAACCACACTGCGAGGGGCGGCCATGCTGGCGGCGAGCTCGGTGGGATTCGCCATGGACAACGACAGCGGGGTCGTCCCCGACCCGATCGGACCATCGATGAAGGCCGACCAGCGAGAGTCGATCATGGCTCGATACCAAGCGTTCGAGGCCGCCGTCAGGAGACTCTGATCCTCACGAGGCGTTGTCTTCGGCCTGGGGATAGAGCACCGCCGTGGAGCGTTGGGTGATGGGTGCGAACCGTGACTGCTCTCCGACCGGAACCGGTGGTTCGACCACGATCCTGAAAGCGAGAAACAGTGCCATCAGAGCGAACGACACGGTTAGAGTCCAGTAGAAGCCCGAAGCCCACCAGTGCATGGCGACGGCTCCCACGAGAGGGCCGATGGTGGCGCCAACCCCGTTGGTCATGATCAGCAGGCTCGCTGCCCCAGCCCGTTTCTCGTCCGGTATCCAGTCGTTGGAGTAGGCGACTGAGAGGCTGTAGAGCGGGTAGGAGGCACCGCCGACGCCCAGAATCAGAAGCGTGGGAATCCAACCGGTGTCAGGGGCCACCAAGCCCCCGAGAGACAAGAAGGTGGCGGCGACGGCGGTGGCGAGCATCACCGGTCGTCGTGGGACCCGGTCGGAGATGGTGCCGAGAGGAATCTGAAACACCACCGCGCCCACGACCACAGCGGTGACGAATATGGAGATCTGGGCAGTGGACATTCCGACCTGCACGGCATGGACGGCAGCCAGCCCACCGATGGTCCCGCCCGCGAGCCCGGCCAGGAAAATGGCGATCAGCCCGGTCTGGATGGTGGCCCGCATCTCGCGAAACGACATCGGTTCGGGCTCGGCGATCGGCGGTGAGCTCTGCGCTGACAAGGCCATGGGAACGAGCGAGACCGAGACGAGAGCGCTGGCGATCACGAACAGTTTGAAACTCGCGGGATCGGCCACGTTGAGCATGAGTTGACCCACCGCGGTGCCGCCCGTGGCCACCACCATGTAGGCCGACATGATCGTTCCGCGGGTGGTGTTGGTGGCCCGGTCGTTCAGCCAACTCTCCGAGACCACGAACAGACCGGCCATGCAGAATCCGGTGGCGAAGCGCATCAGGGTCCAGCTGACCGGGTTGAGCCAAAGACTGTGGAACAGAACCGCTGCCGATGCCAACGACGCGAACGCCGCGAACACCCGGATGTGACCCACGCGCGAAAGGGCGACGAACGTTGCTCGGCAACCGATCAGAAATCCGGCGTAGTAGCTGGCCATGATCACGCCGATGGCAACGGTGTCGAACCCTTCGAGGGTGGACCTGACCCCAAGAAGCGTTGACTGAAGGCCGTTGCCGACCATCAGGAACAAGACGCCTCCGAGCAGCGCCCAGGTTGCGGCGAGGGTCGACCGAACCGACGGCTTGTTCGCATCGAGGTTCGGCATTCCGGTCACGCGCCCAAGTGTGACATCATCGCCGGTCATGCGACTCGATCATCCCCGTGTTCAACCGGTCAGCGACGAAGAGGCCGACGAGGCCCAGCAGCAGCTCTTCGATCGTCTCAGACGCCCCGACGGGGAGGTCCTGGGAATCTTCCGCACCGTTGCCAACCACGCCGACCTGGCCCGACGATGGATGGTGTTCGCCACCCACGTGCTGGTGAAGTCGACCCTGTCGGCGCGGGTACGCGAGTTGGCCATCCTTCGCGTGGGTTGGGTGTGTCGGGCCGAATACGAGTGGGGTCAACACGTCGAGATCGCTCGCGAGTGCGGGTTCACCGACGAGGAGATCAGACGGATTCAGGCCGGCCCGGAGGCCGAGGGCTGGAACCCCGCCGATCGGGCCGTGCTGCGAGCGGCAGACGATCTTCTCCGAGACGCGTTCATAACCGATGAGGTGTGGGCCGAACTGGCCGAGTCGATGACCACCGAACAGATTCTCGACCTGATCTTCACCGTGGGCCAATACAACTTGGTGTCGATGGCCCTCAACTCGCTCGGAGTTCAGCTCGAGGACGGAGCCCCCACCTTCAGGGTCTGACCGAACGACGCCGGGAGAACTCACGGGCGACGAAACGTTCGAATCGCATAGCCGGATTCCATCCGCCGGGAGACAGACCGGCCTTGAGGTGAAGGTGATCCAGGAACTCGTCGGGGTCGGGAAGTTGGTCCCAGACGACAGGCAGGAACAAGCCACGATGGTTGCCCAGGCTGAGTACCAGGCCGTCGACACGCGGTCGTATTCGTGAGAGCAGCTCAGCACGTGACGAGGCGCTGATCGGCTGCATGGCCGACAGAACCGATACCTCCAGTTCGCAGCGGTCGAATTCGTCGGGCCGAAGCGGGGGCAGCCTCGGGTCCGCGAACGCCGCGGATCGGGCCATGCGCTGAACCTCATGGGCGAGCGGGTCGGTGGATTCGAGCATGCCGATGCAGCCGTTGAGCTGACCGTCGACGTGGACGCTCACGAACGTGGCGTGGGGCTCCCCCAGAACGTCGGGTAGGCGGTGGAGGTCGGCCGGCTGCGTGGAGCGGCCGGCGAGTCCGTCGGCGATGGCTGCCTCCGCCAGGTCGAGCAGCAGTTCGCCGGCCTCAGGAGGAATGTCGGGAGCGACCGGCTCAGGAAACTGCGAAGGCTCCATAGCCAACCACCCTTTCCTTGTCGCCGGCGGTATCGCCGGAGTTGCGAAGATCGAGCTGGTGAACGGTGAGGCCCCGGTTCTTGGCTGATCGGAGCAGGCCTCGCAGGGGCCGGCAACCGCAGGCGTCGTGGTCCCCGATCCGGGTCGGGTCCATGGCGAGGATGTGTCGGGCGGTGGAATTGTCGCGGCTGACGGCCTCTCCGTGGGGTAGATAGTGGGACAGGTCGGTGCTCACGACGACGATCGTCCCTGGGGTGTCCCATACGGCATCGATCGTGTCGGATACCTCCGACGGGTCGGTCTCGCCGACGACCAGGGGCAGCAGGGTGAAGTCGTCGAGCACGGTCTGCAAGAACGGCACCTCCACCTCCAGGCTGTGCTCGGGCGCGTGGGCGCGGTCGTTGACGTGGACCCACGGGAATCCGAGCACGGTCGAGCGGAGCTCGTCGTCGATGGCCACGCGTCCCAAGGGGGTGTCCCATGCATCGGCTGAGGTGACCCCGATCCCGTCGAGGTAGACCCGGTGGCTCGGGCCGAGGAGCACCACCCGGCTGATGTCGTGACGTATCGGATCGAGCAGGGAAAATGCCGACGCCGCGATGGCCCCGGAGTAGACGTAGCCCGCGTGTGGTACCACAAGGGCGCGAGGCACAATGTCGGGATCGGCGGGGACCGCTTGGCGAAACGACCTCGCGATCTCGGCCTCGAGAACCTCGCGATTCGACGGGTAGAACGTGCCGGCCACAACCGGTGGCCTCACTCGACGCTGTGTGGGACTCATGGTCGGGGCCTCCCCGGTGCTGACATTCTCACCGGCTGACGCCTAGGTCCCCAATTGCCGGGCGGACCGTCGATCACCCCGGCCAGGGAGGCACCGCAGCTGTTGCAGCGTCCGTCGTCGGTCAGGTTCCAGCGGTCGAGTGTGTAGCCGTCGCGTCTGATCAACGTCGAACCACATTCGACACATGTGGTGCTCTGCCCGCCGGGATCGTGGACGTTTCCCGTGTAGGCGTGGTTGACACCGTTGTCGATGGCGATCCGCCTGGCCCGTGTGAGGGTGGCCGCGGGAGTGGGGCTGCGATC
>JAJRXJ010000297.1 GCA_024276355.1 Actinomycetes bacterium | reverse complement strand
GACCAAGTACATCGGCGGCCACGGCACCTCCATCGGTGGGCTCATCGTCGACGGCGGCTCGTTCGACTGGGGTGAAGGCGACAAGTTCACCAACATGACCGACCCCGACCCGAGCTACCACGGCCTCGCCTACTGGCCCGCGCTCGGACACGGCTCCTACATCATCAAGGCCCGGGTGCAGATGCTGCGCGATCTCGGATCATGCACCACACCGTTCAACTCGTTCATGTTCCTCCAAGGGCTCGAGACCCTGAGCCTCCGGATGGAGCGCCACTGCTCCAACGCCCTCGCAGTGGCCGAGTTCCTCCACGATCACGACCAGGTCGAGTCGGTGCAGTACGCCGGCCTCCCGAGCAGCCCGTGGCACGACCGCGCCACCGCTCTCACCGGCGGAAAGGGCTACGGGGCCATCCCGGCGTTCAACATCAAGGGCGGTCTCGAGGCCGGCCGGAAGTTCGTGGAGGGTCTCGAACTTCACAGCCATGTAGCCAACATCGGCGACGTTCGCAGCCTGGCCATTCACCCGGCCTCCACCACCCACAGCCAGCTTTCGGAAGCCGAGCAGGCGGCCGCCGGCGTCTACCCGGGACTCATCCGACTCTCGGTCGGCATCGAAAGCATCGGCGACATCCTCGATGATCTCCAAAAGGGGTTCGACGCGGCACAATGAAGCATGGACGAATCCGAAACCCCCTCCGACAGCCCATCCGGATTCGAGACCCTTGGCCTACGCCAGGAGCTGCTCAAGTCGCTCACCGATCTCGGCTATGAAGACCCCACGCCGATCCAGCGTGAGGCCATCCCCCATCTCCTCGCCGGAGTAGACCTTCTCGGCCAGGCCGCCACCGGCACCGGCAAGACCGCGGCCTTCGCTCTTCCCGTCATCAACGGGATTGAACGAGACGACCCCAGGGAACCCGTGGCGCTGGTGATCGTCCCCACTCGCGAACTGGCCATGCAGGTGAGCGAGGCCATGTTCAAGTACGGCAAGGGTCAGGGCATCGAGGTTCTCCCGATCTACGGTGGCCAGCCGATCTTCCGGCAGCTCAAGGCCCTCCAGCGGGGGGTCCACGTGGTCGTGGCCACCCCCGGACGCGCCATCGACCACATCAACCGTGGCTCGCTGTCGCTCGACTCGATTCGAACCGTCATTCTCGACGAAGCCGACGAGATGCTCGACATGGGGTTCACCGAAGACATCGAGAAGATCCTCGAAGCCACCACGGCCGACCGTCAAACCGTCATGTTCTCGGCCACAATGCCGCCTCGCATCAACTCGATCGCCAAGCGTCACCAGAACAATCCGGTCAACATCCGCATCGCCGCCACCAGCGCGTCGGATACCACGGCGCTCATTCGCCAGACCGTCTACTACGTCAACCGCTCCCACAAGCCTTCCGCGCTTGGTCGGGTGCTCGACATCGAGGCACCCACCGCAGCCCTCGTGTTCTGCCGCACCCGTACCGAGGTCGACGAACTCACCGTCACCATGAGCGGTCGGGGCTACCGCGCCGAGGCTCTCCACGGGGGAATGGACCAGGCCCAGCGCGACCGGGTCATGGGTCGGCTGCGCGACGGCACCGCCGAGCTTCTGATCGCCACCGATGTGGCCGCCCGCGGTCTCGATGTCGACACCCTCACCCATGTCGTCAACTATGAGGTCCCGTCGGCCCCCGAGAGCTACGTCCACCGAATCGGTCGGGTCGGCCGCGCCGGTCGGACCGGTGTCGCCATCACCCTGGCCGAGCCCCGGCAGCGGAGGCTGCTCAGCAACATCGAACGACTCACCAAGCAGACCATTGCCGTCGAGAAGGTTCCCACGGTCGCCGACCTGCGCGAGCGTCAGATCCAGGTAACCGTCGATGCCATCCGTGAAGCCCTCGGGGCCGACGATCTCGACGACTACAACGCCGTGCTCCACGCCCTTGTCGGCGACGGCGACGACCGCGACATTGCCTTGGCGACCATCAAGTTGTTCCACGAGGCGAGGGGGGCCACAGTCGACGATGTCGAGATCCCCGAGGTGTCCGAGCGTCGGCCGAAGTCTGATCGCAAGAAGCACCACGACAAGGGCGGGCGGCGCGACAACAAGGGCAACCGCAAGCCCGGAGACGGAGCAGTGTTCGTGAATCTCGGCCGCAAGGCCGGGATCCGGCCGGGCGATCTCGTGGGAGCCATCGCCAACGAGACCGGTCTCACCGGCAACCAGATCGGGCCGATACGAAT
>JAJRXJ010000296.1 GCA_024276355.1 Actinomycetes bacterium | reverse complement strand
CCCCGACCCGGTGGCCGGTCACGACTGCTATCGCGGGGCCCTGCCCGACTCTCTGCTCCTCGTGCCGGCGTTCCCGGGGGTGAGCCGCGTCACCGCCCGGATCGGCGCCACTCGTCGTGATCGTCTCACGTCTCCATTTCCGATGATGTGGAAGCCACACCCGGAGGGGGGTACGGGCGCCGTGCGGGTCGAGATCCGAGGGCTTGTCGGCACAGAACGCAAGGTTTCGGTGCTCGGAGCGGTGGAACGCCCGGCCGTGGCTGCCGGCGCGGTGGCTGCCGCGGCGCTCATGTGTGTCGTGGCGAAGGGCTGTCGCTCGGGCGCCTACGGGATGGCCGAGGTGGACGATCCCCTTTCGATCCTTTCCGATCTCCGTTCCAGGGGTGTGCGACCGATGAAGTTCGAGGGGCTGTCGATCTTCACCTGATCAGGCACTTGGTCTCATGTTCACCCGGCCGAACGTCATCCGTCGCCGGTGTCACATGGTGCTGAATCAGTTCGCGTGCCCTATCAAGTGGGGTCGCGAACGTGCCGATCATTCAATTCGTACGGCCCTTCGTGGGTCTTCTGATGCCTTTTTCGGAAATTCTCTAAAGGTCTGATCAAAAGCTGCCGAAACGATCTTCGCTGGAAGAAACTCGACCATAGGGGGTCGAGCTACAGCACTAGAAGGGGAGACATCGGGGCGATGGATCAGGGTGACAGGACACGACCAGCCAGGCGGCGCAGGGTTCGAAAGGCGAACACGAGGCCAGAGGCAGGAGCGGGGTCCATTGAACCCGAACTCGCCGAGATGATCGAGACCAACCTTCCGTTGGTCAAGCACATCGTCTTCCAGGTGGCGGTTCATTTCCCCCGTCACGTCGATCGCGATGATCTGGCTCGTGCCGGCGCATTGGGATTGGTTGAGGCCGCCCGTCGATACGACGAGAGCAGGGGCGTCCCCTTTGAGAGATTCGCCGCCCAACGCATTCGCGGGGCGATCCTCGATTCGGTGAGGGCCGCAGACTGGGCGCCACGCTCTGTTCGCAATCTGGCCCGCAAGCTCGAAGGTACCGAACAGCGCCTGGCCACCGAGTTGGGACGAATTCCGACCAAGGAAGAAATGGCCGAGGCTCTGGGAATGAGCCGAAGCGAGCTCCACCGCCTTCAGGATCGAATGTTCCGATCGGTGGTTCTGGCCCTCGAGCACGAGACAACCGATGAGGTCGAAAAGGATCTGACCTTGGTCGATGTACTGATCGACCACAGTTCGATCGAGCCATCCAGTGAGCTCGAGACACGAGAACTCCACTCATATCTGCGAGACGCGATCTCGCTGCTACCGGAGCGCCACCGATTCGTGGTCATCGGCTACTTCCTGGAGGGTCGCACCTCCCAGGATCTTGCCGACTTCCTCGGGGTGACCGAGTCGAGAATCTCGCAGCTTCGGTCCGAGTCCCTCCTGATGCTCAAGGAAGGCATCGAGTCGCAGTATGTCGGGCGCCTACCGGAGCCGACTGATGTAACCGGGCGCGTGGCCCGCCGCAAGGCCACCTACGCCAAGGGCATTGGTGAAGCGACCCGATTCGGTGACCGCATGGAGTTGGTGAACCTGATCGAATCCGACGCACCTGCCATATCGGCGATGGGCTTCTAGAGAACTCCCTGAGGCAGGTCGGCTGCCAGCAGATCGAGAATCGGCTGGTGGAGGTGTCCATTCGTGGCCACCCCGGAACCACCCCGCCAGCCGGGTTGGCCGGTCGTGTTGGTGAATTCACCACCTGCCTCGGGAATGATCACTGCCATCGGGGCTATGTCCCATGGATGGGCCTGGGGATCGACCATCGCCTCGGCCCGGCCGGTGGCCACCAGGGCGTAGCCGTAGGCGTCACCCCAGGTACGAACCACGCAGTCGCTGTCGAGAACGTTGATGAGAGATTGACGGCGCCAATAGCTGGTGCCGCTTGTGCACAGGTAGGCGCCCGAGATCTCATTGCGGCTGCTCACATGGCAGGCCACTCCGTTGTGGGTGGCGCCGATGCCCCGGCCGGCAGCCACAACCTCCCCGAGGGCGGGCAGGTTTATCACACCCACAGCCGGCCCGGCCTCGTCGATGAGCGCGATCAGGTTGCTGTAGAGCGGCACCCCGTGGGTGAACGCCTTGGTGCCGTCGATGGGATCTATCACCCACGTGCGACCGGACGAGCCGCTGGTGTCGGGATGCTCTTCACCCAGGACGGAGTCGTCGGGGAAGCGATCGGCTATGCGGTCGCGGATCAACTTCTCGGCGGCCAGGTCGGCGGCGGTGACCGGGGTTCCGTCGGACTTGTGGTCGATGGGCAGCGAGTCGGTGGCGAACCACTCGAGTGTGAGGCGGCCGGCCTCCAAGGCCATATCGATGGCGAACTCGACCAAGGCCGGATCGGTGGGCCTGCCCCCGGAACCCGATCCGGAAATCACGATGTCGACCGTGGTGGTCGGGGAATGAACGGAGATGTGCGTTCTACGTAGTCGGCGTATCCGGGTTTGCGTGAGGACAGGGACCGTTCCAGGAGCGACACCCCGGCGACCTTCAGCAGGAGGGTCATCACCAGCGGGCTGACGATCGCGTACCGGGCGTCGGTGGTCTCGGCGGCAACCAGGAAAATGCCCCACCAGACGCAGGCATCACCGAAGTAGTTGGGGTGGCGGGTGTACTTCCACAGGCCGGATGTGAGCAGGAGGCCCTCGTTTTCGGGGTTGGCTTTGAATGCTGCGAGTTGAGAGTCGCCCACCGACTCGAAGAAGAAACCCACGCCCCACACGCCCACACCCAGTACCGCCAAGAATCCGACACCGGTCGTTTCAGGAACCATGGCGAGCTGAACGGGAAGCGACACCACCCATATGAGCAGCCCTCGGAACAAGAAGACCGTGAACAGGCTGTTGGTGGCGAAGCGATCGCCATGCCGCTTTCGCAAGGCGCGGTATCGGTGAGCCTCGCCACTTCCGCGGTTGCGCCGCCACAGATGCACCGCAAGGCGGGCCCCCCAAACTGTGACCATGGCAGTGAGAAGATTGGACCGACTGGAGTCGCCATCGCCGGTGATGGCACTCACCCACGCCACCGACATGAAACCGATTCCCCACACGATGTCGACTATGCCCACATTTCGCAGGGGGATGCTTATCACCCAACTGAGCACCATCAAGATCACGATCACCAGGGCAGCCGCGGCCAGAACATCGATGTTGCCGCTCACGTGCCGACCTGTTGGTCGATCCAGTTGTCCATCTCCACCCATCGTTGTGTAAGCCAGGTGAGCAACTCATCGCGATCGGTCGGAATCGTGGCCCGCGGGTAGCGCCAAAGGTGGATCGTCCATGGTTGGTCGGTCGGGATGTTGGAGACAATGTCGGACAGGAACACGAAGCGCTCGAGTCCGGCGTGGCCCACGATCACGATGTCGGCATCGGGCGCGCCTTCAAGCAGGGCCATGACCCCACCGGGACGAATCGGTAGGCAGTGGCGCAGGCTCCGGACCAACGGTTCAAGATCGGGTCGCTTTGCTGCCACTCGATCTGCACCCTTCTGGAGACGCTCAGGGGTGTAGAAGGTGCCCTCGGGAAATATCACCGACACGTTTCCGGCGTTGGTGCCAGATCCCAGTGCCTTGATCTCGTCGAACATTGGGGAACCCGGTTCGGGCCGACGGTTGATCCAGACGTTCGAAAGATTCCCTCCGACTATGTCGAGACCGGGGAGCCACTGGAGAGTCTCCTTCAACGTGTATTGGGTCTGCAGTCCACCCTTGGGCCCGAAGAGATAGGCCGGGAGCACGGCGTCGATGTGGCTGGTGTGGTGCGAGAGGACAATCGCGTTGCCGATCGAGCACTGCTCGGGGTTCTCCACGTTGATCTTGACACCGGCGAACCGGCTGACATTTCTCAGATGCTGCTTCACCCAGAACGACTTGGCCTTCTCGTTCACCCGGATCCAGCCGGGATTGCCCCGACGCCAGCCGAAACGGATCATGGCGAGATTACCCGCGAAGGCTCCGCCCCATTCGGCCCAGGCGCTGGCGATGATCAGTAGCCAGAGCCTGGTCCTGCGGAGTCGTTTGGAGCCTGAGGCGAGGTCTATCAGGGCCAGAATCGGCACCACCACCGGTGACACGACAACAGCCAGGATCAGCCCGACGGTGAGCAGCGGGACGGTGATCGCCCGACGAAGATGCTTGGGTGGAATGCTCGACACGGGGATGACGCTACCGCTCTGCCGGCCCCGGCTACGCGACGTAGTCGACGGGTTCGGGGAACAGTCGTCGCGCCGCGGCGGGCGGGACGTAGGGGTGCCATTGACCGGTGACGTGCGCCAGGCGGTCGGCGATTACCATCACCGCCGCGGGGTTGTGTCCGAGTCCGCAGTGGCTGCCCCTCACCTCGATGTTCTCGCTCTGGGGCTGTGACGGGTCGATGCAATGTTTCCAGCGAACGATCCCGTCGGATCGCGAGTAGACCGCGGTGGTCGGGACGGGAATCTGCTCTCGAGCGTGGTCGGCTATTCGAGGCATCACTATCCGGTCGCTGTGGGTTCCCTGTAGGGCGTGGAACATCGGCCCCACGTTCGACTCACTGGAGTCGCTGATCTGGAATGGGCTGCCGAGCGTTATCACCTGTCGAACGGCTTGTGGCGCGAGCCTGGCCATCTCACGCGCGTAGATTCCTCCAAGGCTCCAACCGATCAGGTCGACAGGGCCGTCGTCGTTGTCAAGCTTGTCGAGCAAGGCGATCATGCCGTCGAGGATCTTGGGGGTGGGCCCGATGTTCGATCCGAGCCCCCATCCCACGGCATTGTGGCCCAACGCCCGAAGAAGAGTACGCAGCGGCCTGGTTGAGGAGTCTCCGGCCATGAACCCGGGGAGGACCAGCACGGGGCGACCCTTTCCTCTCGGGAGTATCGACCAAAGAGCGGGGGCCGACATGAAAAAGCCCATCAGCTCCGGCACGGAGCGGAGCTCCAGCGCCATCCTGAGGCGTGATGGTCGCTGTGTCATCCCGTCACCTCGTATGTCTCGAGGTTCGCATCCGCGGAGATCGCCGATTCGGTGAATGCGACGTTCCGCCAGGCCTTGTCGGAGAACCGTTGGGTCTGGTCCGAGAAGAACGGCGATGACGGGTCGCCGGTTTCTCCGTAGGTGAGGAACGCCTTGGCGACCGGTCCGTCGGCAGTGAACTCGAGGGCGTAAATGAAGCTTGTGCCGTAGGTGACCGGGTATCCGTCGGTGGTGAGACCGCTGCCTTCGGAGACCCTGGTGCCCCGGCTCATGGAGGGTTCCGATGTGCTGTGATCGTTGCTGAAGGTGACAATGTTGGTCACCCCCTCGGAACCGGTGCCGCCATGGATCGGGATGCGCTTCCCGCCGCGATCGGCGAACTGCAGGTCGCCCAATGGGGCGTCGAGGGCGAAGCCACCGGAGCGGACCTCGTCGACGGCGGTTGCCAGGGTGGCCAGGACCTGGTCGTCGCCTCCGATGGCGGGTGCCAGGCCGGAAGGTGTACCGATCGGGTCTGAAGGATCGAAAGGGACCCCCCAGACGTCGTTGCCGATTCGTGAGATGAACTCGCGCCACACGACCGCGCCTCGACTGTCGAGGTTGACGTGTCGGTCCCACTTGGCGAGCACCAGACAGCCCGCAGTGGCTGAAGGGGGAGCGGAGTCACCGGCCTGTTCACACCGTGCCAGGACCTCATCGACCAGCAGTTCGGCCGTGAGCACGCGGTTTCCGACTGCCGATGCGGCCAACTCGTCGAGAGTGTAGAGGCCGTCGGAACCCGAGTCTCCGTTGTCGGTACCGAGTTGGATGGCGTTCATGCGTGTGCGGGGTGAGAGTTGCTGCTCGACGAGACCATGGAGGGGCGAGTAGCCGGTGAGCGGTTGGGCCGGATTCGTGATCCAGTAGGGGTCGTTGGCGTTGAACACGAAGTCGGTGCGCTCGAGTTGAGGCATCTTGTCGAACGGCACCAGACCGGGATCGCGGGCCCCGGGCTCATCGACCCATTCGTTGGCCGGGTCGCTGCCGTCGAGCAGCACCACACGGTTGTCGTAGGCGATCTTCTCCAGTCCGCCGGCATCGACCTTGGCGCGCCAGTTGGCGATCGCATCCGGCGAGAGATTCGGTGTCGCGGAGGTGTCGGCGTACCAGATTCGACCGTCAGCCGAGGCTGCAATGGTGTTGACCCACGGGATGCCCTGGTTGTCGCGATGGGCGGCGATGAACTCGTCCATGGAACCGGCCATGTCCATACCGAGGTACTGCGGGATGATCTCGTTGTTGTCCTCGTTGGCATCGCGGATGGTTATGACGGCCTGGTCGCTCCATCCGATGACCGGAAAGTTGAGCACCGGGCCGTAGTGACTGAACCAGATGGTGTGGTCCTCGCTGGTGACGGCTCCCGTGTCGGGGTTGAGCACCTCGACACTCACGGTCTTCGAGGTCATCTTTCTGGTCTCGTTGCCGTACTTGTAACTCGTGGGGTCGCCCGGCACCAGATCAAGCATGTATGCGGTGAACCTGCTGCCCGCGGACACCGTGTGGCTCCACGCCACCGCGTCGTTGAAGCCGATGTTGACCCCCGGCGAGCCGAGCAGCGAGGCCCCGTAGACATTGATCTTTCCGGGCACGGTGAGTTGGACTTCGTAAAACCGCAGCGACCCCTGCCACGGGAAATGGGGGTTGCCCATCAGCATCGTGGTGCCGTCGAGGGTGCGGTCGGGACCGATTGCCCAAGCGTTGGAGGCGAGGGGGGTGGTGGCGCTCGCCCCACTCAGTGAACCGAAACCGATCGCCTCGGATGCGAGAGCGGTTTCGGACGTGTCGGAACTCGGTGTTGCGGGGGCCGAGGAGTTGGTGTTCGACGGGGGTACCGCGGTGAACGCCATCTCGGTGAAGTTGTCGAGTGACGCTCTCAGAGTGAGCTTGCGGTAGTAGGCGGCCAGGTCGTATTCGTCGATCGGACGCAGCCAGTCGGCGCCTCGGCACCACCCGCTGACGCCGTCGGGACCCACCTCTTCGAGATAGGAGTTGTAACCGGCGGCATAGCCGCGAATCAGGTCCTGAATGTCGGTTTGAAGTCCCTCGAAATCGGTGCGGGCCCGCCCCTTCAGATCGATGGCCTTGTAGACCACGTCCTGTTCGAATCCGGTGCCGTGATACTTGGCCTGCTCGCTGTTCACCTGAACTATCACGTCGGCGAGGGTGCAGAGGTGGTCCTCGCTGAAGGCGTAGCCGTAACCGAAACCCAGGCTGCCCATGTCGTCGGCGGTTATGTGGGGAACGTTGTTTTCCGTGCGGCGAATGGTGGCCCGATACTGCGGACCGGTGGTGGTTGTGGTGGCCACCGTGGTGGGCGGGGTGGTAGTGGTGGTCGGTGGCGCCGATGAGCCGGAGTCGCTGCAAGCCGCGGCGAGCATGGTGAAAGCGACCAGGGCCGCCAGGAGTCGTGGTGTTTTCGCGGTGTGGCTCATGGTGGTTCTCATTCCGGCGGAAGGGCTTGGTGGCGATCCATCATGTCGGCCATGATCGCTCGAATGAACTCATCCGACTCGGCGGTGGGGCCTCCTTCGACACCACCGTATATGGCGCCGCTCAGGGGTTTTTCGTCTCGGTGCTCACTGGCGTAGACGATTGCGGCGTCGAGATCGTCGGCCCATTGCTCGACCAGTCCATCGCGAATCTGGGGCCGGGTGACGGCCATGTGGATCGAGTCGGGATATTGCTGGCCGTTGAGGCGCCATCCCTTCGTGGCCAGATGATCGTTGACGTGGTAGATGTTGAAGTCGTCGCTGGTGAAGCTGAAACAGAAGGTGGGGTCACCGATGAGTCGGAGCTCCGAGTGTGATTTCACCGCCTCCTGCATGGCGAACGCAGTTTCGAAAATCTGCTTGGCGTAGTGCATGTAGCCTTCGCGGCCGAGGCTCACCATCGCGGCCCAGGTGGCGGCCAGGAGGCCCCCGGACCGTGAGCCTTCGATTCCGGGCGAGGCGTACTTCCCTCCGGTCCAGTCGGTGACGTAGAAGTACTGTCCGTTGCGAAGTGCCTTGTCGCGGAACGTGAGCACCGAGGTGCCCTTGAATCCGTATCCGTACTTGTGGGTGTCGGCCGAGATGGTGGTGACCCCCGGGACCCTGAAGTCGAACATGGGGATGTCGTAACCCAGCTCCTGGCCCCACGGCAGGATGAAACCCCCCAGGCAGCCATCGACGTGAAGACCGATGCCCCGGCGCAGCGCGATCTGTCCGAGCTCTTCTATCGGGTCGATCGTGCCATAGCCGTAGTTGCAGGCCGAGCCGATCATGACGATGGTGTTGTCGTCGCAGGCGGCATCCATAGCGGCGGGGTCGACCTTGCCGGTGGTCGCGTCGACCGGCACGGTGCGCAGCTCGACGCCGACGAGGTGGCATGCCTTGTCGAAGGCCACATGTCCGGTTTCTGGCTTGACGAGGTTGGGCCGGGTGATACCGCGCTGGCCGCGGGACTGCTCCCGGTAGGCCAATACGGCATGGAGGATGCTGCCGCTCCCGCCGGTGGTGATCATGCCCACCGCTTCGGTGTCGGTAACCGCGTCGGCGTGAAGCATGTCGAGGGTCATGGCGATGATCTCACCCTCGAATCGGGTGGCGCTCGGGCACATGTCGCGTTGAAGAACGT
>JAJRXJ010000295.1 GCA_024276355.1 Actinomycetes bacterium | reverse complement strand
TCATGCGTCAGGCGGGCCGGTCATTGCCCGAGTATCGGGCCATCCGTGGCGAGGGAACCATTCTTGATGCCATCCAGGACCCCGACCTCGCCACCGAGCTGAGCCTTCAGCCGGTGAGGCGATACGGGATCGACGCGGCGATTCTCTACTCCGACATCGTCGTGCCCGCGTTCGCGGTCGGTTTCGGTCTCACCGTCACTCCCGGTGTAGGCCCCGAGGTTGAGCATCCGTTCCGCAACCGGGCCGACCTGTCGAGGCTTCGACCGCTCGACCCCCACGCCGACACCCCCTGGGTGATCCGGACCGTCGAGCAGCTGGTGGCCGAACTCGACGTTCCCCTCATCGGGTTCGCGGGCGCTCCGTTCACCGTGGCCTCCTACCTGATCGAGGGACGGCCCTCGAAGGACCACGCCGTCGCCAAGGCGATGATGCTCTCCGACGAGGCTCTCTGGAACGACCTGCTCGACCGGTTGGCCGATCTGGCCATCTCGTCGCTGTTGTCGCAGATCGAGGCCGGTGCATCGGCCATCCAGCTGTTCGACTCGTGGGCCGGTTCGCTGAGCCCGGCCCAGTACCGCCGCTACGTGCTGCCCCACTCGCAGAAGGTCATGGCGGCGGTCGAACCCACCGGAGTGCCCCGCATCCATTTCGGGGTCACCACCGGCGAGCTGCTGTCCCAGATGGGTGAAGCCGGTGCCGATGTGGTCGGCGTCGACTGGCGAGTGCCCCTGAGCGAGGCCCGGCAACGGGTCGGACCCGGCAGGGCCCTGCAGGGCAACCTCGACCCCACCGTGGTGCTGGCCGGCCTACCGGCCGCGTTGGCCGCCACCCGAGACGTGTTGTCCGACAACGCCGGCCACCCCGGTCACGTGTTCAATCTCGGCCATGGGGTCATCCCCACGACCGACCCCGATGTGCTCACCGAGATCACGCGGGTCGTCCACGCCGAGGGACTAACCACCGGGCCGGGAGGCCCCGCTGGTGACTGACCCGGTCGTCGTGATCGGCGGCGGGATCACCGGCCTCGCCGCGGCCCATCAGTTGCAGCAGTCGGGTGGGGAATTCGTGCTGCTGGAGGCGTCGCCCCGTGTCGGTGGGCGAATCGACGGCGGTCGCGTCGGGCCTCTCGACGTGGATTCGGCAGCCGACGGTTTCCTCGCCCGGCAACCCGAGATGACCGAGCTGTGTCGGGAGATCGGGCTGGGCGACCGGTTGGTGAAGCCATCCGGGAAGCGGGCGTTCATCTGGGTCGACGGCGCACTGCGTCCCATACCTGCTCCATCGGTTCTCGGCGTCCCGCTCGACCCCGACGCGGTCGCCGAGAGCGGCATCGTGTCCGAGTCGGGGGTGCAGGATCTGTGCCGCGGCCTGGCCGCCTTGCATCCACCCCTCGTCGACGACACCACGGTGGGGGCGGCCCTGCGCCCGGTCGTGGGCAGTGAGGTTTTCGAACGGCTTGTCGACCCGTTGCTAGGTGGCATCAACGCCGGCTCGGCAGACCGCATGAGCATCATGGCGGGCGCACCGCAACTGGCGTCAGCCGCGGCCATCGGTGGCGACATGCTGGCGAACCTGTCGCAGCAGGCCGGCGAATCGGCCCGGACCCCCGGTCCGGTGTTTCTCGGTGTCGAAGGGGGCACTCAGCGCATCATCGAAAAGCTGGCGGCAAGGCTCGACCCCCACGTGAGTCTCAACACCCCGGCTCTCGGCCTGCGTCGTTCGAGCCGCTCCTGGGTGGTTCGCACTCCCGCAGGCGAGATCAACGCGTCGCGGGTGATCATCGCCACACCGGCTCCGGTCACCGCCGATCTGATCGCTGCGTTGTGTCCCGAGTCCGCCGGTGTCCTGCGAGAGCTCGTCTACTCGAGCGCCGTCCTTCTCACCTTCGTGATCGACAAGCAACGGATCTCCAACCCGCTCGATGGCTCCGGGTTCCTGGTGCCACGCGACCAGGGGCTGTTGATGACCGCTTGTTCGTGGTCGTCGTCGAAGTGGGCCCACTTCGACGACGGCCGACACGCGGTGTTGAGGGTGTCGGCCGGGCGCACCGACGACCCCCGATGGCTGTCTATGACAGAGGCCGACATCGTGTCACAGCTCACCGATGAGCTGGCTCTCACGGTTGGGCTCGACGGTGATCCGATCGTGAGAGTCAGTGAATGGAGAGAGGCCCTGCCGCAATACACCCCGGGCCATCTGCAACGGGTGGCGGCGATCGAGGCCGATCTCGCAGCCAATGCCCCCGGGGTCGTCGCCACCGGCGCCGCTTTCCGGGGTTTGGGTCTGCCCGCATGTGTGCGTCAGGGGCGCGCCGCAGCCGCGTGAGCCGACTGTGACATGGGTCGCAATGTTGCGGTTGTGTTGCGATTCGACACTATTCTGTCGCAGCTGAACAAAGGCATTGGTCGATCACCCTGCCCATCTGCCCGGCGAACAGCGTTCGACGGAAAGATCGACCCAAAGTGTCATACACGGACATTGTCCGAGGAGGCAGCAACTCCATGCGTAAGAAGATGCGCGTAATCGCTCTCGTACTAGCCACCCTGACCATCGCGTCAGCATGCACCCCCCAGGAAGTCCAGCTCTACCTCGATGCCACCGCGCCAACCCGCGACGTGCTCACCGCCGACCAGCTCTACCGGCTGCGTTGGTGCGAATCAACCGACAACTACGCCGCCGTCAACCCGTCGGGCACCTACCGCGGCGCCTACCAGTTCGACCAGACGACATGGGATGCGGTCGCCGGCCGACACTTCCCGTTCCTCGCCAACCGCGACCCCGCGACCGTCGAACCTTGGTGGCAGGACGCCATGACCCGCGCCCTCTGGTCGGAGCGCGGTCGTCAGCCTTGGCCGGTGTGCGGACTGAAGGTCTGATCACGGCGTAGCATCGCCCGCCGTGAGACGCTTCGCTCTGTCGGTTCTTGCCGGCCTGCTCATCGCCGCTGCCATGCCCCCTTGGGGGTGGTGGCCGCTGGCGATGATCGGGCTGGCCATCTGGTACCGGCTCATCGACGAGCCCTCACGCAAAACCAGATTCGTCACATCTCTGATCACGGCACTGTCGTGGTCGGCCCCGGCCACACTCTGGATGTTCGATCTCACCGCCCCCGGCTGGCCGGTGTCGGTGATCTTGTTCTCGTCGTTCTTCGCCTTGGCCGGAATGGCCACACCACACGACCGGCCGATACGGCGGGCCGTGTTCCCCGCCGGCATCGTGATCGCTGAACTCATTCGGTGGTCGTGGCCCTTCGGCGGGATACCACTAGCCAACATTGCAATGGCCGAAGTGGCCTCGCCCCTGGCTCCGGTCGCACGGCTTTTCGGATCACCGTTTCTGGTGATGGTCACCGCGGCGGCGGGTGTTGCCATCGCCGAACTGGCCCGCAAGGACAAGGCAGGCCCGATCGTGGCCGGCTTCGTCCTCGTGTCGGTGGTGGCCGGGATGGTCGCCATGTCGATCGACTCCACCACCGTCGACACCATCGACGTGGCCATAGTCCAGGGCGGTGGGCCACAGAACACCCGTGCCAACGTGTGCGAGAACCGCGCGGTGTTCGAACGCCACGTGGCGGCCACCCACCTGATCGATCGCCCGGTGGATCTCATTCTCTGGCCGGAGAATGTCGTCAACCCTGTCGCCGACGGCATCACCACCTCGATCTGCGACGAACCCCTCCTGTGGCACTCGGAGGCCGCCCGTCGGGTCACGGAACTCGCGGCCGAGATGGACGCCGTGCTGGTGACGGGCTGGTTCGAGCGCACCGCCGACGACACCGCCAACATCAACTACTCCATCGCCACCTCCCCCGACGGCACCGAGACCGGCCGCTACGACAAGGTCCGTTTGGTGCCCTTCGGCGAGTTCGTGCCACTTCGTTCGCTGATCGAATCGTTCAGCGGTGAGCTGCCCGCTGCCGACACCAGACCGGGCCACAACACCGCGGTCATCGACTCGGCTGTCGGCCCACTCGGGATCTCGATCTCGTGGGAGGTGTTCTTCGATTCAAGG
>JAJRXJ010000294.1 GCA_024276355.1 Actinomycetes bacterium | reverse complement strand
TCACCGCCGTCGATCCGCAGGATCTGATGGACGACCCCCAGTTCAACGATCTCGCCGCCGAGGCCGCCACCAAACTGAGAGCGGCGATCGAGTCGATTTCCTAGAGGGCCGACAGGGCCTCCGCCGCCGGTACCGGGTGACCGAACCAGTAGCCCTGGGCTGATTCGCAGCCCATCTCGGCCATGAGGGTCGCGTCGGCCTCACATTCGATGCCCTCCACGATCACCGACATGTCGAGGGTGTGGGCCAGGTTGATGCAGGCACCGACGAAGTTTCTCTGGCGGCGGTTGGTGTGAATGTCGCTAAGGAACGATCTGTCGAGCTTGACCACGTCAGCCGGAACGGTCCGTAGCTGCGACAGCGTGGAATAGCCGGTGCCGAAGTCGTCTATGGCCAGACCCACACCCAAGTCCATCAGCTTCGCAAAATTGTCGGTGGCGATGCTGGCCACATCGATTGCGTCCTGCTCGGTGAGCTCGAATCCCAGGGACTCGGGTGAGATCCCGAAATCGATGGCAGCCTTGGCATACCGCAGCACTGAGTCGTCGAACAGCTGGCCCGCCGAGAGATTGACCCACACACGGCCGCGGTGGCCGAGCCGCTCGCACTTGCGGATGAAATCAAGCGCGTGACCGAAAACCTCCACACCCAAGGAGGGCATCAGCCCCTCGGAGATGGCCCACGGGAGGAAGCTGTCGGGGGCGATGATCCCCTTGGCCGGATGTCTCCATCTCACGAGCGCCTCGTGGCCGATGACCGAACGGTCGTCGAGGGCCACTTCCGGCTGGAACCATGTCTCGAGCTGGTGATCCGAAATGGCCGTGTAGAGATCACCCACCAGCTCGATTTCGGAATCCACACGCGACCGCATCTCGAAATCGAACGTTCGGTACAGACGCTCGTTGGATGACTTGGCCGCACGGGTGGCCGAATCGGACGCCTGCATCAGTTCCTCGGCGGTCTCCCGCCCGGTGAAGTGGGCCACGCCGACGTTGACCCGCAGAGGATGCGATATCCCCCCCGATCTCCCCCTCCCTTCGATGCGGGAGCGGATCTCCCAGACGAGTCCATCGACGGCCTCGGTCGGAACGACGAATGCAAACCGGTCTCCGCCAACCCGACCGACCGGCGATTCAGGGGCGAGACCCCTCAGATCGCCGGCAACCGAACGCAGCACCTCGTCGCCGACGGCGAAACCGTGGGCCCGGTTGACGTAGCGGAATCTTGACAGGTCGATCTTCACCACCGACCATCGCTGGTCGGCATGTTCGACCATGGCCCGGAGTTCGCTCATGAATGCCCGTTGTGAGAGCAGACCGGTGAGTTCATCGGTGCGAGATGCCACGTCGAGACGGGCGGTGAGGCGTTCGATCTCACGAAGATCACGAATGAACCCAACGTACGTCGGCGGCGATGTGCTCGAGTTCTCCACGATTCGCAGCTCGAGCGGAACCACGGTTCCGTCCCGGTGGTGACCGGACACCATCACCCGCGAGCCCAGTCCGGTCTCACCGCGAAGGCGAATCAGGCGTTGCAGATAGTGGCGGTCGTCGGTGGGGTCGAGGGGATTGAACAGCATCCGAATTCCGGCTCCGACCACCGACCATCCCGGCCATCCGAACACGCTCTCGACAGCACGGCTCGCCGACTCGATCCGGCCATCGGCATCTATGACCAGCACCGCGTCGGTGACCGAATCCATGAGTGTTGCGATCAGCTCGTCGGCCACCTGCTGGCGATTGCGGTCACGGACACGGTCTGACATGTCGACGAACACCGCCGCCCGACACACGAACTCCCCGTCCTTCTCGACGGGCCAGGACCTGGCCCTCAGGAGAGGCCCGCTGCCGAACTCGTGTTTCGGCTTGAATGAAAGATCAGCTTCCGCGAGTGATGGGACATCGGAGTGGGTGCCGTTGGGAACCCCGCAGAGCGCCCGCGCGGTCTCTGGGCCGATCACGGCTGCATAGCCGTCGCCCTTGAGCTGTTCCATATCGACCCCGAGAAGGCGACACAGCTCATCATTGGCGAATGTGAGATGCCCACCCGTGTCGATGACTGCCACGCCGAACAACGTCGACTGCACGATCGCGTCGATCGCTGAGTCTGCGAACGTACGCCAAGGCTGGTCTCGGTGAGTAGACGCCGTCACTTGGTGTGTTCCTCCCGTCCCGCGAGGTGGTCGTCACCATAGAACCGAAACCCGGGATTCGCCACAGTCGGCCGGCATTTTGTCAGCCGACCGCGCGCAGGGCCTCCAAGGCCTCGGCCGCGGGAACCGGCCGGCCGAACCAGTAGCCCTGGGCCATGTCGCAGCCGAGACGGGCGACCAATTGGGCGTCGTCTTCGGTCTCGATCCCTTCCGCCACCACGACTCGACCCAGCGTATGTGCCAGATCTATGCACGCTCCGACGAATCTCTCCTGCATCTCGTCGGTGTGAATCGCCATCAGGAACGACCTGTCGAGCTTCACCACCTCGGCCTCGACACTTCGCAACTGGGTCAGTGACGAGTATCCCGTGCCGAAATCGTCGATCGCTATCGCAATTCCCAGATCGAGCAACGCCTGCAAGTTGTCGGACGCGGCCGACTCAACGGCGAAAGCATCCTGCTCGGTGAGCTCGAACCCGAGGGTGTCGGGGTCCAGGCCACCCGCCACGGCCGAGCGAGCGTAAGCCACCACCGAATCATCCAGCAGCTGGTCGGATGACAAATTGACCCACACGCGACCGGCATGTCCCACATCAGCCGACTTGCGGACAAAGTCCAGACTAGCGGCCAGGACCTGGACCCCAAGCGCCGACATGAGGTTCTCGGCCTTGGCCAGGGGCAGGAATTGGTCCGGGGGAATCAACCCTCTCGTCGGATGATTCCATCTGACCAACGCCTCGTGACCGATGATGTCACCGGTGCGAAGGTCGATCTCCGGCTGGAAATACGTGACGAGCTGCCGTGACTTGACCGCCGCGTGTATGTCGGCGAGCAAGGCCACCTCGCGATGTATGGCCTCGGCAATCACGTGGTCGTATTCGACATAGGTTCGCGACGATCCGGCCTTGGCAACCCGAAGCGCGTTGCTCGCGGCCTTGAGCAGATCTTCGGTGGTCCCCGATTCGTGCCTGGCAACGCCGACATCAATCCGGATCGGATGGCTGATGCCACGCGACCGGCCGCGGCCCTCAACCCTCGACTTCAACGCTCGCACCACCCGATCGGTCTCACTCGAACGAACCACGAAGGCAAATCTGTCTCCGCCCACCCGCCCGGCGGGGAGGTCGGGAACAACGGCGCGAATCTCTCTCGCCACCGCCTTCAAAAGCTTGTCACCGGTTTCGTATCCGTAAGCGTTGTTCACGTGATGGAACCGGGCAATGTCCACCTTGACCAGTGAAATCGGTTCACCACGGTCCTCAACGAACGACCGTAATGCCGAGGCGAACGACGACTGTGTGAGAAGACCGGTCAGATCGTCGGTTCGCTGCGCCCGCTCTATCCGGCGATTCAGGTCGTGCACCTCACCGAGGTCCCGGATGAATGCGACGAAACCCGGAGGGGATCCGACCACGCTCTCAACGACCCGCAACTCGATCGGGAAGACCTCGCCATCGCGCCGTCTGCCGGCGAGGGTTCGCCACCTGCCCAACACGCCCGCACCACCACTCGACAAGTAATTGGTGAGCCAACCGGAGTGACGTGTGTCGTCGGCGGGGTTCATCAACAACTCGACTCCCGAGCCCACAAGATCCTCCCGACGCCAGCCGAACATCGGCTCGACCGAGCTCGAGATGTCGGTGATTACTCCATCGGAATCGGTCACTATGACTGCGTCGCGAACAACGGACATGAACGAGCCGACGAGGTCGTCGGCCACCTGGAAACGCCGGACATCGTCGTATCGATCCGAAATGTCGATCACCACGACGACATGACCGATCCGGGCCCCGTCACGGCGCATCGGCCACGACCGAGCCCTGACCATGCACCTTCGACCGGCACCGTCGTCGAGGTCGAACTTCACGTCGAGTTCGTCGCCGGCCGACCCTTCCGTGCCTTCCTCCCGGGCATCCACAAGTCGGCCGAAGCGATCCGACCCCAACACGTCGGCAAGGGCGGAACCCGGGGGAACCGACTCCCCGCATGCCAGCAGCGAACAGAACTCGTCGTTGGCAAACGTGACGTTCCAATCGACGTCCGTTGTGACCACACCGAGAAGAGAGGACCCGAGAACAGCCTCGATCCCGGACTCCGCAATTACGTGCCAAGGCACGGTCTTCCCCTCATCGGTCACGGCTGCTCCTTCCGGGGTCGCCCAGCCACAACTCGGCACGCTAAGGCTGAATCTTAACTCCTCTTCAGGAATGGCGATACTGCCGGAGGAACCAAGTCAGGCCAGCAGCACACGCGCCACGAGATCCTGACCGAATCCGCTCAGGATTGCCAGGTACATGAGGCCGGTGGCAGCCATGACCGCCGAGTACGCCCGCTCCTTCAACGCCGCCCGTGTGACGATGACCAATCCGATGGTGGTGATCACGCTCGCCGCCCAGTACCAGCCGAGCAGACCGTTGTAGCCATCGTCGATCGCACCGGTCCACACCGACACCATCCCCGTGGGCCAGAGCATCACCAGGGTCTCTGGAAACCACAGGATGCCGGTCCACCGCACCAACTCCAGAATGGGCCCGCGGGCCAGCCCCGGCTGCACGAGATACCAGTGTCCGAGAAGCATGGCATCGGAAACCGCACCCAGGAACAGAGCACCCACGACAGCCCGTGAGACCGACAGCAGGGCTGGATCTCCTGCAGCCACACCACCGAAGAAGACCGCCACCATGCCCGCCATCGCGGCGATCAGATCGAGCACCGGCGGAAACTCTCTGGCCGAGGTGTCGAATCGCTGCTCGTCCCGGTCGATGCCGGTCATGGCGGCCACACGCTCGGTGCGCTTTTCCACCATGCCGCGCTGCCCGGCCACACCCGCGGACTTGAAGGCAATCGATACCACGAGAGCGACCAGCCCCACAGCCACGAACGCCATCGTTGCGATCTCACGGGTCCAGGTCGGATCAGTGGCGAAGGCCGATATCAACGACCCGCCCGCCATCAGCAAGAAGATGATGCGCTGCAGCCAGCCGTAACCGAGGCCCACCTCCCGGCGCCTGGTGGTGACCCACAAGTAGAGCCACCCGCCGGCAGCCCATTGGACCAGAACGGTCGCTGCGTCCAGCCTGATCACGATTCAACGACCGCGAGTGAGTGGTCGACGAGATTCAACGGATCGGGACCGTCGGCTGAAGCCACCACTATGTCCTCGAGCCTCGCGCCCCAACGTCCCGGGATGTAGATGCCGGGCTCGACCGAGAAGGCGTGGCCAGCCACCAGTGGGGTCTCATTGCCTTCGACGATGTAGGGATCCTCATGGGCCTCGACGCCGATGCCATGACCGGTTCGGTGCACGAAAAAATCGCCGAGACCAGCGTCGGTGATCAGCGACCTTCCGACACGGTCGACCTCTTGGCATGGAGTGCCGACCGTGGCCGCCTCCACGGATGCCCTCTGAGCCTCGACAAGCACATCGTAAAGCTCCGCGAACTCGGTTGGAGGCTCGCCGATCGAAACACAACGGGTGATGTCGGAGCAGTACCCAACACCGTCGGGGCCGATCATCGTGCCCCCGAAATCGCACAGCACCGACTCACCATCGCGGATCACGCGAGCGCCGGGTTCGTGATGCGGGCTGGCGGCGTTCTCCCCCGCGGCCACGATCGCGAAGTTGACCCGATCGTGGCCCTCTTCGATGATCTGACGCCCAAGCTCGGCAGACACATCGGCTTCGGTTCTTCCCACCAGGGGAATCTCACCGGCCTGGAGGCGAGACGCGATGCGATCGACCGCCGCCGAAGCCACTCGCAGGCGACTGATCTCGTCGGGTTCCTTGACCGAGCGGATCGGGCTGGTGATCGTGGAGGCCCGACGAAACTCCGTGGACGGCATCACTGCGTGAAGATCGACAAGGAAACCGGCCCAGGTGTGGTCTCCGATCGCGGCCGTTGATGCCGGGCCCGCCAAGCCGGCAACGATGGCGATCGGATCCTCGGTTTCGGCCCAGGGCCGCATGGAGAAGACATCGGGCCGTTCGACCACGCGGGGCGCCTCCAACCCCGGCACGACAAGAGTTGCGTCGCCGTCTCTTTGAACCACCAGCATGGTGAGCCTCTCGAGAGGCATGGCCTCATATCCACAGAAGTAGGGAAGGTCGGCCCCCACCGAGAGCAACATCACGTCGACCCCGTGGGACTCCATCATGGTGCGGGCACGGGCGAGTCGACTGGCGAACATGGAGGTCAGGCTAGAGGGATCCACGGCCACCACCTAGAGTCGGTGAATGACCGATCACCAATGGGGATTTCGCACAAGAGCGCTCCACGCCGGGGGACGACCCGACTCGGCCACGGGGGCCCGGGCCGTACCCATCTACCAATCAACCAGCTTTGTCTTCGAGGACACCGAGGACGCCGCCGACCTGTTCGCATTGCAGAAGTTCGGCCTGATCTACAGCCGCATCGGCAACCCGACCACCTCGGCATTCGAGGAGCGCATGGCCAGCCTCGAGGGTGGTATCGGGGCGGTTGCCACCGCCTCGGGACAGGCCGCGGAGTTCTTGTCGGTCACTGCCCTGGCCGGCGCCGGCGACCACATCGTGGCCAGTTCCAGCCTCTACGGTGGCACCATCACCCAGTTCTCGGTCACACTGGCTCGTCTCGGGATCGAGACCACCTTCGTCGATGCCTCCGACCCGGCGGCGTTCGAGGCCGCCATCACCGACCACACGAAGCTGCTCTACACCGAGACGATCGGAAATCCATCGGGGGAGATCGCCGACATCGAAGCGCTGGCCGCGGTGGCCCACTCCCACGGGCTGCCACTGGTCATCGACTCAACGTTCGCCACTCCCTATCTGTGTCGCCCGATGGAGTGGGGCGCCGACATCGTCATCCATTCGGCCACCAAGTTCATCGGGGGCCACGGCACCTCGATCGGAGGGGTGATAGTCGAATCGGGTCACTTCGATTGGGGGTCGGGGCGCTTCCCGGAAATGACCGAGCCGGTGGCCAGCTACAACAACCTCAGATGGTGGGACAATTTCGGCGAATACGCCTACTGCTCGAAGGTCCGGGCCGAGCAGCTTCGCGATGTCGGCGCGAGCCTCTCACCGTTCAACGCATTCATGTTCCTCCAAGGGCTCGAGACCCTCCCACAGCGGATGGAGGAACACGTCGCCAATGCCCTCCTGGTCGCCGAGTGGCTCGACGCAGATCCCCGCGTCAACTGGGTGAGATACGCCGGGTTGCCGGGCTCGCCCCATCATCATCTCGCCAAGAAGTACCTGCCCAAGGGGCCCGGAGCAGTATTCACATTCGGGGTCGAGGGTGGGAGAGCGGCCGGGTCCGGGTTCATAGAGAATCTGCAGATGGTGAGCCACCTCGCCAACATCGGCGATGCCCGCACGCTCGTGCTCCATCCTGCATCCACCACCCATCAGCAGCTGACCGACCAGCAACTCGATGCCGCCGGGGTCACTCCCGACATGGTGCGCATCTCCGTGGGGCTCGAAGACATCGACGACATCATCTGGGACATCGATCAAGCGCTCCACAAGGCAGGTGCATGATGGCCGAATCAGATCATCCTCCGATCGAAGGTTGGACACCTCCAGGGCCGTCGAAGCGTCTCGAAATCCTTCGCCGATCGAAGGCCGTGGCGATTGTCGGGGCGTCCTCGAATCCGGCCCGGGCCAGTAATTTCGTGGCCACCTACCTGCTCAGTTCCTCCACCAATTTCGATGTCTATCTGGTCAATCCGCGTGAATCGGAGATCCTGGGCCAACCGGTCTACCCGTCGTTGCGAGAACTCCCGTCGGTACCCGACATCGTCGATGTGTTCCGCCGAAACGACGACCTACCGGCCGTTGCCGCGGAGGCCATCGATGTGGGTGCACGAACATTTTGGGTGCAGCTTGGTCTCTGGAGCCCGGAGGCCGCACTTCTTGCCTCCGCGGCCGGACTCGATGTGGTGATGGACCGCTGCCTCAAGATCGAACACGCCCGTTTCCATGGGGGCCTCCACCTCGCCGGTTTCAATACTGGAGTGATCAATTCCCATCGAGGCTGACCCAACCGACCCGCCGCCAGCCGGATCTCTCGGTGTCGGATTCCGGCGCCTGTTCGCAGCTTCCACCATCTCCAATCTCGGCGATGGCGTCTTCTTCGTGGCCCTTCCGTTGGTCGCAGCCGATCTCACCCGCAGTCCGACCACGATCGCCGGGGTGGCCATCGCCCTGAGGCTGCCTTGGCTGCTTTTTGCCCTGGTTGCCGGCGCCCTTGTCGACCGTTGGGATCGGCGCCGGGTCATGTGGATGACCGACGTCTTCCGAGCGGGACTCGTCGCGATGCTCGCACTGGCGGTGCTGACCGATCACCACACGATCTGGATGATCTACGCCATCGGTTTTGCTCTCGGGGTAGCCGAGACCATGTTCGACAATGCCAGCCAGACGATCCTCCCGTCGATCGTCGACGAACACCAACTGCAGATCGCCAACGGTCGCCTGATGGCCGCCGAGACCACTGCGAACAGTTTCGTGGGCCCACCCCTCGGTGGGTTCCTGGTGGCTGCGGCAGTTTCGGTGCCATTCTGGCTCGACGCGGCGAGCTACCTCGGCGCGGCGGCGCTGGTCGCGGGCATCAGCGGATCGTTTCGGGCCCGGTCCCTCATCGGACCAGAGTCCGACCCATCGAAATCTCCCACCACCATCAGGTCCGAGATCAGCGAGGGCATCATGTGGCTACGGGGCAACAAGGTCCTGCGGACCCTGGCTTTGCTGCTCGGGTTGATGAACCTCTGGTTCATGGCCGGGTTCTCGGTGCTGGTGCTGTTCGCGGAGGACATTCTCGGTCTCGATGAGGTGGGTTTCGGTCTCCTGGCCACCGCCATGGCGGCCGGAAGCGTGATCGGTGGCCTGGTCGCCGGGCGACTGGCAAAGAGGTTCGGAAGCGGACCCCTGTTGCTGATCGGGTCCTTCGGCACCGCGCTTGGCCAACTGGCTGTCGCTCCCCTGTCCAACGCATGGGTCGTGGCCTTGGTGTTGGCAGGCACCGGATTCGCGGGCGTGGTCTGGAACGTGGTGACGGTCTCACTTCGTCAGTCGGTGATCCCCGACCAACTCCTGGGCCGGGTCAACAGCGTCTACCGCTTCCTCGGCTGGGGCGGTATGCCCATCGGGGCACTCATTGGCGGCCTGCTGGCGTCGTCCAATGGTCTCAGAGCCCCGTTCTGGGTGGGCGGTGTGGCGCTGCTCATCGCGTCGTCCGTCACCGCACCGCGGCTCTTCTCCGCCGATCGCCTCATTGCCGAACAGGGCTCCGGCCGATCCCCGGAAGCCACCGTGGCTCCGGCCACCGAACACGACTAGTGTCCGTGAAAACGTTTACAGGAGTATTCAATGGCAGCAGTGGTCCTCGACAAGGTCACCAAGGTTTATCCCAATGGTTTCCAGGCGGTCACCGATCTCGACCTTGAAATCAACGACGGGGAGTTCCTCGTGCTGGTCGGCCCGTCGGGGTGCGGCAAGTCGACGGCGTTGCGGATGATCGCCGGCCTCGAGGAGATATCGGGCGGTGAGCTCCGCATCGGTGAGCGGGTCGTCAACGATGTCAGCCCCAAGGACCGCGACATCGCCATGGTGTTCCAGAACTACGCCCTCTACCCCCACATGAGCGTCTACGACAACATCAGTTTCGCTCTCAAGCTCGCCAAGACCCCCAAGGACGAAATCGACCGACGGGTCCGCGAGGCCTCCGCCATTCTCGAACTCGACGACCAGCTCGACCGCAAGCCCGGTCAGCTCTCGGGTGGCCAGCGCCAACGGGTGGCCATGGGCCGGGCCATCGTGCGTCAACCCTCGGCGTTTCTCATGGACGAACCGCTGTCCAACCTCGACGCCAAACTCCGGGTCCAGATGCGCGCTGAGATCGCGAAACTCCAACGCGACCTCGGCGTCACCACCTTCTATGTCACCCACGACCAGGTCGAAGCCATGACCATGGGCGACCGCGTGGCGGTGATCAAGGACGGCCACCTCCAACAAGTCGACACCCCACAGAACCTCTACGACTTCCCCGACAACGTGTTCGTCGCCGCGTTCATCGGCTCACCCTCGATGAACCTCTACGAAGGCACCCTCGCCGACGGTTCGATCACCATCGGATCCAACACCTTGGCCCTCGACACCGAAGTGTTCGAAACCCGCCCGGATCTACGAGGCTTCGTCGGACGTCAACTCATCGTCGGTGTCCGCCCCGAAGACACCGAAGACGCCGCCGTCAAACCCGAACACCCATCCGACCAGTGCATCCACACAACAGTGAAACTCGTCGAGTCCCTCGGATCCGAAGTGATGGTCCACTTCGACATCGACGCCACCTCGGTCGACTCCGGCGACCCCGACGCCGCCCAGGACGACGGCACCCACAACGGCTCCGCCGTCGGCCGATTCAGCCCACGAAGCCGCGCCAGAGCCGGCGACAACATCGTGGTCGCCGTCGACACCGCCCGATTCCACTTCTTCGACCCCGACACCAGACTCGCCATCAGAGGCTGACCTCGGCCCCGGGGGCCGGATGCCGGGGCCTCTCAGCCCTTCACCGATCCGGCCAGCAGCCCTCTCACGAAATACTTCTGCAGCGCGAAGAACACCACCAGCGGGACGAACGCCTGAACGAACGCGGCCGACGGCAGAAGATGCTCGTTGCGTCCGAAGTCACCGGCCAGATTGGCTATGCGGATGGTGGTCGGAATAGCGCTCGGATTGCTGCCGGCCATCGTGTTGGCAATCAGAAAGTCGTTCCAGGTCCACAGGAATTGGAAGATGGCGAACGCGGCCAGGACAGGAATCGACAGCGGCAAAATGAGTCGCCAGAAGATAGTGAAATGGTCGGCTCCGTCGATGCGCGCCGCTTCGAACAGGTCGCCGGGAAGTTGCGATATGTAGTTGTGGAGCAAAAAAATGGCGAATGGCAAGGCGAAGCCGGTGTGGGTTATCCAGACGGCGGTGGTG
>JAJRXJ010000012.1 GCA_024276355.1 Actinomycetes bacterium | reverse complement strand
TGATCGCGTTGGCCGTGGTGATACCGGTCGGCACGGTTCTCGGGTACGGCGGTGGAGCCGCGATCGTTGCCCTGTTCGTGATCATCGTGCCCTTCGAGAAGATGTTCAAGCGCCACGACCAGAAGATCAGGCGCGAGGGTCTGCGCACAGACCTCACCTACGCGTTGGTGGGCACTCCGCTCACCGCGGCCGGCACCTTCGTCGCCGTCGTGATCGCACTCGCTCTGTTCCCGCTCTACCTTCCCGCCCTGCTGCTACGGCCGCTGGTGACCCTCCAGCCCGGATGGCTACTGATCATCGAGGGGTTCCTGCTGGCCGACATCTCCATCTACTGGGCCCACCGGCTGCACCACGAGATCGGATTCCTGTGGCGATTCCATTCGATCCACCACTCGAGCAAGAAGATGGACTGGATATCGGGAATCCGCCAACACCCATTCGATGGTTTCATCATCATCGGCCCGGCAGTGTTTCTGCTGGTGGCCGGTTTCCCCCTCGAAGCCGTGGGGGTGTTCGCCGTGGTGCAGACGATCCTCGGGCTGATGGCCCACGCCAACGTGCGGTGGAGGCTTCGTCCGCTTCACAAGATCGTGATGACCCCCGAATTCCACCACTGGCATCACGCCAACCACCCGGAGTCGATCCACACCAACTACTCGGTTTTCCTGCCCGTCTGGGACATCATCTGGGGCACCTACCGCATGCCGGCCGATGAGCGGCCGGAGCGTTACGGGGTCGATGAGCCGATACCCGACACCGTCACCGCCCAGATGATCCATCCGTTCACCCGCGAGGTCCGGGAGAGGTATCCGTTCCCACCGGCATGGCGTCGAATGATCACTCGACTGGTCAGGCCGCTTGGGCGACTGGTGCCCTTCCACCGGCGAGCCACCCCGATTTCCTAACATGACCCTCGTGTCAGACGCCCCGGCCACGGCCGGCACCGACGACGTCGACCTGATTCGGCTCATCGGGGCCGGCGACCGAAACGCCCTCTCCGAGCTGTATCACCGCCACGCCGGCTGGCTCACGATCCGCCTCGCCAGACGTTGCGGCGATGCCGACACGGTCGACACCGCGCTTCAGGACACCTTCCTGGCGGTGTGGCGCCAGGCGGCCGACTATCGGCCCGTCGGTGAGGTCGGGGCCTGGCTCTGGACCATCGCGTTGAGGCGCCTCGTGGATCAATTGCGGAAGAAGCGCCCTCCCCTACCGGTCGACGACATCGAACCGCTGTCCCGGGTCATCTCCGATGAGATTCCCCTGGCGCTGGGCCACACCGACATGGGGGTCGCGTTCATGACTCTCGAACCCGACCTTCGGGCAGTAATGGCCTGCACGGCCCTGGACGGTCTCACCAATGCCGAGGCCGGCGCGCTGCTCGGGGTGCCGGTCGGAACCGTGAAGTCGAGATTGTCCAGGGCCAGACAACAGTTGAAGGAGGCGTTGGGATGACATCGCTGGAAGATCTCGAAGTGGCGCTCACACGGGCGGCCGACCGACCGAGGTTCATGGCCGGTCCCGATCACGAGGTGGTCGACCAAGGGCGGCTCGCGGCCAACTTCTCGGCTATCGAAGCCGAACTCGATGCGCCCCGTCCGAGCCTGCTCGCCCGCTTCCTGAAGCGGCTCGGGGTCGAGGATCGAATCGTGCCGCTCGTGACCGCCACTCCGGCCCTTCGACGCTCATGGATTCTCGCGGTGATGGTCGCGATGTTGTTCGCCCTCAACGCCGCGTCGAGCGCAGCCGGCAGCGGAACCGATCGAATAGTGGTGTTTCTCACCGTCGCGCCCCTCGTGCCGATCCTTGGCGTGGCCCTGGCGTTCGGTCCTGCGGTCGACCCGACCCACGAGGTCTCGATCGCCGCCCCGATGGATGGTTTCCGTCTCTTCCTGGTGAGGGCCATCACGGTGTTCACCTCCAGCACGGCGATGCTGCTGGTCGGATCACTGCTGGTCCCCACGGGAGGGGCGGCGAGGATCGGTTGGCTCCTGCCGGCGCTGGCCACCACATCCATCACCATGGCACTGTCCACACGCATCGACCCACGGATGGCGGCCGGTGGAGTCGGATCGCTGTGGGTGATCGTGGTCGTGTTCGTGTCGCAGACAGCCACCCCGTCGGCAATGTTCGGTCCGGTCACCCAGGTCCTTTCTGTCGGCGCCACCATCGCCGCCGCCGTGATGTTCATCCGTGAGCGACGTCATCTCGACGAACTGTCGGCGCCGGAGGAGCGATGAGCGGCCCCACCATCACCGTCACCTCCCTCACACAGCGCCACGGCATCTCCTTCACACTGAGGGTCGACAGTTTCGTGTCGGCGGGTGGTGCCACCGCGATTCTCGGGCCGAACGGATCCGGAAAGACCACGCTGCTGCGGCTTCTGGCCACCCTCACCCAACCGGAGACCGGTTCGATCCGCGTGGATGTTCTCGACCCGACCGTTCCGGTGGAACGCACCGCGATTCGGAGGCGGCTCGGCTATGTGGCCCAGAGCAACGGACTTCCTGACCGTATGCGCGTCTCGGAATTCTGCGACTACGTGGGGGCCCTGAAGGAAATCGGCCCCGACCGGCTCAGGCGCCGGTGGTCGGCATGGGCCCTCGACCGCGTGGGGCTGACCGGAGTGGCCGGCGACCGTATCCGAACGCTGAGCGGCGGAATGAGACGACGGCTGGCGATTGCACAAGCGCTCCTCGGCGGACCCGATCTTCTCGTCCTCGACGAACCACTGGCCTCGCTCGATGCCGAGCAACGGGGGGAGATCACCGGGCTGCTGGCCATGTTGGCTGCCGATGCCAACATCATCGTCGCGACCCACCACGCCGACGAGCTGGCATCGGTGTGCGGTCGGGTGGTGGTCCTCAACGGCGGCCGGATGGCGTTCGTCGGCTCGCCGGCTGAACTGGCCTCACTGGCCGAGGGGCACGTTTGGGAGACTGGCATCCCCACCGATGGGGCCATCTGCCGAGCTGTGGGTCCGGGCAGGTTCCACTGCGTGGGGGTCAGCCCTCCCCCCGGCGCGGAGACGGCCCGGCCGAGTGTGGCCGATGGCTATCTCACGCTCGTTGGCCACCACTGACGGCCAGGCTCCCCACACGCGCCAGACTGGCCGGGTGACTTCACAGATCGGGCTCACGGGTGTGGCCATCTCGGGCTTGCTGGTGGCTGTTGCCGTTGTCGTGTCACTCGTCCGACATCTCGGGCTGGCGACCGACATGATCACCGCATCGGCCCGGGCATTCGTGCAGCTCGCCCTTGTCGGTGTGGCGCTGCGGCTCGTGGTCGACGATGGAGATCCCATCATCTATGCATGGGTCTGGGTGGCGGTGATGATCGCGTTCGCCGCCTCCACGGTGCGCCGACGGGCCCCGGAGGTAGATGGTGCGTTCGGGCTCGCGTTGGTGGCGTTCGGTGGTGCGGCCATGGTCACCCTCGGAGTCCTGTTCGGTCTCGGTGTGTTCGACCTGACCGGCCGGACCCTCGTTCCCCTGAGCGGAATGATGATCGGCAATTCCATGACTGCGATCGTGGTCGCCTCGCGGCGCGTCATCACCGAGGCTTCCGAACACGCCGATCTCATCCAGGGCCGAGTGGCCCTCGGGGCCACGATCGACGAGGCCCTCCTCCCCCATGTGAGGGCATCGTTGCGCACGGCCCTGATCCCCCAGATTGAGACCACCAAGGCGGTGGGGATCGTGTTCCTGCCCGGGGCCATGGTCGGTCTGATCCTGGCCGGGGCCGACCCGATCGACGCGGTTCGCGTGCAGACCGCCGTGATGTACCTCGTTCTCGGCAGCGTCTCCACCACGACTCTCATGATCACATTCGGGGTGAGCCGAAAGTTGTTCCCCCGCGTATCCCGCCCGGGCCGTCGCTGGCGGCGGTCGCCCCAGCCGGGACCGCTCAGGCCGGAAGCGTCCGACCGCGGCTGACCCCGGGTTCGGAATTGGTTTCTCCGACCATCACCACGAGCCAGACAAGCCCGGCCATCAACACGCCGGCCAACACCACCGCCGAGCGCCCCAGGCCGATGGCATCGGCGGACCAGCCCACGATCAACGGCCCGATGACCCTGCCCAGATCAGCCATGAGGTTGAACCCGGCGATGAAGGGGGCCGTGGCATCCTCTGGGGCCAGATCACTGCCGAGCGTGAGCAGCGAACCCGCACTGAGCCCATTGCCGACTCCCATCACCACACCGGCGACAACGGCCGCTGCGGTTGTGTGGGCCGTGCCCAGCAACAGAAGCCCGCCGGCCATGAGCGTGAACGCCGGCACGATCGCCCGCAACCTTCCGAAGCGGTCCATCACGTATCCGGCCACCGGGAACAACAGGAGGTCGGCCGCGGTACCCACCGCCACCAGGGCGCCGACCGCCGCCGGGCTCAGGCCGAGCGAATCGCTGATCAGCGGAACCACGACATGGCGACCCGAGCGGGCGGCCATCACCAGCATCGGACCGAAACCGGTCACCAACAGACGCCGGAAATGACGCCTGATGCCGGTGCGCATCGGAACATGAGCTTCGGTCGATGCCGGCTCGGGTCCGACCATGCGGCGGTGGGCGAACATGGCAAGCAGACCGGAAGCCGACAGTACACCGCTCAACACGAACGCGGCCCGGAAGCCCGCCACCTCGACCGTGACCCCGCCGATCAGTGGTCCGACCAGCACCGACAGGCGGAACGAACCACCCACGAGCGACATCACCCGGCCGCGATGTCTCGAATCTATCCGACGGGTGATGAAGGTCTGGCGTGACTGGCCCACGCCCACCGTTCCGAACCCGTAGGTGATGCGCAGCGCCACCAGCATCGACACCGCGGTTGTCAGCCCCAGTAGAGCCGCCGTGAGCCCCATGATCACGAGTGCCGCCGCCAGGAGCAGGTCCTCGCCACGACGGTGGGAAATCGCGCCGGCGGGAATAGCGCCGAGCACCGAACCGAACCCTGCCGCCGCCAGAACCACCGACACCGCCGAGAAACTCAAACCGTGGTCGAGCAGATACAGCGGCAGCACCGGGAGCAGCACGCCGGTTCCGATGCCACTGGCCAACCAGGGGATGTAGACCGGCAGCGCCAGCGACCGCATGACGGGCCCGATGGCCTCGACGGGCTCAGCCGAGCGCATCGGCGATCCGGCGCGCGTTGGAGCGAATCATGTCGAAGTAGGTTGCCGTACCACCGCCGTCCGGGGTGCCCAGCGACTCGACCAGAAGCGGGACGAGCTTGGCCCCGGCCGAGCGGGCAACGGTGGCCGCATCATCCGAAGCGATGGTCGGCTCGGTGAAAACCGTGTCGATGCCCTCGGCCCTGGCGGTTTCCATCAAGGCAGCGATATTGGAGGTCTGGGCCTGGGCCAACGGAAGATTCGACGGGAGGATCGATCCGACCACCTCGAACCGGTATCGATCGGCGAAGTAGGCCAACGCATCGTGGTTGGTGATGAGCCGGCGCCGGATGTCGGGGACCGTGGCCATAATCGATGTCACCTCGGAGTCGAGCGACATCAGCGCGGTGGCCAGCGACTCGATGCACCCGCCGAGAGGTGCGGCCGGTACGCCGATCGACAGAAGCGACTCCTGCAGTGCCGGCAGCGTCGACGCCACACGAGTGGGATCGAGCCAGACGTGGGGATCGATTCCTCCATCATCGGATCGCAACAGGGCATCCACGGCTTCGCCGATCCGCAGGAGGCTCGTGCTGGACGAGACCGACGCGTCGAGCGTGCGATCAAACCCCTGCTCGATGCCCAGACCGTTGGCCACGATGAGATCGGCATCCTCGAGGGTGGCCCGGTCACGCAGCGACGGCTCGAACTCGTGTGCGCTCAACCCGGAAGGCACCAGGACTTCAACGTCGACCAAGTCGTTGCAGGTGGCACCGGAAACGATGTCGGCCCAGATCGAGGTGGTGGCCACGACGACCGGCCGCTGCCCGCCTCTCGCCGCAGAGACGCTCGCTGACGAGCAGGCCGACACGACAGTAGCCAATGTCAGCAGAATCGCCACTGGTCGCCGTCCACGGATCATTCAGCGAGGCTACGGATCAACTTGGTGCCCGCGCACGTCGGCTGTCAATCGGTGGGCGAAACCAGCACGATCACGATCCATCGAAGAACGGGGGATCCGTCCTCGGGGCCCGCCGGACGGTGGGCGAATCCCGACACCTCCACCGCCATCAGTCGACCCGACGGCCGATCGAGCGTGTCGACAAGTGTGTGGCTGAACGAGAGCAGATCGTTCTCGAAGGCCGGACCGATGTGGCTGCACTCCTGCCATCCGAGCACGGTGGCCATGCCCGGCAGAACCCGGCTGAGCGATGCCTGGGCCAGGCCGACGACATGTCCGCCGTAAACCAGCCGTTCGGGATAGGGCGACTGTCCGGTGTCGCGATGGATCATGGCCAGGTTGTGGGTCAGACGAACCAACGCGGTGGCGCCGTCGATGACGTCGCGGGTGGGGTCGACAATTGTGTCGCCCGCTGCCCAGAGCGGCGATGGGCCCAGCGGGCGGAGGTCCCACTCGTCGGGAATCAGCCCCACGAAGGAATGCAGATCGAGGGGTGCGGTGTCGCCCAGGTCGTCGGAGTGACCCGGCAGCGCGACACCTTCGGTGGGCAGCATCGGGCAGCGTTGATACACCACCACCGGCCGATCGCCGACGCTGGTGACGATGTCGACAAGAACCTTGCCGCGCGGGGCCCGGTCGGGGCGCGGCGTCGAGTCCGAAAGCGCCGCCACGGTGACCTCGGTGGAGATGATGTCACCCAGGTGAACCGGCGAGACCATCCTGAGGTCGCGGTAGAAGAGATTGGCGACGGCTCGACGGCTGATCGTGGTGCTCTGGCCTATCGACATCTGCATCACCAAGCCGGGGCTGGCCAGAGGTCGTTCGGATCCGGTGACCTCCCGGCAAAGTTCTACGTCGAGACACAGCGGCAGTCGTTCACCGACGATCGACTGGTAGAGGGCGGCGATTCCAGAATCGAGGGTGACCCCAGGCTGGCGGGGCATCCGGTCACCCCGCCTGAGATGGTCGTAGAACGGCCCGTCCAACGGAATCGGATCGAGATGCGACCGGGCCACCGCTTCTTGATCACCCAGTAGGAGATCTCCGATCTCACCGATCCGTCGCACCCAGATGTCGGCGGAGCCGCCGAGAACAGGCGAGTCACCCACGTAAACGGTGACCGCCCCGGCTGCCCGGCCGGCTTCGATGTCGTGACGGGAATCTCCGACCATCATCGTGGCCGACGCGGCGACACCGAGCGCCCGGGCGCTGCCCGACACCATGCCCGGGCCCGGCTTGGCTCCATGGCCGGAGTCGTACCCGACGATCGAGGCGAAGTATCCCGACCAGCCAAGGCTCGCCACTTGGCGTACCGCGGATTCCTCGGAGTCGTTGGTTGCCAATCCCACCGGTACTCCGGCGCGTTGAAGTCTCTCGAGGAGGTCCTCGGCACCTTCCACGCCCACGACCGTGGTGTCGATGATCTCCGCGAACTTCTGCTCCATCTCGCGAAGGAACTCGGGGTCGGATGGGTCTCTGCCGAACCACGGGGCCAGACATGCCGCCACCTCGGCGTTGGAGTCGGCCACCACCGGTGAGGTTTCCAGGAGGGTCCCGGAGGTGAGATCGAAGCCGACGGATTCGGCCACTCCCTCGAGCACACCGCGGTCGTCGCCGCACATTTCCCGAAGGAATCTCTCGACCACCGGATCCCAGGTTCGGTGAAAATCGACGAGGGTGCCGTCTTTGTCGAACACGACTGCGGCCACACCGTCGATGGTCGGATTGTTCATGGGAGTCGACACTAGCCATGGCCGACGCATCGGCCGATCGGCGGGCGGAAATGTACGGAGAAATATCCCCTCGCCCAAACATGACCAGATTGGTAAGGTTTCGACTTCAAGAGAACTGCCGACACCCGAGGGCCACCCATGTTCGACCTGCTACCCCAACGAATCCCTTGGTACATCGTCGGCCCGGGTCTCGGCCTGCTCATCGTGGCCCTCTTCGCGGTTGCCAACCAACCGCTCGGAGCCAGCGGCGCCTACGTCCACACAAGCGGGCTGCTCCGGCGGGGGCGCGACATCGTGGTGTGGCGGGTCTGGTACTTCGTGGGCATGTTCGTGGGCGGGCTTCTCGTCACCCGTGTGCTCACCACCGACAACCACGCCATCCGATCGGGCTACGACAGCCTGCGCGGCGCGTTTCCCCTGTGGGCTGTGGTCCCGCTCGTGTTCGGAGGCGCAACGCTTCTCGGCTTCGGAGCCGGCATGGCCGGCGGATGCACATCGGGTCACGGGCTCTGCGGCACCGCCCAGCGATCCCCCGCCAGCGCCGCCGTCACCATCACGTTCCTCACCACCGCGGTGATCACCACGTTCGCCCTGCATGTCGCCACCGGAGGATCACTGTGAAACTGAACCTCACCGGTCTCGGTATCGGAATCCTCTTCGGTGGGCTGCTCGCCGGCGCCCAACTCCACGAATACGACACCATTCACGCCATGCTCCGTCTGAAGGAGGCCGACGTCTACCTGCTGATGGCGTCGGCCATCGCGGTGTCGGCACCCCTGCTCTGGATCCTCGAGCGGCGCAACCACAACACGCTGTTCGGCGGACGGATCGCGCTGTCCCGCTCGATGCCACAACGCCACCACATCAAGGGTGGGGCCCTCTTCGGCATCGGCTGGGCCGTGGCCGGCACCTGCCCCGCACCAGCGCTCGTGATGCTGTCATCCGGGGCCTTGTTGGGCCTCGTGGCCATCGCCGGGATCTTCCTGGGGCTGCATCTCAACGCGCTCGCTGCTGATCGGGCCGGCCAGGAGATCACCATCGGCGATGGTGAACACCGGGAACTCGTCGGCGCCGACTGACACCCGCGGACCCGCCGCAGGCCATTGCTCAGGAATCGCCGGCGACCATCGCCCGCATGAACTCGTCGTAGCCCGCCGGGTCCGAAGTGGCCACATCGAAAATCATCTTGGCATCAGGGGTAGGGAACGACATGCGCTCGCGGGCCGCAACCGCGGCGTGAATCGCGTCAGCCACGTCGTCGGGGTCGGCCTCGGTGCCGGTGGTCCGGCGAGACCCGATCCGTGAATGGTCACCGAGCATGTGGGCCTCGATGTCGGTCTTGACGAACGACGGGCAGACCACCGTGACCGACACGCCGTCATCGACCAGCTCGGCCCGCAACGTGTCGAAGAACCCGTGCAGCGCGTGTTTCGACGCCGCGTAGGCGCTGCGAAGCGACAACGGCGCGAAACCGGCCACGCTCGACATCACCGCAATGCGTCCCTGTCTCGCCCGAAGCGACGGAAGAAAGGCGGCTGTGCAGTAAACTGAACCGAACAGATTGATGTCCATCACCCGGCGAAACACGTCGAGGTCCATGTCGGCGAAGGCGCTCATGTGGCTCACGCCGGCATTGTTGATGAGCACATCGATTCGGTCCCAACGGGCGATGACGACCGCGGCAGCGTCTTCGCAGGCGTCCTCCGACGTGACATCACAGTCGACCGTCATCACCATCTCGTCGCTGCCGAGCGCCTCGGCCATGGCCCCCAGCCCGGGCTCGTCGACGTCGAGAAGCGCCACACGGGCCCCGCCCCGGCGGTAGCGGCGGGCCAGCGCGCCACCGATCCCACCCGCCGCGCCGGTGATCACCACGACCTCTGCGTCTGTATTCATCACGGCCTCATTTCCGGTTGCTCACCACACTGGCCATTGGATCGCGCAATCATGTGCCATGACCAATCCACCGGACATTGACTGGGATCAACTCACGGCCAAGGCCAGCGAGGCCGCCTCCCACGCCTACGCGCCCTACTCGAAGTTCCCCGTCGGTGCCGCCGGCCTGGTCGACGACGGCCGAATTGTGTGCGGATGCAATGTGGAGAACGCGTCCTATGGGATGACGCTGTGCGCCGAGTGCGGCATGGTCTCCGATCTCCATCTCAGCGGTGGCGGACGATTGGTGGCGATGGTGGCGACCAACCCGGAGGGTGAGCGTTTGTCGCCGTGCGGACGTTGTCGCCAGCTTCTTCAGGAGGTGGGTGGCGCCGACCTGCTGGTCGACACATCGAAGGGCCCTCGACGACTACGCGAGTTGCTGGTCGACGCGTTCGGGCCCGACGACCTCGACACCCGGAAGGACTGACCCCGATGGAGATGGTCGACCTGATCAGGACCAAGCGGGATGGTGGTCGGCTGTCCGACGACCAGATCCGGTGGTTCATCGAACATTTCGCGACCGGCGACATCGGCGACGAACAAGCGGCCGCGATGACCATGGCCATCTGGTTCAACGGGATGGAACCCGATGAGCTCAATGTCTGGACCCAGGCGATGATCGATTCGGGTGAGACCCTCGACCTCTCCGGGGTTGGCCGTCCGACCGTCGACAAGCACTCGACCGGAGGCGTGGGCGACAAGGTGTCTCTGATTCTGGTGCCGCTGGTCGCTGCCTGCGGCGCGTCGGTGCCCCAATTGTCCGGGCGGGGCCTCGGCCACACCGGAGGCACGCTCGACAAGCTCGAGTCGATTGCCGGATGGAAGCCCGACCTGAGCCCGTCCGCAATGGTGGCCCAACTGCGCGACGTGGGTGGTGTCATCGCCGGCGCCACCGCCGACATCGCTCCGGCTGATCGGCGCATGTACGCCCTGCGCGACATCACCTCGACCGTCGACTCGATCCCGCTGATAGCCAGCTCGATCATGTCGAAGAAGATCGCCGAAGGTACCGACGCTCTCGTGCTCGACGTCAAGTTCGGGTCGGGGGCCTTCCTGCGGGAACTCGGCACCGCCCGCGAGGCCGCCGAGACCATGGTGCGTATCGGCAACGACCACGGGCTACGAACGAGCGCTTTGCTCACCAACATGGACACCGTCCTGGGCCGCGCTGCGGGAAACGCCGTTGAGGTTCAGGAGTCGATCGATGTCCTCGAGGGCGGTGGCCCCGACGACCTCATCGAGGTCACACTGGCCCTGGCCGGCGAGATGGTGTCCCTGGCTGGTCTCACC
>JAJRXJ010000293.1 GCA_024276355.1 Actinomycetes bacterium | reverse complement strand
TTGGTCACCGGCGCGGCGCGGGGCCTCGGACGTTCCCATGCGCTGGCATTCGCGGCTGCCGGAGCCCGAGTGGTGGTCAACGACCTCGGCGTGGACCGCGACGGAACCGGAGGAACGAGCGACGCGGCCAACGAAGTGGTGGCCGAAATCGTGGCGTCGGGCGGAGAGGCGGTGGCCAACGCCGCCGATGTGGCCGACTGGCACCAAGCCGAGGCGATGATCGCCCTGGCGGTCGACACCTGGGGTCGCCTCGACACGCTGGTGTGCAACGCCGGGTTTCTGCGTGATCGGATGCTGGCCGGCATGTCGGAGGACGAATGGGACTCGGTGATTCGCGTCCACCTCAAAGGCCATTTCGCGCCGGCCCGCCACGCGATCGCCCATTGGCGCGATCGGGCCAAGTCAGGTGAGGAAGTGGTGGCCCGGGTCGTGAACACCTCATCGGGAGCGGGGCTGATGGGCTCGATCGGTCAGGGAAACTACGCGGCTGCCAAGGCCGCGATCGCCCTGCTCACCGTTCAGGAGGCGGCCGAGTGGGGGCGCTACGGTGTGGCCGTCAACGCGGTGGCTCCCGACGCCCGCACCCGTATGACCGCCGGTGTTTTCTACTCGGAGGACGTCCCCTCCGGATGGGACGAGAAGTCGCCCGACAACGTGTCGCCGTTGGTGGTGTGGCTCGGAAGCCCCCAATGTGATGTCAGCGGCCGGGTGTTCGAGTGCACCGGTGGGCAGCTCAACGTGTGTGACGGCTGGCAGCACGGGCCGGTGAGATCGGTCGGCGACCGCATGATGACCGTGGAGGAGGCCGGCCGATTGGTTCACGAGGCGTGCGAAGCGGCGCCCGACCCGGCTCCGGTGTTCGGGGCCCAGGTCTGATCGATGGATTTCGACGACACGCCGGCTGAGCGCGACTGGCGCCGGCAATGCATCGAGTTTCTCGACGGTCACGCCCAGCGCCGCCGGGCCGAGGTGGACTGGAGCGAGAGCGTTTGGGCCCGGGCAGCCTCGGCCGAGCAACACTCGGCCCATGTGGCGGCCTGCCGCGAGTGGCAGAGATGCAAGTTCGACAACGGTTGGGCCGGCCTGACATGGCCGACCGAATTCGGGGGACGCGGCCTCTCCAGCCACTTCGCCGGGATCTTCGCCGAGGAGGAGGCCAAGTTCGATGTGGCCACCGGGATGTCGGCCCAGTCGATCGGCATGGCCGGCCCGACCATCATCGCCCACGGCACCGATGACCAAAAACAACGGTTCCTCACCCCGATGCTCACCGGCGAACACGTGTGGTGTCAGCTCTTCTCCGAACCGGGCGCCGGGTCGGACCTGGCCGGCCTGCGCACCTCCGGGGTGGTCGACGGCGACGAAATGGTGGTCAACGGCCAGAAGGTCTGGACTTCGAGCGCCACCGATGCCGCTTGGGGGATGCTGTTGGTTCGTACCAACCCCGACGTGCCCAAGCATCGGGGGATCACCTACCTGCTGGTCGACATGGCTTCGCCGGGGATCGACATTCGGCCGCTCAAACAGATCACCGGCCGGTCCGAGTTCAACGAGGTGTTCCTCGACGATGTGAGAGTGCCGCTCGACAACGTGGTCGGCGAGATCGACAAGGGGTGGGGTCCGATCCTGACGACCCTGGCCAACGAGCGCACCGGAATCGCCACCGGGGTCCGGGCCGGCATCGCCGACATCATCGCGCTGGCCCGGCGATTCGGCGTGGCCGATGATCCGATGATCCGTCAGGAAATGGCCCGGCTTCACGAGATCGCGGAAACGATGCGTTTCCTCGGGTATCGGGTGAGGTCGGCGGCGTCACGTGGAGAATCACCGGGGCCCGAAAGTTCGGTGCTCAAGCTGGCGGCGTCGCGCCGGTTGGCCCTCCAGGGTGATCTGGTGATGTCGATCATGGGGGCCAAGGCCATGCTCTACGACAGCGACGCCGAGATGAACGGCTTCTGGCACAACTACGCGTTCCTCATGCAGTGGGCGTCGCGCATCGGCGGTGGAACCGAGGAAGTGCAGCGCAACATCGTGGGCGACAACGTGCTGGGGCTGCCCCGCGAACCCAGGGTCGACAAGGGGATCGCGTTCCGTGACATTCCCTCCTGAGCGGGCTGTCGGCGGCGCCTACGCCCGACCGAGGCACGGCAGCGTGAACAGAACCTGAATCATCACTGATCGGGTAGACCCGCGAGGGCCGCGGGTGCGATACCGTGCCCTCACTGATCATCCGCCTTGCGCGCCGGAGGAATCCATGAAGCTCGTAACCGCAGTCATCAAGCCATTCAAGTTGGAAGACGTGAAGAGCGCTCTTGCCGACGTGGGGGTGCAGGGCATGACCGTCACCGAGGTGCAGGGGTTCGGTCGTCAGGGCGGCCACAGCGAGACCTACCGCGGCACCGAGTATCGGGTCACTTTCACTCCCAAGACACGCATCGAGGTGATGGTCGACGAAAGTCATGTCGACGAGGTGGTCGACGCGGTGCTCACCTCGGCCCGTACCGAGAAGATCGGCGACGGCAAGGTGTGGGTCACCCCCATCGAGACCGTGGCCCGAATCCGCACCGGGGAGCGCGGGGTCGACGCCCTCTAGATCGGGTCAGCCCGGCTTCACGGCCACGCCCCGGTAGAAACGCGCCAGCGGTTTCAGTCCCTTCGCGTACCACTCGTCGAGCGATTCGATCTCGAATCCGGCGTCGAGCAGCATGGCCCGGTGGTCGCGGTCGAGATGGCAGCCATCGCCGATGCGTTTCTGGATCGGGTTGAGTCGGCTCTGCCATTTGGCGACGTTCTCCTCGGGGGCCAGGCCGTGTTCGAGCACGTGGAACCGGCCCCCGGGCTTGAGCACCCGCATGATCTCCGACAGCGCCAGTGGGGCGTCGGGGATGGTGCACAGCGTGTAGGTGGACAAGGCGGCGTCGCACGATTCGTCGTCGAGGGGCAGGGACTGGCCGTCGAGGCCCACGTACTGCACGTCGACATGGGTGTTGGCCACCCGCTCGGCGGCCAGCTTCTGGCCGACCTTGGCCGGGTCGACCGCGTACACCGTGGTGACCTCCGGCGGGTAGAGCGACACGTTGAGTCCCGATCCGAACCCGATCTCGACCACCTTGCCGTGGAGACCCTCGACGGTTTGTGATCGGTACTTCATCACCTCACCGGTGGAAAGCAGCTTGTCGATCGCCCTCGGAAGAACCTGTTCTCGGTATATGCCCATGGGAGAGTCTGGCGCGTGGGCGGGGCCTGTGTCAGGCGCGGGCCTCGAGGAGGGTGACCGTGCGACCGGTGTCGGTGACCACGATCCGGTCGATGGAGTGCATCGGGGTGTGGGACGCGGTGATCAGATGGGTGAGGCCGGTGCCCGGATTGTCCCAGGCCACCACTGATTCCCAGGAGCCATCCTGGTCGATGACCCACATCACGTAGCGATCGATGGGCATGAGCCCGGTGGCATCGAGCTTGATTTCGGTGCCCCATGGCTGTTCGTTGACCACCAGGGTGGCGTCGTCGGCTTGCATGATGGCCAGGTCGAGGGTGTGGCCGTTGGGTCCCGACCGCAGTTGGTTGAGACCGGCCACCCCGACCAGCAGGGCCACGGCCGCGGCGAGGGCCAGGGCGGCGGTGCGCCAACGGCGACGGCCCTTTCTCAGGTCGGCGAGTTCGTCGGACGCGGCGGCCTCGATTCGCCGGGCGAGGGTGGGATCGATGGCTGATTCGAGGTCGTCGTCGGTGAGACGGGCCAGCAGGCCGGGGATCGACGCCAGTTCGGCCACCTCGGCCCGGCACGATTCGCAGGTCTCGAGATGCTCAACGAACTCGGCCCGCTCGTCGGGTTCGAGAGCACCGAGCACGTGAGCCGCGGCCCATGTGGTGTACGGGTCGGGGGTGTTGGTCACAGCACGCCTTCCTCTTCGAGGCCGCTTCGCAATGCCCGCATCGCGTAGTGGAGACGGGACTTGACGGTACCGTCGGGGATGTCGAGCCGCCCGGCTATCTCCTTGGTGGAGAGCCCTTCCCAGTAGGCGGCGGTGATCACGCTGCGGTGGTCGTCGCGCAGGCCCCTCACGGCATCGGCCACGAGGGACCGTTCGGCCACCCGTTCGGCGTGGTCTTCGCCCGATGGGGTGTGGGTGTCGTCGGGGAGCTGGTTGGTGACCACCGCCAGGTGTCGTTTGTCTCGGCGGTGTCTGGTGGCGGCGACGTTTCTGGCGATGCCGAACATCCACGACCGTTCACTGCCCCGTGACGGGTCGAACTGGTCGTATTTCCGCCACGCCGACAGCACCACTTCCTGGACCACTTCCTCAGCGGTCCGGCGATCTCCGAAACGCCCTTGTACCCAGCCGTGGATCGCGGGGCCGTGTTTCTCGTAGAGCCGCCGCGCCAGCAGCTCCGGCGAGGCGGATTCTGCGCTGAGTTCGGATGCTGGTGGTGGAGTCATTTGGTGGGGGTGGGTTGGACCCGGGGCCGGAAGACCGGGCGAATTGTTCTTCCGGCCCCGATTCTGCCGTGTCGGCGGCTTGGATGTCAGCCGACGGTGTAGCTGATGGGCAGAACTGCGACCTTGTCGGCGGCGGTCTTGGCCGGGACATCGGTGGTGACGTCGGGAGGCATGAACTCGTAGACGCCGTTGGAGTTGGCATCAACGTGGGCCATGGGCCAGACGGTGGCGTCGGCGCTGATGGCGGTGTTGAGGGTGACGACGACATTGCTGCTGACACCGGCGGGGAGCAGATCGCTCCATCCGAGGATCGGGCCGGGGGAGCCGCCGTTGTCGGCATGGACGACGATGAATCCGTCGGAGGGCAGGTCGACGGAGGCGACGGTGACGGTGGTGCCGTCACCGGTCTGGTCGTCGGCGGAAATGGAGGCCGGGCTGGTAGGCGCCATCATGTCGTCGGCGGGGGCCTCATCGGCGGCCATCTCGTCGGCTGCAGTGGTGGTGGGAGCGGCTGTGGTGGGGGGAGCGGTTGTGGTGGCAGTTGAGGCGCTGGTGCCACTGTCGCCGCATGCGGCGGCCAGCAGTGAAAGGCCGAATACGGCTGCGATCAGTTTCTTGGACATCGGGGTTTCCCTCCGTGGGAAGTGGGTGCTTTGTGATCGCCTCCCCGACCCATGGCTGGCTCCGGGAGGCGGTGTCGGGGGTTGATACGCACCTCGGGGCCGGAATGGTTCACAGAAATCCCGAATATGTGTCAGCCGACGGGGGCGATGGTGATGGTGCCGGTCATGAACGCGTGGATGTTGCAGAAGAACTCGAAGGTGCCGGGGGTGTCGAGGGTGATCATCTGTCGGCCCTTGCCTTCGATGAACGCGATGTCGAACGAGCCGTCGACTGCCGTGAATGTGTGACCGACACCATCGAGATTGTCGACGGTGATCAGAGTGCCGGCAGCCAGCGGGCCGATCTCGCCGAACGCAAAATCGGCGATCTCCAGGGTGGCCGTCGGCACGGTGGTGTTGGTTGGCGAGGTGGCGGTCCGGTCGGACGCCACGGGGTCGTCGACACCGCATCCGGCGATCAGACTTGCCAGAACAACGGCCAGGGCGATTTGATGAGGGCGCGAAGTGGACATGTGAGCTTTCCGGAGTTGATCGTGTCGGCGGCGATTTGGTCGCTGAACACCAATACGCCCGTTTCTGACGGATTGGTTCACGAGCGATGCATGGGACTACGAAAGCGAGGGTCTGATGAGTGTTCCGATAACCGACGCGGCCACGTTCTGGGAGCTGCTCGAGCGCCGGGCCTCGGCCACCCCCGACCTGCCGTTGCTGATCGACGACTCCGACCGGACGCTCACCTGCGCCGAGTTCAGGGACCGAGCCGAGCGGGTGGCCGCCGGCCTGCACGACCTCGGTATCGGCGAGGGCACCGCGGTGACCTGGGAACTTCCGACCCGCATCGAGACCATCCTGATCAGCTTTGCGCTGTCTCGCCTCGGGGCGGTGCAGAACCCGATCATCCACATCTACCGCCATCGCGAGGTGGGTTTCTGCATCCGTCAGACCGGTGCGGAGTTCGTGATCGTTCCGGGTGAATGGAATGGATTCGACTACCGGGCCATGGTGGAAGAGGTGACCGCCGATCTCGATTCGCCCCCCACGATCCTGATCGGATACGACGATCTTCCCGAGGGCGATCCGGCCACGCTTCCCCCGGCCCCGGCCGCCCCCGCAGAGGGCGATGACCCGATTCGTTGGCTCTACTACACGTCGGGAACCACCTCCGACCCGAAGGGGGTGAAGCACACCGACCGCACCCTGATCTCGGCGGGTGTGGGCCTCGCCAAGGCCCTTGATGCCGACTCGGATGATGTGGGCACCATCGCCTTTCCCTACTCGCACATCGGCGGGCCCGACTACATCGTGATGATGCTGGTGAGCGGTTTCCCGGCGGTGTTGATCGAGAAGTTCACGCCGGCCGGGGCGGTGGCCGCCTACGCCCGCCACGGGGCCACGATCATCGGCGGGTCGACCGCGTTCTACCAGATGTTTCTGGCCGAGGATCAGTTGGTGGACGGCCCGGCCATGCCGCGCCTGAGGGCCATGGCGGGTGGCGGTGCCCCCAAACCACCGGAGATTTTCTACGAGGTGTTGGAGAAGATGGGAGTGCCGATCGCCCACGGGTACGGCATGACCGAATGCCCGATGATCTGTCAGGGGTCGCCCCACGACACCCACGAGCAG
>JAJRXJ010000292.1 GCA_024276355.1 Actinomycetes bacterium | reverse complement strand
GCACGGTCGACGACCGTTTCGCCGACAAGACACTGATGCCGGGGTTCGTGGAAGCCCACTCCCACAGTTTCGGTGGTGGCCTCTGGAGCTTTCCCTACTGCGGATGGTTCGACCGGGTCGGGCCCGACGGTCGACGATGGGATGGCTGCCGCTCCATCGATGCCGTGCTCGACCGTCTGCGTGAAGCAGAATACGCGCTCGGACCCTCCGACGAGCCGTTGATCGCGTGGGGGCTCGACCCCATCTACTTCGAAGGTGAACGGTTGCTCGGCCGCCACCTGGATCGGGTGTCGACGACCCGACCGATGTTCGTGATCCACGCCAGCCTCCACTTGGCCACGGTCAACACCGCGATGCTCGAACTTGCCGGGATCGGGCCCGACACATTGATGGAGGGCGTAGACAAGGGGCCCGACGGCATGCCCACAGGTGAGCTTCAGGAGTTTCCGGCAATGACCCTGGCAGCCGCGGGATTCGGGCGCCTCGCAGAATCGATGCGCAGCCCCGGCGCCCTGCTCAACTTCGCGCGCCTGGCCCGCAACGCCGGTATCACCACGCTCACCGACCTCGGCAGCACCGGAATTGCCGATCGAGCAGCGGTTGATCACATCTCCGGGGTGATCAATCAGCCCGATTTCCCGGTGCGGATCTCGGTGTTCCACAACCCCAATTTCGGTGGTGGCGGCGACCCCGAAACCGACGCGGCCATGATCGCCGAACTGGCCGGAGAGAGCACCGACAAATTACGGCTCGGCCACGTGAAGCTGGTCCTCGACGGGTCCATCCAGGGTTGGACCGCCCGCCTGAGAGCCCCGGGCTACATCGGGGATCATCCCAACGGGATCTGGCTGGTTCCCCCGGAGCAGGTATTCGAACTGTTCGATGCGTTCCACCGGGCCGGTCTGACGGTCCACGCCCACTGCAACGGCGACGAAACCGTCGATGTGTTTCTCGATGCGGTGGAAAGGGCCCTGGCCGACCATCCACGGTGGGATCACCGTCACACGGTTCAGCACTGCCAGCTCACCACACCAGGCCAGTACCGGCGCATGAAGGCACTCGGCATGTGCGCCAACATCTTCTCGAACCACATCTGGTACTGGGGCGAACAACACGTGGCCGACACCGTCGGATACGACCGGGCCTGCCGCATGAATTCGGCGGCCACGGCTCTCAACATCGGGGTGCCACTCTCGATGCACTCCGACTCACCGGTCACCCCGCTCGGCCCGCTCCATGTGGCGTGGTGTGCCGTCAACCGGATCAGTTCCGCCGGCCGGGTGCTCGGAGCCGAGGAATGCATCGGTGTCGAGCAGGCCATGCACGCGATCACGCTCGGTGCCGCACATCAGCTCAAGATGGACGATGAGATCGGCTCCATATCGCCGGGCAAGCGGGCCGATTTCGTGGTGCTCGACGATGATCCATGGAAGGTCGCGCCCGAGGCCCTGCGCGACATCGGGATATGGGGAACCGTCCTCGGCGGTGTTCCGCAACCGGCCGACAACCGGAGCTGACCATGACCGATCCGCTGCCGTTCCTGGTGATCGGTGGCTATCTCGGGGCCGGCAAGACGACTCTCATCAATCGTCTCCTGACCAGCGGATCTGCTGGGAGAGTCGCGGTGCTGGTCAACGATTTCGGCGACGTTGACGTCGATTCGTCGCTGATCGAAAGCCACGACGGCAACACCATTTCGTTGGCCAACGGATGCATCTGCTGCTCGCTCGCTGACGGGTTCTGGTCGGCGCTCGACCGGGTGCGGGCCATGGAATCCGACCTTGATCGTGTGATCGTGGAGGTGAGCGGTGTTGGCGACCCGTGGAAGGTCGCCCAGTGGGGACGGACCCCAGGATTCGACCTCGACGCGGTCATCTGTCTGGCGGACGCATCAACGATCATCGAGATGGTCGACGATCCCCGAGTGGGCGACACCGTGCGGTGCCAGCTTGCCGGGTCAGACATCGTGGTGATGACCAAGAACGATCTCGTCGAACCGGACCGGACTGTCGAAGCGCGGCGGTGGATCAAGACCAAGACCGATGCACGAGTGGTCGATGGGAGCGAAGCCGACGGGCTCGTGGACATGATCATCAGCGGCGGCAGACCGGAGCGGTTGTCCTCGGCCACCCGGGAGCCGCGGCGCGGTCATGCACGGCATGTGATCGCTTCCAAGGTCTTCGACTCGCCGTTGGATCCGGCGGTGCTCGACGGGCTCCTCGCCGGTAGACCCGACGGGGTGATGAGGGTCAAGGGCCATGTGATCGTTGCCGGCGATCCCGACAAGTTGGTACGGGTACAGGTGGTGGGGCGACGCGTCGAGACCACGATCGTGAACGTCCCGCCCGGGGGCATTCGCCCCGCCATCGTGGCCGTGGCAACAGACGAGGTGTCCGAGAAGGAACTGCACGACTGGCTTGATGCGGTTGCCGCCACCTGGCATTGCTCGTGAACTGGAAAGCACCGGGCTCGGGCTGACACGATGTGCCGGTGGGCCCGGAGACGACCGGACAGGCGACGCGGTCCCCCACACCCCCGGAGGGACACGTGTACATCGGATACGACGAGAAACAGCAACAGCTCCGGGCCGAGGTGCATGCCTACTACGACAGGTTGCTCACGCCCGAGATCCGAGAGGCGTTGAAGGCCGAAGCCGGCACCGGACCGGTACACCGAGAGATCGTCGGTCGGATGGGCAGCGACGGGTGGCTCACCATCGGTTGGCCCGAGGAATACGGCGGTCGCGGGTATTCGGCGGTCGAGCAGTTCATCATGTTCGACGAGTCGATCGCCTGCGGTGCGCCGATTCCGATGCTCACCATCAACACCGTCGGCCCCACGCTCATGCAGTACGGCACACCTGAACAAAAGGAGTTCTTCCTGCCCAGAATCTCCCGGGGCGAGATCACCTTCTGCATCGGCTACTCCGAGCCCGACGCCGGCACCGACCTGGCGTCGCTCACCACCAGGGCCGTGCGCGACGGCGACGAATACGTGATCAACGGACAGAAGACATGGACCTCCCTGGCCGGTGACGCCGACTACATATGGTTGGCGGCCCGCACCAACCCCGACGTGAAGAAGCACAAGGGCATCTCGCTGTTCTGCATCCCCATGGACACTCCCGGACTGTCGATCGAGCCACTGAACCTGCTCTCGAGCCACGACATCAACCACACGTTTTTCGACGATGTTCGAGTGCCGGCATCGACACTGGTCGGTGAGGAGAACGGCGGATGGGGACTCATCACCAGTCAGCTCAACCGGGAGCGGGTCACCATCTGCTCCTCCGGCATGGTGTCACGCGCTCTCGAGGACACCATCGACTGGGCTCGCAACACCCGTCGGGCGGACGGCACCAGGGTGATCGATCAGCCGTGGGTGCAGCGCAACCTCGCCGAGGTAACCGCCGGGCTCGAGTTTCTGCGCCTCGCCAACTGGAAGGTGGCCTGGACCGTGGCCAACAGGATCGACGGTTGCGAACCCGACTTCGATGTCATCAAGGGTTTCATCGCCGATTCGTCGAGCGTGAAGGTCTACGGCACCGAGTTCTTCACCAGGGCGTATCGCCGACTCATGGAGGTCTACGGGCCGGAGGCAGCGATCGTGGAGGGCAGCCCCGGCTGGGTGTCCCGGCTCGAGATGCAATACCGCTCCACCGTGATTCTCACCTTCGGCGGTGGCACCAACGAGATGCAGCGCGACCTCATCTCACAATTCGGGCTCGGGTATCCCCGGGCGGATCGCTGAGGAGGCTGCCATGGACTTCGATCTCACAGAGGAAGAGCAGGCGATTCACGATCTCACCGAGCAGATTCTCGCCGACAAGTCGACCCACGCCCGTCTGAAGGAACTTGAGGCAGCTCGGGATTTCGTCGACCGCGACGCATGGCGGGCGTTGGCGAACGCCGGTGTCGTGGGCTGCTCCATACCGGAGGTCCACGGAGGCGCCGGGCTCGGCTACATGGCCGTGGCCAAGGCCATCGAGGTGGCGGCCCGGCATGCGTCACCGGTTCCGATCACGACCACTGTCGTGTCGGCAGCCATGCCGATCACCGAGTTCGGCACTCCGGACCAGCAATCCCGATGGCTCCCGCCGATCGCAACCGGGGAGCTTCTGGCGGCCGCTGCAGTCAACGAGACCGGCACCACACCGACCAGCCCCACCACCGTTGCCGAGCCGATCGACGGAGGTTGGAGCATCACCGGGTTGACGACAATGGTCGACGGTGGGCTTGATGCCGCTCTGCTGTTGGTACCGGCCGAGCTTCACGATGGGGGTGTGGGCGTGTTCCTGGTGCCGGGTGATGGCCGGGGAGTCTCGATCGAGACCGTGGAGGTGACCACCGGCCGCTCGCAGGCCAGAGTGTCGTTCGACTCGATGGTTGTGGGCGACGATGCCATGCTCGGCGGCGGAGAGACAGACGGACGCACGATCGTCGACTGGATGGTGGCGCGGATCACGATCGCCATGTGCATGCAGATGGCGGGGGCGGCCCGGGCCGCCATCGAACTCGCGGCCGACTACACCAAGGAACGAATTCAGTTCGACCGGGCCGTTGCCACGTTCCAAGCAGTGAGCAACCGTGCCGGCGACACCTACCTGGACACGGAAGCAATCCGGCTCACCGCGTATCAAGCCGCTTGGCGACTCGATCAGGGTCTCGACGCCTCCGACCAGGTCAACATCGCCAAGTGGTGGGCGGCCGAAGCCGGGTTCCGTGTGGTTCACGGCGCGGTCCACGTGCACGGAGGAGTCGGCGTCGACCGTGACTACCCGCTCCACCGACATTTCCTGTTGGCCCGTCAGCTCGAACTGAGCCTCGGAACAGGAGAGGAGCACCTGGCCGAGCTCGGAAGAAGAATCGCCGCCGGCTGATCCGAAAAATCCGGGGAATCCGGGAACCGGTGCCGGTCCCTCGGCGTCTCAGGTTGTGTGTCATCGTGTTGGTGGCCGCGAGAGGAGCGACTGGGCATGGCGAAGCATCTTGGTGCGAGGCGAGTGTTGGTGGTTCTCACCGCGTTGGCGTTGGTGGCCACCGCATGTTCGGGCGGCAGTGACGGCGCGGCCCCGACCACCACCACCTCACGGCCCTCGGGCCCCAGCGGAGCAGTCACGGGGATCCGCAACGTGGGCACCACGGGCAACCTGTCGGTGAGCCTCAGCCAGGGGCAGGCCTACTCCGACGTGGCCGCGGTGGTCCCCGTTGTCGACGGCACGCCCCTCGACCCGGCTGCCATAGCCGACGTTGTCGATCGTCTTCCGTCGTGGATACCCGACGAGGCCGATCTCTCGCCCTTCAACCGCCCTGCCGAATCGTTGCCCCGCCCCCGGGTCGGCAAGCCCCTCGAGGTTGCGTTTCCGGCACCGGTGAACGTACCGCCTCCCAGCGTCGACACCGGCCCACTCGAGGTTCTCCGATTCCAGCCCGAGGGTGAGGTCGGCATCGCTCCGTTCGTGAGCGTCACGTTCAACCAGCCGATGGTCCCCCTGGGTACGGTCGGCAAGGTCGACTCCTCCGCGGTTCCGGTCAAGCTCACTCCGCAGCCACCCGGGCGCTGGCAGTGGATAGGCACTCGCACGCTGCGATTCGAACACGATCCGCAGATCTTCGACCGCCTTCCCATGGCCACCCACTACACGGTCGAAATACCGGCCGGAACCACCTCGCTGGCCGGTGGATCACTGGCCGATGCGGTCAAGTGGACCTTCGTGACCCCGTCGCCGAGCGTGCAGTGGTTGAGCCCCCAGGAAACGACCCTGCCGCTCGAGCCGGTGTTCATCGCCACCTTCGATCAGCGGGTTGATCCGGTGGCCGCCCTCGAAGTCATATCCCTCAGCGCCGATGGCAAGGACCGTGCGATCAGGCTGGCCACCGACGACGAGATCAAAGCCGACGATGTGGTGGCCCCACGGGCCGCGCAGGCCATCGATGGCACCTGGGTGGCGTTCCGGGCGGTCGAGGCCTTCGAGCCCGACCAGCAGATCCGCATCAAGGTCGGGCCGCGGGTCCCGTCCGCGGAGGGTCCCGACACAAACGATTCCTTCCAGGAGTTCCGGGCGGCCACCTACGCCCCGTTGAAGGTGGTCGACCAGTCGTGCACCGGTCGGGAGCCCTGTGAAGCCGGATGGGGGATGTCGGTCAACTTCAACAACCAACTCGATCCTTCCTCACTCGACCCAGCCCAAGTCACCATCGATCCGGCGATACCCGGAGCGGTGATCTCGGTCCAGTGGACCCAGCTCTCGATTCAGGGCGACACCGCCGGAGACACCACCTACCGGGTCACCATCCCGGCAACACTCGCCGACACGTTCGGCCAGACCCTCGGCGAGGACACCCCGATCGAGTTTCTGATCAGGCCGGCCAGGCCACTCATACAGCAGGTCGAACAACTGCTGGTCACCCTCGACCCGTTGGCCGACACCCAGACCTTTCCCGTCGTGGTTCGCAAGCATTCCGAGCTGCGGGTGAGGGTCTACGACGTCAACCCGAGCGACTGGCAGACATTCGAAGACCAGTTCAACCGGCGGTGGGAAGGAAACGGTCGCCTGGCCGAACCCTCGTTCCCGCTCCTTTACGACGAGGTCGTGCCCACCGGAGCCGACGACGATGCCCGTCACGAGGTGCGAATCGACCTGGAGCCGGTGTTGAACGGCGGCCATGGCCAAGTGCTCGTGAGGGTCGAGGGCACGGGACGTTTCGCCACCCTCACCCAGAACGACGAACAGTTCTGGGAGAACATGCCGGTCGAGGTGTGGGTGCAGGACACCGACATCGGGCTCGACATGTTCTCCGATTCCGACAGCGCCGTGGCCTGGACCACCGATCTGCGGACCGGCGCGCCCCTCCCCGGTGTGGAAGTGGACCCGCTCGGAGCCTTCGACCCGGTCACCACGGATTCCGACGGGCTGGTCACCTTCCCCCTGGGCGACCAGCCGATCCGTCCGCTCGTGGCTCGCACCGCCGACGACGTTGCCATCAACACCACATGGACCCAGCGTTACGACACCGGCGACCAGACCATCTTCTACGTGGTCGACGATCGGGGCATTTACCGACCCGGCGAGACGGTGAGCGTGAAGGGATGGATCCGATCCCTGTCTCTCACCGATCGGCTCAATCTTGAACTACCGAGCGATGGTGAGCGCATCGGCTGGGTGGCCCGCGACCCGTTCGGTATCGAGATCGGGTCGGGGAACATCACTCTCGATGCCGCCGGCGGATTCGATCTGTCGTTCGACATACCCGATGGCGCCAACCTCGGCGATGCCTACATCGAGTTCACGCGTGATGGCGGCCCCGGCTTCGCGAGCTTCAGCCACCGGCTGCAGATTCAGGAGTTTCGCCGTCCGGAGTTCGAGGTGACCGCCCGTACAGAGTCGCCGGGGCCCTACTACGTCGATCAGCCAGCCACGGTGGCGGTCGACGCCAACTACTTCTCCGGGGGACCGCTTCCCGGAGCGCCGGTCGAGTGGAGGGTGACCACGCGGTCCACCACCTACTCACCGCCCAACCGCGGCGACTTCACCTTCGGGGTGTGGACTCCGTGGTGGATCTTCGATTCGTTCGACCGTCCCGGCATCTACGGCAGCCCCGAAGGCGGCCGTGGATACGACTACGGATATCCCGGATTCCCAGGCCCCGAGGCGTCGGTCGAGACCTTCTCAGGCATCACCGACTCGTCGGGTTCCCACTACCTGCAGATGGATTTCGCTGGTGACGGCGACGGCCTGCCCACCTCGGTCACCGCCGAGGCCAGTGTCACCGACGTCAACCGTCAGGTCTGGACCGACTCCACCGATGTGCTGGTTCATCCTGCCGAGCTCTATGTGGGCCTTCGTTCGGCCCGCACCTTCGTGAAGGTCGGCGATCCGCTCGACATCGAATTCATAGTCACCGACGTCGATGGCAATGCCGTGGCCGGTCGTGGTCTCACCCTGACCGCTGAGCGACTCGTTGGCCAGTTCGTCGACGGTGG
>JAJRXJ010000291.1 GCA_024276355.1 Actinomycetes bacterium | reverse complement strand
GGGCATTCCGCCGACCAAGGGATGGATGGTCAGGACGCCGGTGGTTCGGGCCCGCTCCACAGCCTGCTCCGGTGTGAGGAACTGGTAGATGCCCTCGGCCCTGAGGCCCACCGGATCAGCGGCATGGCTGTGTACCGCCGATGTCTGTCCCGCGGGCTGCCACGAGCGGTACAGCTCGGCCTCGAACATGAAGTATCTGCCCAACTCGGCCCAGGCCCTGTCAGGATCCTCGACCACGTGGACCATGGCGACGTTGTCGGGGGCGATGCAGAATCCATCCACACCGAGCCGCTCGCACTCCGACCGGTAGAGCTCCTCCACCTCGGGAATCTTCGATGGGAGCTGCAACGGCAACCCGAGACGGGCAGCCCGACGCGCCGCGGCCGGGCTTGACCCGCCGATGAGAACGAGAGGGTGTGGTCTGGTGAACGAACGCGGGGTCACCTGGACAGTCGAGCCGAGATGGGAAAACGGTTCGCCGGTCCACGCCGCCAACATGACTTCGAGGGAATTGTCGAGGATCCGGCCCCTGCGCTTCCAGTTCTTGCCGAGCGCTCTGTATTCGTCCGTCCTGTAGCCGATCCCGGTGGTGATCGATATTCGACCCCGGCTCAGCAGGTCGAGGACGGCGAGGTCCTCGGCGATTCTCACCGGGTCGTGCAGCGGCACCAGGAGAGCGGTGATCGCCACAGAGATGTTCTCGGTGACCGCCAGTATCGCCGCCGCGTTGAGAAGAGGCGTCGGTGACCATCCCACGCTGGTGGAGTGGTGCTCCTCCAGGGTCACCCCGTAGAAACCATGCTTGTCGACGAAGGACGACAGTTCCACGCCAAGTCGGTACCTCGCGCTCATGTCCTCGGGGTCGGTTGGATCCGGGTGGACGTAGTTGAGCCTCATGAGACAAAGCGACACGATCAGATCTCCAATGAGTCGATTGGCCCGATTCTGACCGTTCAGGCCCGTTTATGCCATTTGACCAAACCTGAACAGTGTCGCGCGTAGTGATATGGCGTGAGGCTAAATGCGACCACCAACTCAGCAACGGCCCCTGCCGTTACGCTGACCGCACCCACCGGCTGGGTGTTCAGCTCGCCGAGCCTCGCGCCAAACCTCTCGATCACAAGGCGAATGCGAAAAAGCAGCGACTTCGACCAGTTCTTCATGGACCACCATGCCTCCCTGGTCCGCTCGCTCACCGCGATCACCGGCGACGCCGAACTCGCCGCCGATTCGGTTCAAGACGCCTTTCAGCGTGCCTACCTACGATGGGGTCGCATCAGCCGCTACGACAACCCGGTCACCTGGGTGCGCCGAGTGGCCATCAATCGCAGTCGTGATCTGATCCGCAGCGATCAGCGCCGCCGTCGCAACGAAGACCGCGCCGCCCCCGACGAAGCCGTCACCGATCCAGAATCCGAATCGCATCTGATCCCGTTGTTGCGCCGTCTGCCCGAGAGGCAGCGGGTGGCAATGGTCCTCTATTATTTGGAAGGCCTCTCGGTGGAGCAGGTTGCCGATCAGATGTCCTTGTCACAAGGCGCAGTCAAATACCACCTCCACGAGGGCAGGGAGCGGCTCCGGCCGCTTCTAGAGAATCAGGAAAACCAATGAGCCACGATCCATTCCAAGACCTGTTCGAGCGTGAAATACCACGTCCTGCCTCAGCGGCAGCCACAAGGTCGACGCTCGACGCACTCGCGCCCCAATTCCACCGTGCCAAGTCACGGCGACGGGCTCGTGTCAGCGCCGTGGCCGCCTTCGCCGTTCTCGGCACCACCGGAGGGGCTGCCGCTCTCGGCGTTGGCCCGGTGGCGCTCAACAACGGACCCCGTGCCGATCGCGGTCCGGTTGCCAGCAGCGGCGTTGTCGAGAACCAGGTCGAGTCCACCACGACCGCGGTCCCCACCAGCGCTCCCACCACCACCGTCACCACCACCGTGCCCTCGATCGTCCCGGACATTGAGATCACCACCACAGTTCCGGGCGACGGGGTCACGGCCGAGTCCGGCCAGCAGATCGACAACAGCAACTCCAGCGATGTCTCCGAGTCGACAAGCACCGACTCCGGAGATCACAGCGGCGATTCTGCAGACGACAAGAGCTCGGACAAGTCATCGGACGACAACAAGACATCGTCGAGCGACAAGAGCGATGACTCCTCGCACTCCTCCGACTCCGAAGACGCCGCGACCGATCCGGTGCCCGGTCCGCTCACGAAGTCGATCACCGAAGGCAGCGCCACCGTCGACATCGGTCCGAACGGCCTTCTCATCGTTGATATCACGCCTTCCGCCGGTATGACTTTCGAGGTCAAGACGAAGCCCGACAAGATCGATATCCAGTTCCACGATCTCGTGTCGGGCAGCGAGCTGTCAGACCTCGAGTTCGAGCTCGTCGGCAACGGGATCACCGTGAAGGTCAGCCACCCCGACTGAGTTCACGAACCATCGGCTCAAACCATCGGCTCAAACCATCGGTCCGCCATGCCATGGGTGTGGCGGACCTTCACGTCCCATCGGTGGATTTCCGGCACGTGAAATGACGGCTTTGGTCTCGGGCGGCCCGACGGTTGCCCCGGCGGACTGCCGCGATCGAACAACTCCCCCCGCGGGCCCTGGGCGCGGCGCCGGCGGCATGACCATCAAGATGTCGAACATGATGGACGAACGCCGTCCCGAATGCCCGACCGTTGCAGCCGGCACCCGTCGCCTCGTTCGAACACGTTGCCCGAAACAGGCATCGACTCACGGCGACGCCCGCCACCGCTCGACCTTCCCGACCACGACCTCGGTTGCAGGCTTGCCGTGCGGCTCAGGCTGTTGTCGACACAGATGCGGGGGCCGGCCTGGCAGTCGACCTCGCTTGGGAGGCAACCCGCCGATTGGCCTTGCGCTGCGCCATCACGCGAATCAGGGTGAGGAAGAGCACCAGTTGGACCGATGCCAGGGCAACCCAGCGGTAGTAGACGTTGCGAACGTCGGTACCCGCATAGAGCCCATGGAACGTGACGATGACAAAGAGGATCCAGCTGGTGCGATGCACCCATCGCCACAGCGACTTGGGAAGCTTCCTCATCACCAAGGACGACAACTCGACGGCACACAGCAGGTAGAAGCCGACCACGCCCAGTGCAACCGGGGCGGTCTTCCAGGGCGAAGCCCAGGGAATCAGAACCTCCGACCATCCGAAGTGGAGGTAGTTGTCTCCGACCAGTCCGCCTATGTGCAGACCGGTGAAGATCACCGCTGACGCTCCGAAAAACCTGTGGAGATCAAGAATCCATGCCGGTGGCGCGGTCTTTCCGAGAACGCGAGTCGACAGCGTGAGTCCCCAGAGGACCGAGAGGGTGATTGCAACCCAGGCAACGATTCCACTGGACCTGGCTAGGTACCACCAAACTTGCTCGTTCATCAGAATACTTCCGCTTCCAGTGATCCAACGATCTCAGCCTGGCCCTGTCTATCGATCAGCAGGCCGGCGGTGTGGGTGGTTCTTATCAGTTCCCGCGCGTAGCTCGAGCCACCGATCACCGCGGCCTTGGCCACGACGTCGGCGACCCACGCGGTGCCGGCACTGATCGTGACAGCCACGAGATCGGTGTCGGAGGGCTGCCCGGTTCGGGGGTCCAGAAGATGGTGGCGATCGAATCCGTCGCCGGCCCGCCAGCGGCGTCGGAGCGAACTCGACGTGGCGACTCCTCCTCGGGCAATTCGCAGGACGGCCATGTCTCGATCAATGTCGAACGGATCCGCGACCGACACCGGCCACGGGCCCCCATCGACCCAGTTGCCCTCCACGCGTAGGTCTCCGCCCAGGTCGATCATCGACCCGGTCGTGGGCCCGACCATGTCCATCAAGATGTCGGCTGCCAGACCCTTGCCGATGCCACCGGGGTCGAACGCCAGACCCTCGGGAAGTGTGACCGACCCGAGGACCACGTCCACCTCAATCTGGTCGGCGAGAGATGTACGCCGACGAGCGGAGTCGACCGAGATCGAAAGACCGTCGGGAGGCGCCAGCCGTTCGTGACTTCGGTCGTATCCGTGGGCCTCGAGCTCGGTGAGCATGGTCGGGTCGTAGAGACCCTCGGTGAGCCTCCAGGCATGAAGGGCATGAGACACGATGCGTACAACGTCCTCGGGGACCAGGACCGGCTTGCCGGCATAGGCGTTGAGAATCGATATCTGAGACTCGGGTCTAAAGCGGCTCCACTCGGACTCGAGCTCCTCGAGGCGATTCCGGAGGGGCTCGACCGGCTCGTCGGTTCCCAAGAGCAGGATCCGGCAGGCCGAGCCCATCGCCCGGAAACTCTCGTCGACCCGTCCCGGGGTCGATGCTGTGTCAGCCGCTTGCACTGGTCTTCGGGGGTGGGGGCGGCGGCACGGTGGTGGCCGGGGCCGGCGGTGCTGTGGTGGCCGGAGCCGCGGTGGGGGCCGGAGCCGGGGCGGCCGTTGTTGCGGGAGCCGCGGCGGGGGCCTGGGCAACTGCCGGAGCAGCCGTGGTGGCCGGAGCCTGCGCCACCGCGGGAGCCGGAGTC
>JAJRXJ010000290.1 GCA_024276355.1 Actinomycetes bacterium | reverse complement strand
TGGCGGTGGGCGCGACAATCACATCGCAACGGTCGAAGAGGCGCTCAACACGCGATGTGAACCCCCGGCGGAATTGCTGGGCCCGGATGTAGTCAGCCGTGCTCACCAGTTGGTCACGTTCGAGCTTCCCGCGGACCTCGTCGCTGAACTTCTGAGGCCGATCGCGCAGGTCGTCGGCGTGGACAACCGCAGCCTCGGCCGACATGAGGTCGAGCATTTCGGAGGCCTGTTCGATGTCGGGAAGATCGAGTTCGATGATCTCGGATCCGGCTGAGCGGAGATGCTCGACAGCCGCGTCGACAACCTTGATCACATCGGGGTGACCGTCGAAAAAGTGGCGACGGACCAGTCCGATTCGCAGGTCGGCGATCGGCTTGGGGGCGGTGAGGAAGGTCTCGGGGAGACTCGAACGCAACGACCATGGGTCGGATGGATCGTGCCCGGCGATCGCATCGAGTACCAGGGCGGCGTCGTCGACACTCCTGGTGAGTGGACCGACATGATCCATGGACCAGACAAGATCGAGCACACCGGCCTTGCTGACCAGCCCGAAAGTGGGCTTGAGGCCCACCACGCCGCAACAGTGCGCGGGCTGGCGAACAGAGCATCCGGTGTCGGTCCCGAGGGCCGCGAACGCCAGCCCGGCAGAGACGGCGGCCGCGGATCCGCCGCTGGACCCGCCCGGATCATGGTCGAGGGCCCAAGGGTTGTGGATGGCCCCGAACCACGGGTTGATGCTGGTGACCCCGTAGGCCAGCTCGTGGAGGCCGGTCTTGCCGAGCATGACGGCACCCGCGTCGCGCAGCCGTGCCACCGCGGTGGCGTCGCGGTCGGGCACCCAGGTGTGGTGGAGCATCGAGCCTCCGGTGGTTCGGACACCGGCCGTGGCGAAGAGATCCTTGATCGCGACCGGAATTCCGTGGAGTGGACCACGGTCGATACCCGACGACAGCTCAACATCGGCTTGTCGGGCCTCTGAGCGTGCCAAGTCGGCGGTGACGGTGATGAAGGCGTTGAGGGCGGGGTCGTGGGAGGCGATGCGCGACAACATCAAATCGGTGAGCTCCACCGAGGTGGTCTCGCCGGATCGGATCCTGGCCGCCACCGAACCGATGGTGTCGAAGTGAATGGTGTCAGATACTGCCATGACGGTTCGGATCAGCCCACGGGTTCGGGCACGCGACGGGATGGTCGGCGGGCCACGTGGACCGCGGCCGCAACCACGAGAACCAGAGCCCCCACCCCGGCCCAGTGGCTCAGTGAGCGGTAGCCGCTGAAGTCGACGATCATCCCCGACAACAGACCCGCAGTGGCCCCGGACCCCACCATGATCAGGTCGGCCGCCCCCTGCACCTCGACCCTCTCGGCAACGGAGACCGACGAGGTCAGCAGCGAGCTCCCGGCCACCAGCCCGAAGCTCCATCCGAGGCCGATGAGGAACAGGCCCCAGAAGGCACCGGCCCGATCGGCGGGATTGGTGCGGGCGGCGATTTCACCGCCGACGAACAAGATGGTTCCGGCCACGATGATCAATGGTCTGGGGCCGACCCGGTCGACCATCCAGCCGACCACCGGAGCGAAGAAATACATGCCGATGATGTGGAACGAGATCATCAATCCGATGATCTGAAGCGACTGGTTGCCATCCTTCATGTGGAGGGGTGTCATGGTCATCACCGCCACCATGACGACCTGACCGACCAGCATTGCCAGCACAGCCAGGCGGGCCCCGGAGTTGCCCCGAATCAGCCGGAAGGCCCGACCCACGGGTGGTCGGGTGGCACGGCTTTGGTGTTGCATACCGCCGGCCACATCGAGCGGGTCGGGCCTGAGCAGGTGGTTGACCAGAAGAGCAGCCGTGGTGAGGACCAGCACCGACAGCAGGTAAGGACCGGCGAGTTCCGGGATTCCGAGCCAGGTCGCCACCCGCCCCGCCGGCCCCAGACCGAGAGTGGGCCCGAACACCGAGCCGAATGCCGACGCCCAGATGAGGAACCCGATCGTGCGGGCCCGGGCATCGTCGGTGGCCAGGTCGGAGCCCGCGTATCTGGCGGAAAGGGTGGTGGCGTTGCCGACGCCCAACCCGAGGGTGCCGAGAACCAGGAGGGGATAGATGCCGGCCACCGCGGCGATGGCGGCGACGACCGCACCTGATGCCGCCACCAACCAGCCGCGGAACAATCCGGGACGCCGACCGTGGCGGGACATGAAGCGAGCCAACGGGAGAGTCGCGAGCGCCGATCCGATCCCGTAACCGGCCGCAGCCACTCCGGCGAGGGCACTGCTGCTGGTCAGGTCCTTGGCCAACACCGCGGCCGCCGCGTAGCCACCCGAGGTTCCGACTCCGGCGGGTATGACGCTGGCCATGAGTATCCGGACGGTTCGTCGCTGAATGGTGGCTGTGTGTGACATGTGGACCTTCGGGATCAATTCGGCATCGTCGACGCCGGGGGAGTCGTACACTCCCGAGATGGTCGAGCCCGCGGGAATCGTACAAGGCTCGTGGGTGGCTCAGAGATGACCGAGCCCGTGATCGATACCAAGTCGAGGCTGGCCCTGGGGGCGGCGGTGGCCACCATGTTCCTGTGGACCTTCGGCAACGTCCTGGTGAAATGGGTCCACATGCCGGGCGTACAGATCGCGTTCTGGCGAGTCGTCATGGCCGCAACGGTCTACTCGGTGGCCCTGCGCATGAGCGGACGTCGGCTCACGCGCCGTCAGCTGATGATCGCAGCCCCTTCCGGAGTGGCGATCAGCCTCGAAATAGCGGTCTTTTTCGTGGCCATAAAGTCGACGACCGTGGCCAACGCCACTGTCATCGGCGCACTCCAACCGTTGGTGTTGTTGGTTGTCGCGTCGCGACGCTTCGGTGAACGGGTGACCAGGGCGCTGGTGGCGATGGCTCTCGTGTCTCTGGCCGGAGTCGCTCTCGTGGTGTTCGGATCGTCGTTCGACGCTTCGTGGAGCCCGAAGGGCGACTTCCTCGCCTTCGTGGCCATCCTGTTGTTCGCGGCCTACTTCGCGCTGGCCAAGGACGCCAGATCGAAACTTCCGGCCATCGAGTTCCAGACGGGAGTATGGGTCGTGGGGGTCGTCGCGCTGCTGCCGGTGTCGCTCATCGAAGCCCGAGGCGTCTATGTGCCAACTGGTTGGAACTGGGCGTGGCTATCTCTGCTCGTGCTGGTACCGGGAACCGGGCATCTCCTGGTCAACTGGGCCCACAGCCGGGTCAGGCTCGTCGTCTCGTCGATGCTGGTGCTTTCGATTCCGGTTCTGTCCACCGTGGCCGCAGCGGTGGTTCTCGGAGAAAAGATCACCATCGTGCAGATGGCGGGGATGGTGGGTGTGTTGGGTGCGCTGGCGTTGGTGATAAAACGCGAGACTGAGAGAGCCCAACCACAACATCCCAGCGACACAAGCAGGAGTCATCCCGATGGCGATCAACACCGAGCAGGCCACCGGACTCCCAAGATTCGTTCGGGCCGACGGACCTGAGAAGGTAACCGGCAGCGGCCGCTACGCAGCCGACCTGCAACTCCCCGGGATGCTCACCGCGAAACTCCTGTTCGCCGGTGTCGCCCACGCACGGATCATCAGCATCGACACCACGGAGGCACTCGGTGTCCCGGGGGTTTTCTCGGTTCTCACAGCCGCCGATGTCCCGGACGTGCGTTACAGCGCCGGTGTGGCCGACCGCACGATCTTCGCCAGAGACGTAGTCAGATTCGAAGGTGAGGTGGTGGCCGCGGTTGCTGCCATCGATGCGGCCACCGCCCAACGTGGGGTCGACGCCATTCGGGTCGAGTACGAGCCCTTGCCGGTGGTCAACGATCCGGAGTCGGCCCTCGCCGAGGACTCGCCGCTGGTGCATCCGAACATCGACACCTACCGGACCGACCCCAACCTTCCCCACCACGGCAACGTCGCCGCGTTCTCGTCGATTTCGCGCGGCGACATCGACGTGGGCATGGCCGAGGCCGACCTCGTGATCACGGGTCGCTACCTGGCCGACGGATCGCATGCCGTGCCGATGGAACCCAGAGCCGTT
>JAJRXJ010000289.1 GCA_024276355.1 Actinomycetes bacterium | reverse complement strand
GGTCGAGACGGCTGCCGAACATGTCCGATATGTCACCCTCAACAGACCGGACAAGCGCAACGCCATCTCCTCACTGCTGCGGGCCGAATTGTTCGCCGCGCTGCAGGCCAACGACCGCGATCCCGAGGTGAGGGTGTCAATCGTGCGCGGCGCCGGCACGTGCTTCTCCTCGGGCTACGACCTGTCGAGTTCACTCATGGCCGACGCGCCGACGTATTCGGCATCCGGTGACGGAGCCTGGACCCGGCAGGTCACCGACGGTTGGTTTTCGATCTGGGATCTCGCCAAGCCGGTGATCGCCCAGGTTCACGGCTACGCGATGGCCGGCGCCACCGAACTCGCCGCGGCCTGCGACCTGGTCTACGTGGCCAACGACGCCCTGATCTCCTACCCGGTCGTGAGGGTGGCGTCTCCACCCGACTGGCAGTACCACGAACCTCTGCTCGGTATGCGTCATGCCATGGAGGCGATGCTCACCGGCGATGCGATCGACGGCCGCGAGGCCGCCCGGATCGGATGGGCCAACCGTTCATACCCGGCCGACGAACTCGAAGCGTCGGTTCTGGAGTTGGCCGTCAGGATCGCCGGAGTTGAATCCGACCTCTCGCAGATCCTGAAGCGGATGGTTCATCGCCAGTTCGATGTGGCCGGAGGTCGTGCCGCCATCAGGGCGGGCCAGGAATTTCAGGCCTTGGCGGGTCATCAGGTGTCGGTGCAGGCATTCCGCGCCGATCCCCTGACGGCGATGAAAAAACTCACGGGCCGAGCATCGCGAACCTCGCCCGAATCCCGGTCAGATCAAGAATCCGACAATCGAAAGCCGAGGCAGTCATGAGCCATCCCGGAGTACGGGTTTCCAACGACGGGCCGATCGCCAAGCTGGTGCTCGACCGTCCCGGTCGCAAGAACGCCTGCACCGGATCGATGTGGGCGGCGATCGGTGAGGCGGCACGTGAGATCGCGGTGTCGGGGGCGCGGGTGCTGGTGCTGACCGGTGCCAACGATGACTTCTGCGCGGGGGCCGATCTGGTCGGTGATCCGGCGATCGAAGAGGTGCAACACACTCACGGCCTCCACGCCATGCGCAGCATCGGTGATTCGGTCATGTCGGTCCACCAGCTTCCGATCCCCGTGATAGCGGCGGTCGACGGAGTGGCTGTCGGGGCCGGGTTCGGGCTGGCTCTGGCCGCCGACCTTCTGTACTGCACCGAGCGGTCGAGGTTCTCGCTCATATTCGCCAAGCGTGGCCTTTCGCTCGACTACGGGACCTCCTATCTGCTGCCCCAGCGGGTCGGACTGCATCATGCGAAACGGTTGGCCTTCACCGGCGACGTGATCGGTGCCGCCGAAGCTGACCGTTTGGGTTTTGTCAACGAAGTGGTTCCCGACGGCTCCCTCGAATCAACTGTCGCGGCGGTCGCCGAGGTGATAGCCGGCGGCCCACCGTTGGCCCTGTCGATGACCAAGCGCCTGCTCGACAACGCCGCCCACTCCACCTTGGCGCAGTCGACTGAAGCCGAGGGCCTCGCCCAGACAGTCAATTTCTCCACCTCCGACACCCGCAACGCGATGGCCGCGTTCGCGGAGAAGCGTGACCCCGAGTTCAAGGGACGTTGACCGTGCCCAACGCAGCCGCGCCACACGGGCGCGCTGCGGGTTCGTTTCCCCGCCGTCAGGCGGTGACCCGCCGGTTCTCCCTCGGCGGGCCCCGCAACATCTCGGTTACCAAGGATGGAGGAACGGTCGTGTTTCTCAGGTCGGCCGCGGGTGATGATCCGGTCAACTCGATCTGGGTTCTCGACACTCGGACCGGCGAGGAACGGATGGTGTTCGATCCGGCTTCGATCGATTCGGGTTCTGATCTGCCGGCGGCGGAGCGTGCCCGCCGTGAGCGGGCTCGCGAGTCGGGCGGGGGAGTGGTCGGCTACACGTCGACATCCGACGGCCGGACGCTGGCGTGTGCGGTCGCTGGGCAGATCGTGGTGGTCGACATCGTGGCCGACAAGTGCTCAACGCTCGATTCGACCGGGGACGCGTTCGATCCGGTGATCTCACCGGACGGACGTTACGTGGCCTACGTCTCGGGTGGCTCCCTGCGGCTCACCTCCGCCGAAGGTGATCGTGTGCTCATTTCCGAAGACGGCGACACGATCTCGTGGGGGTCAGCCGAGTTCATCGCCGGTGAGGAGATGGGTCGCACCCGCGGTGTCTGGTGGTCGCCCGAGAGCGATCGGTTGCTGGTCGAGCGTGTCGATGTGGCACCGGTCGAGCGATGGTGGATAGCCGCACCGATCACTCCGGATGTTGAGCCCCGACCGATCCGGTACCCGGCTGCGGGCACCGCCAACGCCGAGGTGGGTTTGGCGATACTGGGCCTGGACGGCGCCCGGGTCGATGTCGACTGGCATACCGGTGGGTGGGAGTACCTGGCCGACGCCGGCTGGGGAAAGGAAGGTCTCATTCTCACTGTCCAGTCGCGCGACCAACGGACGCTCGCGGTCCTGGATGTCGACACCGATGCGGGCACCACCGGTGAACGGCACGTGATCACCGACCCCGATTGGGTCGAGCTCGTTCCGGGTGTCCCCACCGTTCGGGCGGGTCGCCTGGTCACGATCGAGGATCGAGGCGATGCGAGGCGTCTCTGTATCGACGGCCGGTCGATCACGGGCGACGACCTGCAGGTGCGTCGACTTGTCGCAGCCGACGGCGATGGCGCGGTGATTGCGGCGTCGGTCGAACCGACGTCGATCGGAGTGGCCCGGGTTTCGTGGTCCGGAGAAGTCGAGTGGATCACTCCGACCAGCGGTGTCCATTCGGCGGTGGTGGCCGGCGACACGCAGGTGATCGTGAGCCGCTCGCTCGATCACGATGGCGCGACCGTCACAGTTAATCGGGGCGAGTCGAGCTTTGTGATCACCGACCGGTCCGAGACCCCCGACATCACCCTCAACCTGACCATGCACAGGCTCGGCTCCCGCAACCTTGCCTGTGCGCTGCTTCTCCCGTCGGATGTTTCGGCCGACACTTCGCTGCCGGTGTTGCTCGACCCCTACGGGGGCCCCCATGCCCAGCGCGTCCTGCAGTCGCGCTCCGCTTTCCACACATCCCAATGGTTCGCCGATCAGGGTTTCGCGGTGTTGGTGGTCGACGGCCGGGGCACCCCGGGGCGCGGACCGGAATTCGAACGGGAGGTGCGTGGCGACTTGGCCGCGCCCGTGCTCGAGGACCAGATCGACGCGCTTCACGCAGCGGCCGATCTCGACCCGCGCCTCGATCTGGGCAGGGTGGCGATACGGGGATGGTCGTTCGGCGGGTACCTCGCCGCGTTGGCGGTGCTGCGTCGCCCGGATGTGTTCCACGCCGCGGTGGCGGGCGCTCCGGTCACCGACTGGCGCCTCTACGACACCCACTACACCGAGCGCTATCTCGGCCACCCGGGTCAGGAGCCCGACAACTACGACACCACTGCTCTCGCGGCCGACGTGACTCGTCCGGTCGGCGACGAGCAGGTCCGTCCGCTGATGCTGATTCATGGCCTGGCCGACGACAATGTCGTGGCTGCCCACACGCTGCGGCTGTCGCGTGCATTGCTCGAGGCGGGTCGTTCGCACTCGGTTCTGCCCCTCTCGGGGGTCACCCACATGACCTCGCAGGAGGAGGTCGCCGAGAATCTTCTGCTGCTTCAGGCCGAGTTTCTCCACAACGCGCTGAGTGGGCCAAAAGGCCCCACCTCTTGACGCGGTGGGTGAACATGGCGCAACATGTCTCACCCTTCATACTGCGAGTAATCGAGTGTGAACGATCCGGAGCCATCGGTTTCGGGCCGTGGGGCGTTGGTGCACACCCACTTGGGGGAGAAGGTGTGCACCAGCGCCGCCACGCGAAGTCCCGCCGACGATGAGTCAGGTGGCGGTCCACCCTCCGTCGACGTGGATGATCTGCCCGGTCACGAAACTCGACGCGTCGCTGGCCAGGAACAGCATGGCGCCGTCGAGTTCGCCGATCTCGCCGGTGCGCCCCATCGGTGTGTTGTCGGTTATGTAGGCGGTGGCCCGGCCTCCATCGAACATTTCGGCGGCCATCTCGGTGGGGAACCAGCCGGGTGCGATCGCGTTGACCCGGACACCCTTGCGGGCCCATTCGGATGCCAGCTCGCGGGTGAGGTTGTGGAGCCCGCCCTTGGCCGCGGCGTAGCCGGGGACCCGGAGTTTGCCGCCGCCGACCGATCCCAACACCGATCCGATGTTGACGATCGAGGCCGGTCGCCCGGCTTCTATGGCGTGGGCGGCCACCAGCCTCGCCAGCGAATACGGCACCACCAGGTCGATCTCGATCTCGCGCCGGAAGTCGTCCATGGAGAATTCAAGAGCGGGTACCGCGGTGGAGACGCCGGCGTTGTTGATCAACACATCGACGCGCCCGTAATGCTCGATGGCTGATTCGATGAGCATCCCGGTGGCATCGGGGGCCACGAGGTCGACCTCGACGGCGATGCCATCGGCGAGTCGGGTCACGAGCGACTCGAGTCGGGCGATCCTGCGGGCAGCGACCACGACCTTGGCTCCGGCGGCCGACGCCGCCAGGGCGAAGCGTGTGCCGAGCCCGGAACTCGCCCCGGTGATGAGTACCACGCGATCGTCGAGCCGGAATCTTGCAAGTGGGTTGATGTCGGTCATGCGGGCGAGTTTGGCAGCGATATCACCCGCGCTGCGGAATCGGCGTCGGACTCGTTGTGGGTAACCCATATGACGCTGTCGAATCCCGAATGACTGAACAGATTCCGGATGGCTGGCTTCGAGGCCTCGTCGATGGAGGCGAGAGGTTCGTCGAGCAGCAGCAATCGGGCGTCGGTGGCGAGGGCGCGGGCGATCGCCACCCGCTGATGTTGTCCCCCGGACAGATCGACCGGATGCGATTGCGAGGCGTCGGCCATGCCCACGTCGGCCAGGATGGCGTGGGCACGTTCGCGGGCTTCGCGTCGTTCGACGCCGCGGCGTCGCATGGGGAACGCCACGTTGTCGATCACCCGCATGGCAGGGAATAGACGGCTGTCCTGAAACACCATGGCGATGGGACGTTCGCGACATTGGACGAAGATCGACTTCTCGGGTGCGTCGACCGTCGTGTCGTCGTATGCGACCCTGCCGGAGTCGATGGCCTCGAGACCGGCGATGAGCCTGAGAAGGCTGGTCTTGCCGGCGCCGTTGGGTCCGGTGATGGCGGTGACCCCGCTCTCGATGCGCAGCATGTCGAATGAGATCGACCAGTCGCCACGTTGGAGACGGCCGTCGATCGTGACTCTCATCGCATCACCCACTTCCCGCGCAACGCCACGAGCACGATGAGGCTCACCGCCATCAACAGGACACTGATGGCGAGCGCCGATCCGGGATCGTTTTCGAGGGCGATGAACGTGGCCAGCGGGAGCGTGCGGGTGCGTCCACCCAGGTTGCCGGCGAAGGTGACGGTGGCTCCGAACTCGCCCAGGGCCCGTGCCCATGACAGCGCGGTGCCGGCGGCGATCGACGAGCGGACGGACGGTATGGTGACATGGACGAACGTGGCCACGGGACCCGCACCGGATGCGGCGGCGGCCTCCTCGAGCAACCGGCCGTGTTGGCGAAGCCCGCTCTCGACGGTGGTGACGAAGAATGGCAGGGCCACGAAGGTGGCGGCGATCACCGCTCCCGCGGTGCTGAACGGCAGGGTGACGCCGAACCAGCGATCGAGCCACTGACCGATGAGACCCCGGCGACCGAGCGCGAACAACAAAGCGGTGCCGGCCACGACCGGAGGCAACACCATCGGCAGCATCACCATGGCCCGGACGACGCTCTTTCCACGGAACTCGACGCGGGCCATGAACCACGCGAGCGGCAGACCCAACAACAGGCAGGCTGCTGCGGCCCACAGGCTCACGGTCAGGGAAACTCGCAGCGCCTCGGTGACATTGGGATCGGAGAGACGGTCGACCAACGAGGACCAGGGAACTCGTTCGAGCATGCCAACCAGGGGTAGCGCGAGAACGATGATCGCTGTAATGGCCGCGGCCAGCAGCGATACGGGGTGGGAGGCCCGCGGTTGGCTCATGGTGCCTGGAATCCCATTTCGATCATCCGCTGCCTCAGCGAGCCTCCATCGGCCATGGAGTCGATCCACAGTTTCACCGCCGGCTTGGGGTCGGCTTGGATCGGGGCGACGAGGTATTCGGTGGAGTACTGGTTGAGCCCCGGTGTGTCGATGACGCGGATGTCGAGCGCCAACGCGTCGGTTAGGTAGACAAGTCCGGCGTCGACCTCACCGAACCGGATCTTGTTGGCCAACGCTCTCACGCTGGGTTCGAGCGTGTCGGGCGACGCGACGACTCCGAGGCCGTCGAGCGCCAGTGTCGACAGGGCACCGCACGGTACTTCGGGTGCGCACAGCCCGATCAGCTTCGACGGCTCGCCGAGATCGTCGAGGGACGTGATCGAACCAGGGTTGCCGTCGGGCACCGCCAACACCAACCGATTGCGAGCGATCACGATCGGTGTGCCGGCCACGGAGCCGTCCGCCACCGCCCGGTCCATCGTGGAACGATTGGCGGTGATCACCATGTCGGCATTCGAACCCTCGCGGAGTTGAGCCACCAATGAGTTGCTGCCGGCGAAGCTGAAGCTGAGCGTTGAGGATGAAGTGAGACCAATGAGGCCGAACTTGGCGTTGGAGAAGACGTCGATCATCGATGATGGGGCGAGAACGATGACCTCGTCGGGCGACCCGGAACCTGACGTGCACGCTGATGAGATCGCGGCGACAGCCGCGAGGATGGCGACCAGTTGCTTCATTCGGCGCGCTCGATGATCACGTTGGTCGACTTGATCGACGCCACCGCCCTGACACCGGGTTCGAGCCCAAGGTCGTCGACCGCCTCCGCGGAGATCAGCGACACGATCCGGTGGGGGCCGGCCTGGATCTCAACCTGGGCCATGACCGTGTCGCGGGTGACCTTGGTGACCAAACCGGGGAAACGATTCCTGGCCGAGACCGAGCGCGGGTGGGCGTCGGGGTTCTCGGCGATCTCGGTGGCGAACCTGGCCAGCTCCCGACCATCGAATCTCCGTTGCCCTCCGTCGGTGCGTTCGGCGATGAGACGTCCGCTGTCGGCCCAGCGCCTGACGGTGTCGGTGCTTACCCCGAGCATTTGGGCGACTTCTCCCATGCGAAACCAGCTCATGCAGGCAAAATAGCCGAATAAGCTTGCAAAAGCGCTATTCAAATGTGGGTCCGGACCCTTCGGACCCCCAACCGGGTTCCCGAGGTCCACCGCGGGCGCCTCGCCCGGTCGTAGTTTCTGGCCATGTCAACCTTGCTGGCTCAGGCCACCACCACCGATGTCACCGACGTGTGCGGGATCGCGGGTTCGTCCTACATCTGCGAGAAGGTCTACGGCTGGACCAACAACGATTTCCTCGCCAAGGCCGCGGAATGGCTGGTCGACAAGCCGATCAGGATCCTCCTGATAGTGATCGTCGCCTGGTTCATCTCGCGGGTCTCCCAACGCACCATCGCCAGGTTCGCCGCGGGTGTCGCCGAGACTCCCGCCGACAGCCGGCTCCGCTCGCTACGGGCCAGCGGGCCCGGTCGGTTGCTCATCGAGGAACGAGAGTCGTTGCGGGCCAAGGCCCGGGCAGAGACCATCGGGCTTGTTCTGCGAAGCATCGCCACCGCCCTGATCTGGTCATTCTCGGCGCTCCTGGTGCTCGGCCAGCTCAACATCGACCTGGCACCTCTCATCGCCGGCGCCGGAATCGGGGGGTTCGCCCTGGGTTTCGGGGCCCAGTCCGTCGTCAAGGATTTCCTGTCGGGACTGTTCATGTTGATCGAGGATCAATACGGGGTGGGCGACGTGATCGACGCCGGCGCGGCCACCGGCACGGTCGAGAAGGTAACTCTCAGATCCACCACCATCCGCGATGTCAAGGGCACGGTGTGGCACATCCCCAACGGTGAGATCAGCCGAGTCGGCAACTACTCGCAACTCTGGTCGCGTGCCCTGATCGATATCGAGGTGAGCTACGACACCGACCTGCGCATCGCCCAGGGGGTTATCCAGCGAGTCGCCGACGAGTTCTGGAATGATCCCGAGTGGGGCGGCGACGAGCTGATGGAGCGCCCCGAGGTGTGGGGCGTGCAGGATCTGGGAGCCTCGGGTATCGCCATCAGGCTCGTGGTCAAGACCGAGCCGTCGAAACAATGGGCGGTCGAGCGTGAACTTCGTCTGCGCCTCAAGGAATCACTCGACGCGGCCGGTATCGAGATTCCTTTCCCGCAGCAGACCGTGTGGTTGCGCAGCGACGACGACGAGGCGACCGGCGACGAGCCGCATCCCGACGCGTTGGTCACCCACGAGGTGGTCGGCACCCACACCGAGGAAGTTTCCGACTGACCGGCGTTCAGTATCGGTCGCCGCGTTCGGCCACCGTCACCGGTGGGTCGGGGTAGTTCATCGAGGCGCTCAGTTCCTCGTCCGACATGGCGACCACCGCTTCCCAGAGTTCGTCCGGGTAACCCATCTTGGGCTTCGAGGGATCGATGGCCGGCTGCGGTACCGACCCGGGGGCTCCGTCGGGATCTGCGGGGGGATTGCGATACAGCGAGAGTTCCTCGGCGGAGATGCCGGCCAACTCCACGACCTCGGGATCGATCCACAAGTCGGCGGGAACCGGGGCGTGGGACCACGCCATTTCGAGGGTGAGTCCCTCCGGCCCTGCAAAGTAGATCGACTGGCACATGCCGTGATCGATCGGTCCGAGCACGTTGACTCCGTGGCTGCGAATTCGGTCGCGCATCTTGAGCAGGCCGTCGAGGGTGTCGGCCCTGAAAGCCACGTGTTGCATGGTGCCCGGTGCCGAGGGGTCGCCGGCGGTACCGGCGTGGGTGACTCCGGGCACGGCATCGATCTCATGGTTGGCCTTCATGTCGACGAACGCGAGTAGGCAGGCATCGTCGAGCTGAAGAAAGGCGTGCCACGCATCGAGGCCGTGCATCCAATAGAGGCCGACCAGTTCGGTGCCCAGAACCTGGGTGAAGAACTCGATTTGTCCCTTGATGTCGGCGGTGGATATGGCCAGGTGGTGGACTCCGGACGGGTGGCTCACTTTGTGTCTGCTCCTGTGATCTGGCGGCGGCACCAGTCGGCCACCACGGGCGAGTATTCGGCGGTGTGGAACATCATGAGCTGGTGGACCCCGCCGGGGTGTTCGTGGACCTGCACCGGACCACCCACCATCGAGGCGACGTAGCGCACGGTGTCGGGCGTGGCGATCGGGTCGTTCTCGCCGACGGTGAACAGAATCGGCTTGGTGTTGTCGGCGGGCATGACGGGAGGGTCGTAGGTGTAGAGGCTGGCGTAGGAGGCCAGATCGAAGTACCAGCTGTTGAGAGGGTCGGTCTCTTTTTGCTCAAGCGCCCCCGGGTAGCCGTAGTCCTTGTCGATGTCGATGAAACGCCGGATGTCGAAGCGGGCGTACTCGCCCACCTCGGCCAGGATCCGCTGCCCATCGGGGGTGCGCCACGGGCTGTCGAGAGCCGCCTGCGTGCCCGGCACCGCATAGCCCATGAGCACCGCGGCCACGATCCGCTCGGATGCCCCGAGCACGGCGTAGGCGGGCATCACCCCGAGACTTGAACCCTTGGCCACCACCGGCAGTCCGGTGAGGTCGTGGATGTGCTCGGCCAGAGTGGCGCAGGCATCGACCCATTCGCTTACGTGGAACTGGCCCTGCCGGCTGTCCATGGCGCTGCGTCCGTGGCCCGGAAGGTCGATCGACCACACGTCGATGCCCTTCTCGGCATGGTGGGCACAGAACCCGTCGTATATGCCGCCGTGGCCACCCATGCCGTGGATCACGATCATGGCGTGATCGGCGTCGGGCCCCTGGTATCGGTAGACGAAGTTGCCATCGACGATGTGTTCGGTTCGCTGCATTGAAATCCCCCGGTCCGGTCGAAACCTTAGGTGACGAGTGTTCGATGTACCTCTCCGAGATTGTCGACACCGCACAGCGCCATGGTTCGATGCAGCCCTGTGCGATACAGATCGAGAACGAAATCGACTCCCTGCTCACCGGCGGCCCCGAGGGCGTAGAGGTAGGTGCGGCCTGCCATCACCGAGTCGGCACCCAGTGCCCGGGCCTTGAGCATGTCGCTGCCGCGTCGCGAACCGCCATCGACAATGATCTCGACGTCGCCTCCGACGGCCTCCCGGCACGGCTCGACGAGGTCGATGGGGGCGGGGGCCCCATCGAGTTGACGGCCACCGTGGTTCGACAGGCACACGGCGTCGAAACCTACATCTCGGGCGATCACGGCGTCTTCCACGGTCTGGATTCCCTTGACGATGATCGGACCATCCCAGATCGATCGGAACCATTCGAGGTCGTCCCATGCCAGATCGATGCGGAACTGGCTGTTGGTGAAGTCGGCCAGGCTGACCGCGGTTGAGCCGTCGTTTCCGCCACCGCGCGACAGGTTGGCAAACCGGATCGGCTCGCTTCGAACGAACTTCCAGGTCCAGCCCGGGTGGCGGACGCCGTCGATGATCGTGTCGAGCCCGATCTTCGGGGGAAGGGAGAATCCCCGCCTCACGTCGCGTTCGCGTCGGCCCAGCACCGCCAGATCGACGGTGAGGATCAGTGCCTCGTAGCGACACTCAGCGGCTCGCTCCACCATCTCCTTCACCAACCCGCGGTCGCGCCATGTGTAGACCTGAAACCAGAGTCGACGCTCGCCGTCTCCTCCCCAGGTGACGCTGTCGGAGGCATCGGCCACTTCCTCGATGGATCTGGTCGACAGTGTGGACAGTCCGTAGGGCACGCCGGCGCGGGCCGCAGCCCGGGCCACCGCGAGTTCGCCTTGGGGATCGGCGATGCGGGTGAAACCGGTGGGGGCCAGGACCAGCGGCATCGGTGATGGTCTTCCGAGGATGATCGCCGAGGTGTCGACATGCGACAGGCCCCGAAGCACCCTTGGTCGTAGGCCGATGTCGCTGTAGGCCCGCTGGTTTCCGGCGAGTGTGATCTCGTCTTCGGCCCCACCGTCGATGTAGTCGAAGACCCCACCGGGCAGACGGCGCTCGGCCAACCTGCGCAGGTCGGCGACGTTGGCCACCCGGGTCAGTCGTCGGCGGTCGGAGTTGGTCTCGAACCGGCGGAATCTGAGCACCGATCGAAGCGTGTCGAACATCAGGCCTCCCGAGCGGTGTCGCTTCTCTGTATGGCACGCTCGTCGGTGCCGAGGTAACTGGCTATCACAGCAGGGTTGTTTCGGACCTCGTCGGGATCGCCGTCGGCGATGACCTCACCCGATTCGAGACAGTAGACACGATCGCTGATGCTCATGATGAGTGGCATGTCGTGCTCGATGATCAGCATCGACGCACCGAGTTCCCGGCGGATCTCCACCAGCAGTGGTCCGAACGCCTCGGTTTCTCGCTGGGCCACGCCCGCGGTGGGCTCGTCGAGGCAGAGAACCTGGGCATCGACCGCGAGCAGGCCCGCCAACTCGACGATCCGGCGGGTGCCGGTGGACAGGTCGGAGATGTAGGAGTCGGCAAAACGGCCCAGCCCCAGAAAATCGATCAGGTCGGCGGCGTCGGACGCCTGCCTGCGCTCGGCGGCGCGGTTCAGCAGCAGGGCGGTTGATGTGAACGAAGAGCGATGGCGGGCCTCGAGAGCCACCTGGATGGTCTCGCGCACGGTGAGCTCGGGAAACAGCGAAGCCGTCTGGAAGGTGCGACCCAACCCGCATCCGGCGCGCCTCTGCGGTGTGAGTCTGCTGATGTTGCGCCCCATCAGCCTCACGGAACCGCTCGATGTCACGAAACCGCCGATGGCGTTCATGAGCGTCGACTTGCCGGCACCGTTGGTCCCGATCAAGCCGACCATCTCGTTGCGGCGAACCTCGACACTGACCTTGCTGACCGCGTAGTTGCCGCCGAAGTGAACGGTGATGTCGTTGGTCTCCAGCACCACGTCGGGAACGTGGCCTCGGTGCTCCTTGCGGGTGATGGCTGCTGGTGGGGTGACCGACGACTTGGTGATCTCCGGCAGGTCGAGGCGACGTTCGGCGAAGTCGATGAGCGTGCCACGAAAGCCGTAGGCAATCTGCACGAACCCGCCGGGGAAATACATGAGGATCACCAGTAGGCCGATGCTCGAGGTGAACAACGGCACCAATTCGTTCGACCTCCAGAACGCCGGAAGCCCTTCCACCCACAGAGCGCCGAGTAGGGGCCCGGCAACCGAACCGAGGCCGCCGATTACCACGATCGACACCACTTTCAACGAGTCCTGTACCTGGAACAGCGCCTCGGTGTAGCGGATGTTGCGCACCAGGTTGCCCAGGATGGCACCACCGAATCCGGCTATGCCTCCGGCCAAGGCGAACGCGATGAGCTTCACGCGAGTTGGGTTGACCGTGTAGGCGGCGGCGGTGTCGGCGTTGTCGCGTACCGCGATGGTGCGGCGACCGACCCCGGAGCTGCGAAGACGCGACAAGAGCATGAGCACGATGACGAGACCGACGAGGGAGAAGTAGAAGAACGACCGCTGATCCTTGAGATCGATGCCGAGAATCGATCCTCGGTCGAAGGCCACGCTCGAGCGGCCGTTGCTGAAGAATGGGCGGGCGTATATGTACTGTTGAGCCGCGATGGCGAACGCGAATGTGGACACGGCCAGCATCAGGCCGCGAACACGCAGCGCCCCGACGCCCACCAGGGCTGCGATGGCTGCGGTCGTGAAGGTGGCGATGGCTATCGAGGCCACAGCCGGCACCGAAGGGGCGTGGAATTGCAGCAGCCTCGCGCTTCGCCACCCGATGTCGAGCTCGATGCCCCGCGTGAGTGCGGCCGCGGTGAGCGCACCGATTCCGGCGAACGCCATCTGCGACAGCGACAACTGGCCCGACCAGCCGGTCACGACCGTGACCGATGCCGCACATATGGCGAATCCGACGATCAACGTGTAGGTGAGGAACTGCGACGACTTGATGTCGAGGAAGGGGTTCCACTGGTGGGTGGCGGTGACGGCCACGGTGAGGGTGAGCAGCACCACCATGGCGATGCGTGACATGTGGCGGATCCACCAGATCGACCTGAGGGATTCGGGCACGGGCCGAACCTTGGGGGCGAACGCAATCACGCTGTTGTCTCCGCCACGGCTCTGGAACCAGAGCGCAAACGCAACCCCGACGAAGATGAGGAAATCGATCAGGCCGGGATCGTTGAAGAAGTTGAAACCGATGAGGTTCTGAACCACGCCGATTCCGATGCCGGCGACCATTGCGCGAGGGAATGACACCATCCCGGCGATGACTGCCGCCGCCAGTGCTTTGGTGAGGGTGAAGGGTCCAAGATTGGTCAGGCCGCTCACACCCCCGCCACCGCTGAGGAGGATCATCGACAGCGTCGAGAGCAGTCCGCCCATGGTCCACACGAACGTTGACACGACCTTGGGGTTGATTCCTGACAGCCGGGCCAGGTCGGGGTTGTCGGCCGATGCCGTGACCGATTTGCCGAAGGTGGTGCGGTTGAGAATCAGGCCGAGAGCAAGGGCCACCAGAGGAACCAACACCATGATCGACAGCGACGAGCCGGTGACCCGGATGTCGATCCATCGGAACTTGCTGCCCACGGCCACGGGGTAGCGGCTCTGGGTGCCTTCGACCGCCGGGAAGGACACCACGACCGCTCGCATGAGCTGGGCTATGCCCACGGTGGCCACCAGCAGAATCACACGCGGGCTGTCGAACAGGCGCCGCACCACTATCAGTTCGATCACCGTTCCCACCAGAGCTCCAACCACCAATGACACGCCCAACGCAATCCAGAACGGGAACGACCAGTTGATGATCATGAGGGCGAACAGCACCGCGCCGGGCAGCCCCATGTTTCCGACCGCGAAGTTGATGACCTTGGTGCTCCGGTAGATGAGGACGATGCCCATGGCCAGCAACCCGTAGACGAGGCCCGATGCGATGCCGTCGAAAACGATCTGGCGAACCACCCAGGTGGCCAACACTGGTGTCATCCGCCCTCCCGACCCAGGAAGACGGCTCTGGCCAGATCGTCTCGCTCGGCGAGCTCGGCCGCGGGTCCTTCGAACCTCACCTGCCCCTTTTCGAGGAACACGGCCCGGTCGGCGACCGTGAGCGCCACGTTGAGTGACTGCTCGACGATGATCATGGTCTGGCCGGCGGCCTTGAGAGCGTCGATCATCTCGAGGAGGTCCTGCACGATGGTGGGTGCCAATCCGAGGCTGAGCTCATCGATGATCAACACCTCGGGCTCGTGGAGCATGACCCTGGCCAGAGCCAACATCTGTTGTTGCCCACCGGAGAGGTCGCCGGCCATGACATCGAGCCGGTCGGCCAGCGCGGGGAACAGCTCGATGACCTTGGCGATCCTGCGTTCGACGTCGGCCTTGTCGGACCGGTATCTGTAGGCCCCCATCACCAGGTTGTCACGTATCGACATTCCGGTGAATACGCCGCTACCGCCGGGAAGCATCTGGATACCGAGCTCGCCGCGTTGTTCGGGGGTGGCGAAGGTGATGGTGTGGCCGTTGAGCCGAATCACCCCTCGTTCCGGTGTCTCGAGCCCGGTGACCACCCTGAGGATGGTCGACTTGCCGGCTCCGTTGGTGCCCAGCAGGGCCAGGGTCTCGCCTCGCTTCACCTCGAACGACAAATCGAACATGATCTGCACCTGGCCGTAGCTGAAATCGATGTTGTGGACCTGGATCAGAGGGAGAGAGCCGGCCTCGGCGTGGGCTCGCCGCTCCTGTTCCTCTTGTTCTTCCCGGAGTTCGGCCACCACCAACGACAGGTCTCGTCGCAGGCGCGAGGAGCCGCGGATCACATAGAAGCCACCAATCGGCATCGAGATCATGGTGAGGGTGATGATGGCGGCCTTCTCACCGATGCTGTCCTGCAGGAAGGCGGAGATCAGGCCGCCGCCCACCCCACCAATGGCGAACATGAAGAAAGTGATGATCGCCGTGCCCATGCCCCGCAGCCGATAGGGAACGACGCTCTGCACAGCGGGTTGGACCATGGCGAACGCCGATCCGAGGAAGGTTGCGTTGACCGCCCCGACGATCGCGAAGAGCACGACGTTGGGCATCGAGTATTGGATGGGGACGAGCACGGTGGCCGGCAACAGCAGCAGTCCGATGATCCGCAGGGCCCGATCAGGATCAGTCCTGAATGTGGAGTCGAAGCGTTTCCCGACCCATGGCAGGAAAATGATCAGCAGTGCCCCGGTGGGGGCGGTGGCGAGGCCCCGCTCCCATGCGGTGAGGCCGAAGTGCTCGTCGAGAAAGAAACTCTGGATCGATTGCGCCGGGAACAGGGCGAACCCCATCGCCGCGAGAGCGATGGTCATGAAACGGATGGTGTCGATGCGCCAGATGCGCGCCGCCGCCGCTTCGACCGAGATCGGGATCTGACTGGCATCTTCGAGCTTGCTGCCGAGAACGTCGTCTTGTTCCCATTGGCCTCGCTGGGGTTCGGGGAGACGGAACGCGAAGACGGCCATCACGGCCACTGGAACGCCGAGGACGATGTAGGCCCACCGCCATCCTTCAACACCACCGGCGAGTGCGGCTATCCCCCCGACCAGCACGGGGCTGATGGCCGCGAACACCCGGCCCATGCCGGCGTTGAGGGCATACATGCGGCCACGGATCTGTATCGGGTAGGCATCGGCGAGCATCGTGGAGTTGACGGTGATGTTGCTGGATTTCGAGATGCCCGAGAAGAAACGGCCCCAGAACAACATGAAGGCGTTGACCGAGACCGCGGTGAACACGGCGAACGACGCGAAGGCGACGCTGGCGAAGCCGACTATCGGGCCGCGCTTCACGCGGTCGGCGAGCCATCCGAGAGGGCCGGCACCAAGAACGAAGAACGCGACCGAGGCCACCGAGAAGAAGGTGATGGTTCCGTTGGACACACCGAACGTGTCAGCTATGTCGGGGCCGAGAATGTTGATCGCGGCGCCTTCGAGCTCGTCGAGGGAGTTGACTATCGCGAGAACCACGAATGTGTACAGCCCGCCCTTGAGCAGGCCTTCCCTGAGCGCCATCGACTCGTCGCCGACCCCGGGAAGCAGATCATCGGCAAAGAGGATCTCCTTGGAGCGTTCTTGCTGGGCGGCCTGACGGGAGGCTTCTTCTTCGAGCACCGATGCCGTGAGCGAGGCCGCGTTCACGGCATCGTTCGGGGTGTCGCTCACTTGTCGGGCCCCCTCTCTGGTCGAGCGGGCTAGACGTTAGGTGTTTCGGCGATCCGGTGACAGTTGGTGTGGTGTTTTCACGGCCTGCCAGTGATCGCGAGGAGCATCGTTGGGGATCGCTCCGGGGCTCAATCAGGCTCGCCCGGGCTTCTCGGCATCGTCCGGCCACCCGGTCAGTCCAGCGAAGGCAGGGGCCGGCTTTCGAAGAACGACCGGGGATTGGCATGGGTGAGGCGGTTGATGTCGGAGTCGGCCACCCCGGCCGCGCGCAGCTTCGGGATTATCTCGTTGTCGAACAGCGTCGGCACGAACTTCTCGGCCACGAGCTTTCGCAGCCCGACCGGCCACGGATTGCCCCGCCAGCACCAGACCGAATCGTGGGACACCACCACCCGGTCGCCGGCGCCCGCCGCGATGAGCGCGGCCAGCGATGTGACACGGTCGTTGTCATCGAGGAACGGGATACCGAATCTGTCGAAGCCGAGGTAGCTGCCGCGTTCGGCGATGGCTCGGTGGTAGTCGCCATCGGTGGTGCCGCACGAGTGGCCGATCACCATTCGATGCGGCGCGACTCCCGCTTCGGTGAGGATTCGTTGTTGGACATCGCCGAGGGTGCCTTCGTCGGTGTGGGTGGTGATCGGCACCCCGGTTTCCAGCGAGGCTGCGGCAGCGGCCGCGAACACGTGGGATTCATGTTCGGTGATGGTGCCGGTGCCGGTGCCGACTTTGATGATCCCCGGCCTTATCCCGGTGGATCCGATTCCGTTGGTGATCTCGCTCACGAACAGTTCCGTAATCGGGCCGACGATGTCTTCGTATCGGGCCCGGGCTTCCCAATGGGCGTGACCGCCCTGATCGCTCTTGTAGAGCCCGGTTGCACAGATGATGTTGAACCCGGTTGCCTCGGCCACGTCGAGGGCGAGTTCGGGGTCGCGCCCGAGGTCCGATGGGCACGGGTCGACCATCGAGCGATAACCGAGGTCCTGGAGTTCCTCGATCCGGCCGATGCAGATTCTCAGCATCTCCGATCGGTCGGGTTGGTCGAGGGTGGCCGACTCCCACCCCGGATAGCCGATCACCAGGTGTTCGTGCATCAGGGTGCGGCCGAGTTCGGAACTGTCGATCGGGCCGGTGACGGTCTGAACCGTGGTCATGGTCGAAAGCTAGGCGCGGGGCATGTCGGTCGCACGCCAGACTCGGCTCGTTTCGCCGCGGAGCGGCTTCAGTCGAAAACCTTAGTGGGTCCGATCGGAACGAAGTCGCCCTTGCCGTTGGCGGCCGCGTCGAACCTGACGAGGCCGGTGGCATCCGAGACGTCGTATTTCCCCGGTCGAATCGACGCCGCCAGCTCGCCGGGCAACGCCACGGTACCCAGTGATTCGGCAGCGGCGAGGAAGGTGTCGTTGGTGAGGTTGGGGCCCGCGGCGGTGGCGGCCAACCGGAAGATTTCCAACTGCTCGCAGTTGGTGGTGACGTCCTGATACCAGTCGGGTTGACCCTGCTGGTAATCCTCGGGGCGCTGGACAACGATGTCGGTGGCTGCCTCCACGATGCTGATGCAGCGATCGAGGAGCGGGTCCTCGCGGAAGATTTTCGGGAAGGTACCGGTGCCGTAGAAGGTGACCTTGTCGATGTCGGGCACATCGCGCAGGGCTCCCACGAGCTGATCGGCGAACGGGTCGTAGATGGCGATCTCGGGTGCGTCGGATGCGTGGAGCTTGGGGGGCGACAGTCCGTTGCCCAGCCAGTAGACCGCGCCGACTCCCTCGGCCTGGGCCTTGTCGAGGATCAGACGGTATTCGTCGTCGGAGGCGATGAAGTCGGATGCCGGAGCCGACTGCACTCCGGTGAACACCACCTCTGAGCCGGCGGCCTCCAGCGCAGCCTTCACGTCGGGTACGAGTGGGTAGAGATCGGAGTTGGAGGACCATACGGCGACCTTGTCGGCCAGGAGGTTCTGGTCGGCGAGAAGGGACACGAGCGCCAGCGACTGTCGCCGTTGTCCCATGCCATCGACAATCCACGGTGCCGTCGACCGCGCGTACTGTTCGGCGGTGCCGGGGAGACCGATCAGCATGGTGTCGTGGGTCTCGGTGAGACACAAGTTGACTTCTTGGGCCCCCGGTCCCACAAAACCGCCGAACACCGCGAACACCCCGATGTCCTCGGTTACCTCGATACACACCCGGTCGGCGTCGGTGGCCCCGACAGGCAGGAACTTGCGGTAGATGGCTTTGATCTTGCGGCCGTTGATGCCGCCGTTGGCGTTGAGGTCGTCGATCAACGGCCTCATCACCAACTCGGGATCCTGATAGTCGAGATCGACACCGAAAACGTCCCGGAGCTTTTCGAAGTCGACCGACACGACAGCGATGGTGATCGTGTCGGGCGTGACTCCGGTGAACGAGGCCGTGAGCGGGGCACTGGCTGAGGTCCCGGTTGACCCTGCGGTGGAAGAGGGGAGCGAGGCCGATGAGTCGGATGCGTCGGCGGGCGGGCCCACAGTTGTGGTCGGCGACGACGGGCCTGAGCCACAGGCTGTGGTGAGGACGAGCAAAGAGACGAGAATTGCCGTGTATCTCACCGTCGTTTCGGTTCTGCGGCCATGCATTGGTTACGGTAGCTGGGGTTGACCGCACGGTCGACTGATGCTCGGAAGGTCTGGAAATGACAGCGCGAATCGGATTCATCGGCTTGGGCGCCATGGGTGCGCCCATAGCCAGCAGGCTCGTGGCCACCGGCCACGATGTGGTGGTCTTCGACCTCTCCACGGAGGCGGTCGCCAAGCTCGTGAGCGAGGGGGCGGAGGCCGGAGAGTCGGCCGCCGATGTGGCCCGAAAGTGCGATCACGTCGGGGTTTGTGTGCCAACTGATGTTCACGTCGTTGATGTTGTCACCGGCGACAACGGAATTCTTGTTGGGGCCGCCCAAGAGACCAGTATCGCCATCCATTCCACCGTCCACCCCGACACCGTTCGAGACCTGTGTGCGCTCGCCGACGAGAGCGAAGTGATCCTGTTCGACGCCGGCGTGGCCGGTGGCAAGCAGGCCGCGGAGGCCGGCACCCTGGCCATCACCGTGGGAGTGCCGGTAGGTGGCATCCCGGACCGGGCCAAGGAGGCGCTGGACGCCTGCGGCACGGTCATCGAGGCCGGCACCGTCGGCACCGGCATGGCTTTGAAGGTCGGGCTCAACGTCATGACCTACCTCCAGCAGGCCGCTGCGAGCGCGTCGTATCAGGTGGCGATGCAGGAGGGTGTCGACTGCCACAAGCTGATCGAGGCGTGGCGTCATCTCGGGATGTTGGGCAGTCTCACCGAGCAGTTCTTCCCGCTTCTCACCATGGATTCGGACAGCAAGCTCAAGGGTGAGTTCGGTCAGATGCTCCAGCGGATGATTGCGCTGGCCGAGAAGGATCTTGATGTGGCCTCCCACATCGGGCTCGAGTCCGGCCGCCCGATGCCGGTGGTGGAAGCCACCCGCGATGCGATGCAGCTCATATACGGGATCACCCCGCCGGCTTCGCCCACCTGACATGGCTCCCGTCGTCGCGCCGGGCGACTGGACCTGGGGAATCCAGCTTCCGATCCAGACCCTCACCCGCACGCTCGCCGACCCGTGGGAGTCGTCGGCCTCCGTTGATGATCTGGTGGCGATCGCCAAGCGTTGCGACGATCGGGGATTTGGGTTTGTGGGGGTGTGCGACCATGTCGCCATACCCGACAACGACTACGCGGCCCACATGACCACCACCTGGTACGACACGGTGGCCACCCTTGGTTTCCTGGCGGCTCAAACTCGGTCGGTGCGTCTGTTGTCGGTGGTGTGGGTGGCGGCGTATCGGCATCCTCTGCAAACGGCCAAGTCGTTCGGTACGTTGGCCCATCTGTCGGGTGGCCGGGCGATTCTCGGGGTTGGAGCCGGCCATGTGGAGGCCGAGTTCGATGCACTCGGTGTCGATTTCCACACCCGCGGCCGCAGACTCGACGAGACCCTCGACGCGGTGCGGGGCGCGTTCGCCGACGCCTACGTGTCCCACTCCGGAGAGTTGTTCGATTATCACGACATGGGGGTGGCCCCCCAACCGCCCGCTGAGCTGCCGATCTGGGTGGGAGGCATGGGCAGGGCGGCTTGGCGGCGAGCCGGACGTGTTGGCGATGGTTGGATTCCGATGGGCAACCCCAAGGAGCAGTACGCCGAGGCGATCGACACGATGCTCGGCGCGGCCGAGGCGGCGGGGCGTGCCGATCGGAGCTTCGATATCGGCTACATGACACCGTGGGCCTATCTGCTCGGCGACCGTCCCGAGGGTCTCCCGCCCGCGATGTATGCCGGGGGAGCGGAGGGCTTCGCCGCTGAGATAAGGGCTGCCCGCGAGGTCGGGGCCAACACCATCCATCTCAAGTTCCGGGCCCGCGATCTCGCCGAGTATCTCGACCAGATCGACTTGTTCGCCGAAGAGGTCGTGCCGTTGGTCGAGGAGAGCTGAACGGGCTCATTCCATCCGGGTGTTGGCCCGTTCTCGCAGCTCGTACTTGAGGACCTTGCCGCTGGCATTGAGAGGTAGTTCGTCGATCAGCTCAACATGGCGGGGCACCTTGTAGTTGGCCATCTCGTCTCGACACCAGGCGATGATGTCACCGGGGTTGGGACTGGTGCCCGAAGCCGGCACCACGAACGCGTAACCGACCTCGCCGAGGCGCTGGTCGGGCACCCCCACCACCGCCACCTGGGCGATCTCGGGGTGGGCGAGCATCAGCGATTCGATCTCGGCCGGGTAGGCGTTGAACCCGCCGTTGATGAACATGTCCTTCAGACGATCCGTGATGTCGATGTAGCCCTGGTCGTCCATCACACCTATGTCGCCGGTGTGGAGCCACCCGTCGGGGTCGATCGTCTCGGCGGTCTTGTCGGGTTCGTCGAGGTACCCGAGCATCACGTTGTAGCCACGAACCACAATCTCGCCGGGTTCGCCCCGCGGGACCTCATCGCCATCGGGGTCGACTATCCGTACTTCCACATCGGGTATGGCCCGGCCCGACGTGCGTGAGATGGTCTCGGCCGGGTCGCCCTCGCGGCACATGGTGGCCATGCCGGAGGTCTCGGTGAGGCCGTAGCCGGTGATGATCGTCTCGAAGCCGAGTTGGGAACGCATTTGCTCAATCATCGAGACCGGCACCGGTGCGGCGCCGGTGACCGCGAGTCGAAGGGTCGACATGTCGAACGTGTCGAGGTCGGGGTGGTTGAGGATCGTCTGGTAGATCGCCGGTGGACCGGGCAGCACCGAGACCGACTCCTCGGGTATGCGTCGCATCACCGACGGCACGTCGAACACCGGATGCGGGATGATCGTGGCGCCCTTCATCAGGCAGGCGAGGATTCCGGCGTTGAGTCCGAACGAATGAAAGAACGGGTTGACGATCAGGTAGCGGTCACCGGCGGTGAGGCCGATCACGCCGGCCCAGGCGTCGTAGGCCCGACAGATCGCCGAGTGGATCAACATCGCCCCTTTGGGAGCGCCGGTGGTGCCGGATGTGAACATGATGTGGCACATGTCGTCGCCTGAAACAGCATCCGAGCGTTGGCCGAGTTGGGCCTCGGTGACATCGGCACCGCGCTCGAGGAACTGGCCGAACGCGGTTGCCGTAGGTGGGACGGTCCCCCGCAGGACGATGATCTCCTCAACACACTTCGGGGTGCCGGAATCGTTCAGCAGCGACACGTAGTCGGTGTCGAGGAAGTCGGTGACCGTGCACAGGATCCGGGCCGAACTGCGGGTGAGCACGTCGGCGGCTTCGCGGCCCTTCCAGCGGGTGTTGATCGGCACCAGAACACCACCGGCCACATGAACCCCGAGTGCGGCCACCGCGAACTCCCGGATGTTCGGGGCCCATACTGCGACCCGGTCGCCTTTGTCGATTCCCGATGCCATGAATGCCCGGGCTGCGTCATGGATGCGGTTGCGGAACTCGGGAAACGTCCATCGGATCTCTTCGTCGACGATGGCTTCGAGCTCCGGGAATCGCTCGGCTGAGCTTTCGATCAGTTGTGGGATGGTTGACCACATGGTGTCGGCCACGGTCGTCTCCTGGCTTCGGGGCGTTCGGCGCCGACAATAGATCGTGGGAACGCGGGAGTGCCGAGGCTTTGGGCCTCGGCACTCTGCTTTGGGGGGTGGTTTGGGTTTGGTCAGGCGCCGGCGGGCGTCTGGGGTCCGCCCTGGCCGGGTCCGCCCTGGCCGGGTCCGCCGAAGCCGGGGCCGTTCTGGCCGGGTCCGTGGTGGCCGCGGGGTCCGTCGGGTCGGGCGGTGCCGTTGACGATGGCCTGGGCTCGGGTTTCGGCGTTGGCGAGCATCTCGTCGGCTTTGGTCTGGTCGAGCTTGCCGGCATCGACACCAGCCTGGATGCGTTCGTCGATCTGAGCGACGATCGCGTCGACCACGTCTTGGGTGTCGACACCGTTGGCGGCGGCGATATCGGCCAGCGACTGGCCGTCACGCAGTTCCTGGCCGAGAGTGTCGGCGTCGGTTCCCAACACAGCCGCGACACTGTCGAGGTTGGGGCGCCCCGGGTGGTCGCCGCGGTGGGGGCGGGCGGCCTGCAACGCTTCGATGACTGCCTGAACCTGGGAATCGGTGAGGGTGCCGTTGTCGACGAGCGGCTGGAGCGCTTCGGTGATGTGTGCGGCCGGGTCGCGGCGTTGAACATCGGGGCCGGGTGCGGTCGACGGGGCCGTGGTGGTGTCCTGGGCTCCGGAGACGCCCGGGGCCAGCAGGGTGGCTCCGGCGGCGGCGCCGCTGATGGCGGTGGCGGCGATCAGTGTCGCTGCGAGCGGTTTCTTCATGACGGTTTCTCCTCGAGAGGTTCATTGGGGGGTGGGTTGTTCTCTCTGGAAGACACCATCGCCAACCAAGGTAAGAAGACCCTGAGAACACCAACACCATCCGATGAACAACCTGTTAGGGAAACATGAACGACACCCGGCCCCACGACGCGTCATAGGATC
>JAJRXJ010000288.1 GCA_024276355.1 Actinomycetes bacterium | reverse complement strand
GCGGTCGTCGTCGGTGATCGAGGTGCCGTCCCTGATGGTCACCCCGCTCTGCATCCACTCCGGATTTCTGACGAAAACGATATCCTTCACCGTGTACTCACCGGCCAGGCGGGTGCCGAATTCGAGGTGGGTCCTGAAGGTCCAGGTCTGTTTGCCGGGCGTGAGCTCGATTCGATCTATGGTAAAAGAGCCGTCTCCCTTCGCCTCCGCGCTTCCCTTCCAGCGGCTCCGGTCCTCGTGATTTAGCACCTCCAGCTCCACGACGACCTTTTCGGAGTCCTTGGGGCTTCTCGTTCTGCCCGTCGCCGACGCGAGGCCGTCGCCTTCCACCGTGGCCCGGAGACTTCTGATTTCCAGCGACTTTCCGGTGAGCTTAGATTCTTTCTTTCCCCGCACCGAAAAAAGCACTTGCCCCGGAGACGGGGAGGCGGGGTTCAATTCCCTGGCGAGGGCGACTCCCTCGACTTCAATCTTGGTATAGGGGAAGGTAACCCCGCTGATGTCCACCAGTTCCCGGGTGACGACGGTCTCGTTCGATTTTTTGGGGTATACGAGTTTCAGGGGAGATTCGAGGATTATCTGGTATATCCGGCGCTCTTCTCCGCGCGGTCCGCTGAAGTCCCCTCCGGAGCAGCCGAAGAGAAGGCAGAGGGCGACCGCCACGAGGGATTTAAGCCCTTTCGCCTGACTAGAGAGCACTAAGCGCCCCTTTTTCGGTTTATAAAAAACAAGCGAGACCTGCCGGACTCGCTTGTTCTTTCTAAAGAGTGTTGAAAGCTGTTGGGGGCCCCTCCCCGCGGAGGGGCCCCCGTAGTGGTTTACAGTTTCTACTGGTTGGTGCTGAGCAGCACGTCTCCCAGCGCAACCAAAAGGTCAAGGAATCCCTGGTCCACCGGCGGGGTGTTGACGAACCGCACCGTGTAGCGTTTGTCCAGGATAGTGTTGGAGTTCTTGTGATCGACCACGTAGGTCGTGTCCTCGTCGGCGATTATGTCGGCCAGGCCGTCGAGGAGAGCCTCGTCGATGCCTTGCACGCCGATTTGCGTTACGATGCCGTCGAGCGGGTAACGGGCGCTCGGCGACATGCTCGAAGTGGTGGCCGCCGCGGCCCAGCCCGAGGCGATCATGTTGTCCCGCTCGGTCCAGGCGGCGCCGCCTTGAGGGGGAGTGGCGTCCCCGAAGGGACCGTTGGCGTTCGGGTTACTGGTGGTCCCGGTGAGACCGGAATCGGTGATGTCGCCGTCCCGGTTCCAGTCGTCGGACTGCAGCGGGTCGATGAGCAGAGGCTCGGTGCTGTTGGCGTTACCGGGGATCAGCGTCTGGATATCGGCCAGCAGGGCGTCGGCGACGAGCACGTTGGTGACCCACTGATCGAAGTCGCGGTTCGGATCGTCGGTAAGCGAAGTAGTCTGGTCGCCCATTATCTCGGCGATGAAGGGCAGGCCGTTGACGAGAGCGCCCCAAAGGGAGCGATCGGACGGATCGTAGGCGAAGGTCGGGGCCAGTGCGTCGAAGGTGTCGTGGTCGAAGATCGGCTGCACCGGTCGCTCGTCGTCCACGCCCACGTTGCCGAAGTCGCTTGTGGCGGTGACGCCCCAGTCGTCGAAGGTGACGGCCGGATCGTGGATCATCGAGTCGATCAGGTCGCCGATGACGTCCAGCGGGCTGTTGTTGTCGGACGAGGTAGGCACGCCGACGCCGCCGTAAAGCCGGTTGGCGAGGTTGCGCTGGATGCCGAGCACCGGGTCGATGTCGCGGCCGCCGTCGAAAGGCGGAACGGGAACGTTGCCCACCGTGTTGTCGTTGACGATGGAGTTCATGATCTCGAACACGCCGTCGAGGTAGTCGGGTCCGGATACGCCGGTCAGCTCGCTCATGAGGTTAAGCATCGCCTCGACGCGGTTCCTGGCCACCGGTCCGTGCACGCCGGCGATGGGGTCCACGTCGCGCCATTGCAGGATGAGTTCCTTGGCCGCGAACATCATCTCCTCCACGGGACCGCTGTGCACGAAGCCCACGCCCGCCGTGCTGCCGAAGATCGGCGGCCACTGGTTAGTCACCAGGGTGTCGTCGCCGTTGGCGCTGCCGAGGATCCGTTTGGTGATGGCGGTCATGGTGTCGGAGTCCACCCTGAGGGCCGGGGTCGCGCCGTACCAGGGATCGTAGTCCCGGGTGCCAGCGGCGAAAGTGCCGGTGTTGTCGATCGACTCCATGAGAATCTGGATGCCGGGCATCAGGTTCGTGAAGACGTCCCGACTGATCATCCCGGCGAGCTCGGCGAAGAGGAAGCCCGGGTCGTCGGTGTAGCCGACGATGTCCGGATCGGCGGTGGAGAGGCAGCCGGCGGTAACGCCCACGGTGGCGTACTGGAGCGTCGTGTCAGGGGTGCAGCCGTCCTCGCCGGAGCTGACCGAGAGTTTTTCCAGGATGGCGTCGGCGCCGATCAGCATGTAGTCCACGGCGTCGAGAATGCCGTCGCCGCCGTAGGTGCCGTTAGGATCGGTGTAGCCCGAGACCACCGGCATCGGGTAGCGGTCGTAGACCTCGGTCACGTAATCGGGGAAGTTGATGATCCGCGCCTGGAGGGTCAGCATCTCCGAGAGGTGCCCCCTAAGCGTCGTATCGTTGAAGAGGGTCTGCAGCGCGGGCAGGAACTCGTCGATGATCGACGGCTTGCCGTTGACCACGTCCGGGCTCACCAGCGCGTCGATGACGCCGCGAGAGTTGACGTTGGTGTTCTGGCCGTTGCCGATCAGTCGGTCCATGGCCCCGGTAACGTCGTCGGCCAAGTGGTTCATGGCCTGGAGGAGGAAGTCCATCCGGCCCTTGCGGTACGGGTCGGTATCGCCGGGCCACATGGGGCTGCCGAGGGCCATTGTAGTGCCGTACCCGAGGTTGATGGCCGTGGCCTGGGCGCCTATGGCGGTTCCGCCCTGGCAGCCGTTGAAGGGCTCGCGCACCTGGTGGACCCTGAAGGAGAGGCCGGTGCGGTCCTGAGTACCGGCCGGCAAAGTGCCGGCAAGTTCCAGGGTATAGAGCTCGTACGGCAGACCGGCGCCGGCATCGCCAACGGTAGTGACCTGTGATGTGAAGAGCAACGTATACGACGGGTTGTTCAAAGATATGATGTCGACCAACGCTCCCGGTCCGACGCCGACCTCAACCATGTTGGTGTCGCCTGACCAGATCTCCCTGGCGTTGAGAGTCGTCGAGTTTGTACAAGCGGCCGGACAGCCGGTCACCAAGTCGTAACCCTTTTCGACCATGCCGTCGAGCGGCCCGCCGGTCCGGCCGGTGCCGGGAACTCCGGCGCCCGGACAGTTGCCGGAGTAAGTGCCGGAATAAGCGTCGAGCATGGAGAGGGTCATGTCTTCGGCGGCCCGCAGGAACTCGCCGCCCAGGATGTCGGTGGCCGCTCCCGGCGGTGGATCGTAGACGCCGCAGGCCCGCACGGCCCGCATGATGTCGATAAGCTGGGCGGTGTTGGCGTTCCTGACCAAGGCCTTGACGATCGGCAGGAAGTCGTCGATCACACCGTCGTCGTAGGTGATGCCGTCGTTGTCCGGATCGGCCAGGGCGTGCATCGCCGTGGGCGAGAGGCGCACCGTGTCCGGAACGCTCATGGAGCTGTTAAGCGGCGTGATGTCCTCGGCGATGCGGTCGAAGGTCACGAGCAACTCGTTGATGGCCGAGGTGTTGTCGAGGTCCACAATGGAGTCGAGGAGCTCGCGCACCAGGGATTGCTCGAAGTAGACGATCCCCAGGCCGCCCGAGGCGCTGGAGGCGCCGACGCGGAACGGACCGTCGAGGGCGATCGCCACATCGATGCCGAGGCGGGTGTTGGAGAGGTAACGACTGTCGACGCTGATACCGGCGGCGGACTCGAAGACCGAGTTCAGGTCGCCGGGGCGGTCGAGGGTCGGGTCGGTCCTGGCGTTCGGGAAGCCGAAGCGGGTCATGGTGTTCATCAGCTCGGGCAGGATGTCGATGGTGTTCTGCGCCACGGCCACGCCGTCGCCGGCGGAAATGGTGCCGGTGCAGGGCGGCACGGCGGTGGCGAGACAATCGTCGTACCAAGCGGTGAGCTGCCACTCGTCGGTGGACGGGTCGTCGAACACTCCGTCGATAAGAACCCGGAGCATGCTCCTCGGGGTGGCCAAGGTGGTGTTGAAAGGCGCCGGCCTCAAGACGGCCTGGGCCGGATCGTTGGCCGGGTCGTCGTTCTTAGCCATCTGGTCGAGCCAGCCGTCGAGGATCGGCAGGATCTTGTCGATCGGCTTATCCCCACCGAACCAGCCCTCGTCGCAGACCTCGGTGTTCACCGTCTGGGCCGGGTAGTTCGGATCGACGTTGTCGCCGCCGCCCGGCGTGCCGACGGGAGTGAGCATGATGTTGACGATGTCGGTGATGGCGTCCATCGGCCACTGGTCGCCGCCGCTCACATCGCAATCGAGGCCGTCGAGGTCGGCGTCGATGCAGGCCTGGCTGGTCTCCATGATGACCCTGAGCAGCGGCGGGTTCCTGTCGATCGGGTTCGCGACCACGGAAGCGGTAAGCGCGAAGGCCGGATCGAAGTGCACGAGATCGCTCACGTCGCTGCTTGGCGGATCGATAATGTTGGAAATCTGCCGGAGAAGGGGAACCAGCTCCGAGCTTCTCTCGCCGAGGAGTTTCTGGAGCGGCGGGTTGAGAAGCTGGTCGAGGACGCTCGTGCCCGGCGTGGTGGTCTGATCGGAGGGCGGCTTGGGGTTGCCGGCGCCCAGATATCCGCGAGCGCCGTTGTCCGGATCGTCGATCAATTCCCTCAGCAACGGGTAGCTGGCCTCGACGACGCTGTCCTTGCCGCCGATGCCGCCGCCCTTGTTGACGAGAATCGTGCGGGCGAAGATGGTCATGCCGCGCAGAAGCAGCTCGAGGTACGAGTCGTTCTGGGTGTCGAAGAAGGTGCTGCTTCCCGCGAGCACCGGGTGAGTGAGGAGCTCATCAACGATATCCTCGGCCAGGGGGAACAGGGCGGTCATCCGCCGCGCGCCGTCGGGGGCGCCGTTCATGACCGTTCTCGGACCGGGGAAGGCCGGGGTGAGCAGGTCGTTCATCATCTCGATGACCCGGGGGATGAACTCGGTGCCGTCGGCG
>JAJRXJ010000287.1 GCA_024276355.1 Actinomycetes bacterium | reverse complement strand
TTGGTGGCCGCGCCGTCGCCCCGGAGTATCAGCCCGACTCGGTTGAGTGACGAGGTGAATCGGGTGGCTATGCCGAAGGATGTGAGGATGGCGTCGGCACCGCCGGCGACGACCTTGGCGATGGTGTCGGCCGGCTTCTCGAAGCCCGGGCATGGACCATCGATCAGCCCGTGGTCGAGCGCGACGATCACGGCCCGCCCGTCGGATTGCAGAATACGGTTGAGTCTTCTCTGTGTCATTCGGTTCCTTTCAACAATTGAACGAGACTTGGATCAGTCGAATCCGCCGGAACCGGCAGCGGCAACGATCGCGTATGTCTCCTCCATCAGTGTGACATTGTCCGCGAGATTGTCCAACAAGACGTCGGCAAAAAACGCGTCGAGGTGATGTTGGGTGGTGAGAGCCCCGAGCTGGTCGGAGCATTCGGCGGGGGTACCCGCCACCTGGTACCTGGCAAGCAGATCAAGGGTGGTGAGGGGCTCCAGCAGTCGAGGGGTGTTGTCGGCCGCGGCCTTGACGATCAGCGCGATCTGGGACTCGTCGAGCCCGAGAGACTTGAGGACCCTGGTGGGGGAGTCCATCAACACGTAGGGAAGAGTCAGCCGTTGCTCGGTGAGCATCTCGGGCGTGTAGCAGATGCGACCCAGATATATGTGCTTGGGCCTGGCCCTACCCTCGCCATCGGCGGCAGTGTCGACGATGTCGAACGCGGCGCCGAGATCGGGCTTGACGGTGATCAGGGCCCCGTCGGCGTGTCGGCCCGCGTGGCGTAGCAACATTGGTCCCCGGCTGGCCACCCAGATGGGTATCGACTGTGGTCCCATCCCGAGGGAGGCGTGGTCGAGTGAGAATCTCGAGCCTTCCCAGGTGATCTCCTCGCCGCTCCACAACGACTGCATGATCTCCATGGTTTCGGCCACGGTACGGAACGGCTTCTCGCGGGGAATGCCCATGGGGGAGAGCACCATCGAACCGCCGGCCAGAAGAGTGACGAAGGCCCGACCATCCGACATCTCGTTGACCGTCGCCATCGCTGCCGCGGTGACAGCCGGATGGCGGGTGTATCCGTTGGTTACCGCCCCGATTCTGATGCGGTCGGTCTCGCGGGCGATCGCCCCCAAACAGGCATGGACGTCGGGATGGAAACCCTCGTCGGCCACCAGGCAGTAGTCGTATCCGATCCGCTCGGCTTCCTTGGCCACCTCGACGACCATGTCGGGTGGCATCAGCGGGACGATGTGGGCACCGATTTCGATCATCTGCTCAACCGGACTCGGTCTGCCGATGCCCGAATCGTTGACCGCCGTCGACGGTGATCACCTCGCCGGTTATGTAGTCGGCTTCCACCAGGAACTTCATGGCGTTGGCCATGTCCTCGGGAGTGCCCCAACGGTGAAGGAGCGTGTTGGCGGCGGTTCGTTCGTATTTGGCGTCGGTGTAGTTGTGGGGTCGCAGAGTGGGTCCCGGAATGACTGCGTTGGCCCGGATCGTGGGCGCCAGATCCAAGGCGAGCTGCCGGGTGAGGGCGAGGATGGCAGCCTTGCCGACGCTGTGCCCGGCGAATCCGGGCCAGGGCTCGAGAGCCGAGAGGTCGCTGATGCTGACGATGACCCCGCCGCCGCGCTCGAGCATGGATGGAGCAACGAGGTTGCTGCAATAGAACGGACCATGGACGAGCGTGTCGATTGACCGATGCCAGATGGTGAGGTCGTCGGTGGGAAACTTGTCCTTGATGAACACCGAAGCGTTGTTGACCAGGACATCGACTCCCCCGAAACGCGACTTGGTGGCCTCGACCATCGCCGCGACCGCGTCGTAATCGGAGACACTGGCCTGCACCGGCATGGCCGACACTCCCATGGCCTCGGCCTCGGCAGCGGTGGAGTCGGCGGCATCGGCTGACGAGTTGTAGTTGATGACCACGTTGGCTCCGGCGGCAGCCAAGGTGAGAGTCATGACCCTCCCGACACGGTGGGCGCCTCCGGTGATCAGCGCCGTTTTGCCATCCAGATCCATTCTTCCCCCGTTGCTCGACTTGAACGTCCCAAGCTATGCGATGGCGTCACTTGTGGCAGATCCATCGGTGGGGAATGATCGGACCCCGTGGCGGCTTGGTCCGCCACATGATCACCGAGGAGTCCCGTGGACATCAGAACCCACGCAATGAAGTGTCTGGAGCAGGACCGGATCATGGCCGTGCTGCGGCAAGTGCCGGCTGATCGGATCGTCGACCTGGCCGACGCGTTGGTCGAGGGAGGGGTGCGCAGTCTCGAGATAACGATGGACTACGACCGCGCCATTCACGATGTCGAGATGCTCGCGGGCCGTTTCGGGGACCGGGCCTCGGTAGGGGTGGGCACCACCTGGACCGTCGCCAACGCCGAGCGCGCCGCGGCTGCGGGGGCCACGTTCTGTGTGCTTCCCGGGGTCGATGTCGCCACCGCGAAGCGCAGCGTCGAACTGGGCATGCTCACGATCCCGGGGGTGCAGACTCCGGCCGAGATACAGATGGCGATCACCGCCGGAGCAGATGTGTTGAAGCTGTTTCCGGCCGATCCGCCGGGCCCGGCGTTTCTGGCCGCGGTGGCGCCTGCTTATCCGCAGCGTCCGTTCATGGCCACCGGCGGAGTCACAATCGAGAACATGTCGGCATTTTTCGATGCCGGGGCCTTGGCGGTGGGTATGGGAGACACACTTTTCGGCAATGGCGGCTCGCCCGACGACGTCCAGCAGCAAATATCTTCAGTTGTTTCGATTGTCGCGGCGAGGAACGACTGACTCACATCCCGCAAGATTGGGCGTCCCAACCGGCTGAGATACGTCGGTGGTAACCCCGTAGGAGAGCCATGTCGTCGTTCGACAATGAGATCGCAGAAATCGCCGAGTGGATGTCGGGCAGCCGATTCCAGTCGATCACCCGTCTGTATTCGGCCCGCCAGGTAGCTGAACAGCGGGGCACGATTCCCACGGATTACACGGTGGCGCGTCAGGCAGCCGAGGGGTTCTATGCCCGCTTGCGTGAGTTGTTCGAACAGAAGAAGTGCATCACCACGTTCGGTCCCTACACCCCGGGTCAGGCCGCGGCCATGAAGCGCATGGGTATCGAGGGCATCTACCTGGGTGGCTGGGCCACATCGGCGAAGGGATCCGTCAACGAGGATCCGGGGGCCGACCTGGCCAGCTATCCGCTGAGCCAGGTGCCCGACGAGGCTGCGGTTCTGGTGCGGGCGTTGTTGGCCGCCGACAAGAACCAGCAATTCCGCCTCCAGCGCATGAGTCCCGACGAGCGGGCCAACGCCAAGGTCCACGACTATCGGCCGTTCATCATCGCCGATGCCGACACCGGCCACGGCGGCGACGCCCACGTTCGCAACCTGATTCGACGTTTCGTGGAGGTCGGCGTGCCCGGCTACCACATCGAGGACCAG